>NZ_JAPNXR010000011.1:0-171290 GCF_030397615.1 Vibrio sp. 14N.309.X.WAT.E.F5 | reverse complement strand
GGTGGTGATGGTTCTACTGGTGGCGACGGCTCTACTGGCGGTGACGGTTCTACTGGTGGTGACGGTTCTACTGGTGGTGGTAACAATAATGATGATGGTCTTACCAAAGGGGATATTAAAGATGTCCTTCAAGAGGTTTTCGGTAAATCAGGTTCATTCACTGCACCAGGTAATGGTGACGGTTATGTTGGTAACACTGTTCTTTCTAATTCCATTGGGTTAATAGAGGCTGAAGTTGAACAGCTAGAAAAAACGCTTGAAAGTACTGTAAAACAATCTCCTCTAAAGCTCGGTCAAATGTCATTCTCTGACGGCTCATATGACGGTACAAGCTTCTTTCTTAGTCGATGGGATGTTGATGTGGGTTTTAATCTTTTCAGCACTTTAGGCTCCAACAATACCAATATGATTCGAACCGTTATCTTATTCATCGCAGCTCTATTAGCTGGCTTTATCTTGCTTTCTTCTGGTCGCTCTAAGGTATAAATCATGGAATATTTCTACAGCGCACTTGATTACATTGTTACTGTCTTCGGCAGTATTTACGACTTCTTTGCTACCATTCCTGACTTGTTTTTAGACTTGTTCACCTATGCATGGTTTTGGTTCATTAAGCTCTATATCTATCTAAAAATCCAAATGCTCGAAATGGCCTATAGCGTTGCCTCTTTACTGCTTTCTGAATATGAGGTCTATACGGTGTTAAACATGGCCTTTAACAAGCTTCCATCAGACCTACGCTTTGCCTGTCACCAGTTCGGCATTGTTGATTCAGTTCGAATTGTTGTTGATGCGTTTGCTACGGCATTTGTGCTTAGAATTATGGGGTGGTGATATGGCTGTTTCCTTTCGTCATGGCTCTAACGGGGCTTATAAAACCGCTTATGTTACATGGTTCGAAATCCTCCCTGCTTTGCGTGAGGGTCGTATCGTTGTAACCAATATTGAGGGCTTGAAGCCTAAAGAATCTATCGAAGAATTGCTAGGTGAAAAGTTTCCAGATTCAGCACGCTTGATTAGGATCTTTACACGATCTTCTGAGGGTGTGATGCTCTGGCAAAACTGGTTCAACTGGATGCCTCTTGGTGCATTCGTTGTGATTGACGAGTGTCAGGATTTGTATTGTCCCGAAGCAGGATTCAAGCGTGAGAAGTTCTTACAAAAGCCGTTCTCTGAGTTCGTAGATTACCTACCTAAAGACTTTTCAGAACTATTCTATTCTCGTTGGCTTCCGGTTGACCCTGATTCATTTGAAGTGGGTGACGTTGATGATTGTGAACGAACCCAACTCGATGAAAATAACAGACTGCTCTACCCGTTCGACTTCTACGGTGCATTCATGCGGCATAGAAAATACCAATGGGATATTGTCATGCTTACGCCTGATTACACTGCAATCCCTACTTGGTTAAAAGGCTGTGCCGGTGAAGCTTATTCTCACCGTTCAACGGACACGTTCTTTCGAAGTCGTAAGCCAAGAATTTTTAACCATCCTCCAAAGTCCACTAAGACAGCTCCCTCTACTAAGGCCGACATGGCCAGTAGTACGACTAAGAAAGTTCCTGTTGATGTATTCGCGCTCTATCAGTCCACAGGAACCGGAGGCTTTAACGCTACTAAGTCTGATATCTCGGTATTGAAGTCTCCAAAATTCATTCTTGCGATCCTTATCGGTGTCGTGGCCATTGGCAAATTTCTATGGGATTTATCTTATGTACTATCTGATTCTGATGTGGGTGAAGTTCAAACGGTTGATGCGCCAGCTGCCCCTACCAACTCGCCTACTCTATCTCCTCCGGCTAACGTTCCAGTATCTGAAAATGTTCCTATCCAAGATGGGGAAAGTTCTGTTCGGGTGGGTTCTAGCAATGCTACTTCTCAAGCTTCTGCTGAAAGTCTTCCTGATGCTGTGAATCCTTTCTTTGATGCTTTTCCAGTATTCAACGGCTCTACAGCGGTCTACCTTACGTCAGTAAGTAGAACGGTTTATCCAAAGGGCTTTGGTGAGTATTCAGACTTTGTTTTTAGGATAGATAAAGGTGTAGACACCTTCTATATACGCTCGGCTGTATTGAACCGCTACGGCTACCGCTTCGAATTGATTGATGATTGCTTGATTCAAGTGCGCTCTAAAACAGTGTCGAGGGTTTTAACGTGTCCACCTACATCGAGTGACGTTGCTACCGCTTCTGAAGGTAACGACTTCATGAGTGGTAGAGTTGAGGATGTTCAAAGGTCTGTTGATATCTTCAGCATGTAAGGTTCGAAATGTACCGAATCATAATGCCGATTTCGTTTTAACTGAGCATTTGATTCTTTTGTCTAAGAGGTTAGTTAAAAAGAATCACACTTTGTTGTTAGAATTTAATAGGTTGACTAGAGGAACTAACAATGGCGAAATTAGGATATTGTACAATCAGTAACTTAACTCTTTCCACAAAGAGCAAAGGAAGCATTCAAGAAGTTCGCGATATAATGAGCCATGGCGATTTACTTAGTAGCGCTGTTTCAATGGTTCCGGTGTATCAAATATTTTTTGGGACGCCTTCGATTCGAAATGCTGCCTTCGAAGGAGCTATTTCAATCAGGGAATATGATTGGGAATTGTGGGGAGATGCAATGATGGCAACTAACAAGATAACGAAACACAAGGTATCGCAGGCTGCTGGAGGAATGATGATCATGACATCAGGGAAAGAACAACAATTTTGGAGATGTGTTTATGAGTCAGCACTATAAAGCTCTAGCTTTATTGGGAAGCACCCTTTTATTAGGCGGCTGCGCTACCAGTCCTGATAGGCTAGATTACTTGGTCGATTGGGATCAAAAATGGCAACAATGTGATGCAGAAATGAAAAACTCTAACGCACAGTTCCCTTCGTCAAAGTGGTTCCAGTCACTTAAAATTGATGAACAAAAACAAGTGTTAGTTTATTTACATAATCTAAAGCTATATGAATGTAGTGAGTTTGAAGCTGAATCTCTTAAGAAAGTTTTGGACAGCGAAGAGATTGTTTCTCTTCAGAACTTACTACAAGGCTTTATTTTCTTTGAGCCACCGAGTAAAGAGTCGGTTGAAAGTTTGGATCAAATTGAACTTGAACAACTTGCCAAAGATGTTCAATTGTTCGACTTGCGTAAAGCGGCTGAACAATTGGGATACCTTTAAATTTTAACTCGTAAAAAAATAACGCTTATTGGTGCACTAGCCCCGCAGGGATAAGGGCACTCGATACAGTTCTTGGGTATGACTTCCCCAAATGCCCGAAAAGCAGCGAAGCGTAGCTGACTTGATGAAACCACATCACCCGCCCTTCACATTGCCAAGATCACCCTAGCAGAGCCTCACAACATCAGTGGGGCTTTTTGCTACTGCAACCCATCTAGCTAACAATTCTTTCTACTCTGCCCACAGCTTCGCGTGAGTCGTGAGAGCTGAACAGCGAGCGCGACGCTGTGGGCAGCAACCCCCGTGTTGTATCACGGGGGTAAATTCAACCTAACTATCAGTACCCACATAACCCTGCTCTAGTTGCAAGCTTGCGCGCTAGTCCCTTATTTTTAACTATATCGAATCGTGCTATATTTTTTGTTAATCATATTGCTTTTAACGATAAAGCACTGTTCGTAAAAGGGAATTGTTAGTAACATCGTATCAGAAAGAAAACTGTCACACTTAAGTGTAGAATGCTCACGCCTTGTGATTGTAAGGCATCATGAAAGGGTTAGAATTTGGAGTTACTAGAAAAGTACTGGATTAAAATCCCTGTAGTTTTATATGTTGTTGGTTTTATTGTCCATAACGCATACCTATCGAACTTCGGAAGTTATGAATTTCAATTAGTCCAAGCTAAATACATTCTGTCTGGATTTGGGTTAGTCGGTTTTGCTGTTGTGTGCTTTGTCTATACAGGTATAAAAGTAAACTTATCTAACATTAGTAAAAGCTTAACAATTGATAAGCTATTACCATGGTCTTTAAGAGTCATTTCGCTACCTTATGTCGCTTATACTCTTTTGTATGGTAAAGAACTATTTGAAGTCTCCATACACCCTACCGATCCTTTAATTGTGATTGGCTTTATAGCTTCAACAATTGCTCATGCTGTTGTTGTGTTTTCAATATTCAACATCGCATTGATGATAAATCATAATGAGACTCTTTTTAGTAAAGTTCTTGGATTCCTCGCAAGAGTCACAGCAATACCAATGATAGTTATTACTTTCGTTATTGCATGGAATGTTCCTGAATTCTCTGGAATTACGAAAGCGACCACATACTTCTTCTTTGGCTATATTGGTATTGCCATGAGCCAAGACGATAAATACTTAGACGTTGAACCCAAATATTCTGACCCCGAGACAAAGGAAAAGCACGAAGAGTTGTACCAACTGGTATTTGGTACGATTGCATTATTCTTTATTTTATGGATGGTAATTAGTAATTACACAAAATATATTTATCCCAAAATACCAGTTGCCTTAGGTGGAGCCAAACTTGAGTTTGTATCAATAGAAACAAAAGAAAAAATCTATGATGCCCACTTGATACAAGAGACTAATGATTGGGTTATGTATTTAGATGATACTAGCGGCCAAGTTGAAAAGATAAAAACAAGCTCTATAGAAAAAGTAGTTTTTAAAAATTAGATTACTTATAAAAAAGCCGAACTCTATGAGTCCGGCTCCTTTCTCCTTGATATGACCAAAAAGGAGGACTGGTTAATTCCAGAAAGGTAGTCTCCTGCCCAGTCGTAGTAACTTTAACAACTAATTAGCTCACCATAGAATATGATAACTACAGCTCTTAGTGGTAAGTCTGAAAGAACCATACTTTTCTAATCCTATTTCTTGATGTTCGCTATTGCTCTAGCAAGTCCGAGTAGATGTGTTGAAGTCTTAATCTCTAACTCAGATTGAATCCCCAAAAGCGCAATCCCTGCTAAGATTTGTTGCGGCCTTACCACTTGGCCTGTCGGCAGCTCCATACTGTCGTATAACATTTTGAACTGTATCCAGTCTTCACTAATGCTTAGTTCTCGACCTTTTGCCATTCTCATTAGCCTTTTGCACTCCGGCGGTATTGGTTTTCCTTCGTCCCATCCCGTGACCGTTCTCACAGTTTTAAAACACAGTTCAGCAACCTCTTCCTTCGTCATTTGGCACTCTAACTCTCGAAAAATGTAATTCTTACTCATTTCGCGATACTTCAATGATAAAACCTCTAAATACAAGAGGTTGCACTGATTCAAGGAGATATGCACGATTGAACATAAGCAGACATAATACGCAGTTGGCTTGTGCGTGAAATGTGAGGGGTTTCAGTATCTTAGTCCTTGCGGATTTTGCACACAGCGCCGGATTAAGTCCTTAAATCGCTTCGTAATACTTAAAGTCCCACGTCACCTTGTTGTTTTCATCGTAAGCCATGAAATCAATCGCATGCCCGGATTGATGGCGACTTGGACGTTGTGGCCGTCTAATTGGCTCAAGCCTTCCTGATAGAGTTGGTATTGGCGTTTTTTATGTAGCAAAGAATGCGCTCTACTTTCCTGAAAGGAAATATTTGGGGATGGGGTGATATTATTAGTCACACAGCAAAGTTGAGAAAATTACGAACCGAGCCCTATCAAAAGCACGGTTTATCGATTCAATGAACCAATCAATACCACCAATTAGGTAGTCAAAATAACCATTTTAAATCAATGATATAAAAGTAGTTGCAAGTTTCATCTATACTCCGCCGCTGTATTAAATCGGAGCCAAAATTTTGCAAACAAACAATGACCAAAAGCAAGCAATTATCTTATGCGCACTACTAATCATTGGATCTACTTTCTTTAATGTTGACCTAATGGTGGCGAGTACTGGTGAGCAAGTCATCTCCTTTGTTTCTGCGTTTATCACATACGTTGTCATTATTTGTTTGTTCTTACGATTCACTAATGTGGACGTTATCAGTTCTAATTATCGAATCTTGATCGGTGTTAGTTTTGTTGGCATGACGATCTTAGAGAATGTTTACCCGGTCATCCTGTACAGTGACCAAATATTTATTACTGAATACTACGTTATCTTTTGCATCGAACTCGTTCTAAGTATCTACGTTACGAACGTCATAATTAATGTATCCAATATACTTGGCCATTTGGGAAGGCTCTCTCTACTCGACTCTTTGCGGGCGAAGATAAAAGGAAGACGAGATTCAAAAGCTGAAGCAACTCGGGTATATAAAAAGCTCTATCCAGTATTGGAGCTCCTTCTTGATCAAGGCTATAGTTTTGATTCACTGGAAGTTAAAGGTATTGTTAAAGTGTTAGGCGACTTGCCAGCATTAGGAAAGAAGCGAAAGAACTTCGCTAAATCTTATCTCAGAGATGAATTCACATTACGTAAGTTACCGCGTGATCCTTCACACTTAGAAGGGCAAACGCTGTGGCATTAATATCTTTAGATAAAACACTGACACCTAAATCAAGTGCCCGTTAGCGCACTTCGGCATTGCATCAACAGACGTGTCAGACCAATCGACTTACGTCGTCGCTAAATAACACGTTAAACACACTATCGCACTCTCATTGGTAAGGCCGTATGTCATCAATTTTTGGCCTTTCTGGGCTGTAGCTAGTTTCAGCCTCAGAAGACGTTGTTAAAACATCCGAGCAATCCAACAAGTTACGTTGTCTCTTTTAATTGCAACTATTTTCCTGTCGAATTCAGGTCCACACAAAACAAACCTCTTAAACAGACTGCTATTTCGTGTTTAAATTTTGATCTATCAAACAGTTATCTGAACAAACAAGGTGACTAAGCAATCAAATGCAGTGCACACATGCCTACTTTGTATAGTTAAATGCTAGTATCTGGCAATGTTGTAAACTAGGTGTTTGATATGTTGCCTAAACTTTATAAGTTCAGAACGCTTCATGATAGAAACATACAATCTATCTCTGAGTGTTCGTTGTGGTTTGATTACGCAGAAACCTTTAACAACCCTTTTGAATCGAACCACATATTTGACCCAAACCTTCAGAACGAATTCAAGGTGATGTGCTTTTCTCAATCGAGCGACCACCCTATACTTTGGTCTCAGTACGGCGATAGCTTCAAAGGCATGTCTATTGAATACGACCTCAATCATTATGATGGAGAAACAAACCTCAACTGTTTTAAAGTGCAATATGAAGATGACCCGACTCGATTTACTTTGCCATCTGATCAGGATTTACAAGGATCGGATTTGGGCACTGCACTATTCAAAATTAAGCATTCGAATTGGCGGTATGAAGAAGAATATAGGTGGGTTTTACATGATGACGAGCTCATTGGGAATAAGCTGTATCTAAATAAAGAGTGCTTAAGTGCTGTTATCCTTTCAGAACACGCTCCTCCAGATCGCAAACTCAAAGTCCTTATGATATGTCAGAGCCTTGGAATACCGGTCAAACACGCAATTGCGAGGCAGAATTCCTGCACTTTTGAAGTAGTCAATTAAATCAGATAGATAGCTAACGTACTGTTTAACAAACTGAAATATCACTACGAGTTACATTGTAACTAAAAAGAGGAGCCGTACTAAATTGTGGCTCCTCTTTTTACATGCTTGTGGTCAACTTGCCAGGTATTCTGGCCTGCATTTGCTCCATAGTCGCTACAGACATCTGAACCGTTGAAAACCAATAAGGTCGATGTTTAATATTAAACAATTCGCTATTCTCTAGGGCTTCAAAAATAGAGAACTTTCTGCCCTGCGAAAGCGCTGCACCGTACACGCTTCGTTCAAGGGCTGGGATATCGTGAACCTCTTCGAGAAGCGCACGTTTAATAAACTGGTTATTTGGGCTCCAATCTATGCAATCGACGAGTTTTTTCAGTAGCTTAGTATCTAAGATTTCTATCATGGATTCTAGAAACTGTGTGTTTGGAATAACCTCGGTACACGCATAGTATTCGTCGTGCTTGTCGCTTGCATCCCGATAACCAAGCATGGTTTTAACGAGTGCATCTTCAAACGTCGCTGAAAAATGATTACAAATGACGAATAACGGCAGCGTTCTTAATACTCCAAGTAGAATACCAGCGTCTGGCTCTTTTACTGATGTTTCTTGTAGTCTCATTCTGGTCGAGTTTGCTGTCACGACGAGGTGTTGCCAGACCTTGGGAACAATAGGCTTAATGTTATCATCAGACCATTTAATGAGTTGCTGACTCATGAGTAGTGGAAAGAGTAATTTACAATTTTCTATTCCAATTTGTCTCGCTGCTACTTTTGGATCCAGTACCACTTTCGATTTTTTACCGTATTTTTCTGTAAATTCCGGATTCGACACAAACTCAATAAGACTTGAACTTAGTAGCCTACTTTCAGCTGAAATTTGATGTAACTTGGAAAAGTTCAAAGATGACGAATAAGCGACACTAGCGAAATGGTTAAAATCCGGAAGTTCAGAAAAAAGAGAGCTCATCAATGTTTGTTCAAGCTTCTCGATCATCAACTCGGAAGCTGTATTACACACATCATCTATGACGTAACGTAATGTCTTTTGCTTTGCGACGACTTTTTCACGACGAGCACTGACTCTGTCTTGTTCACATCGCAACAGAATTCGCTGATTGTGAGATATTCGATCATTCTCATCGAAAATAACGCTATCACAATAGCGATTTTCCAAACTTAACAGTGTGTCTACTGTCGTTTGTTTGAGTTTAAACTTTGGAGATACTAACCACTTATTGAAGTGTTTTTCTACGTTAATTGAAACTTTTCTCGATATTTCAATAACTTCAGGAGTGTAATTTTTGTTTGCTAACAACAACCGTGACTTTCCTTGACCTAATCCTAGCTATTCATCGTATTATATCCCAGCTATATATAATTAGGTCAATATTAATAGATATTTAAGATGTGATAGAACCTGGTTTGTATAATATATCCTTAATCATTTAGTTATAATGCATTGAGAGTGCATATCGGAAGAGCAAAATCGTTGACTAACTTTCAATGTGTAAACGAATGTACTTTTCAAGGAAGCTGTATTTAAACTTTCGATTATCAGGCAAGTGTTTTCGCGCTTGTTTACACACTAGGCTGTCACCAGAAGTCCTAACCTTTTTAATTCGGGCATAGCCTTTAGAGTGTCGCATTTCGATCATTAGGTCGCAGTACCCTTCGAGTTCGATCGAACTTTTCTTCATCCCTTTGAGGATTGAAGATTTAATTTTCTTTGCAACGGGATTAACTAATGCATCATCAGCAAGTATGCTTGGAGACATAAAGCACAACAAAAATACGAGATGTTTCATACTGTTCTCAACTATGTGGTGTTGAAAACAGTATGTAAATTATTAGGAGAAGTATGAGGTTAAATTAGTACTAGAGATTAGTAAGCAAACCATGGTTTCAAATGTTATGCCTTCTTGGAGCCTTTAGATTTGAAGCCATTGTGAGGAAATACGTTTCGAATACGTTGTTGAACATTCTTAGGAATATCTTTCGTGAACTTCAGGTTATAACCTGAACGCTTTGCGTAAACCTTAAGCTCTCCTTGAAATGCATTGTTGTGACCGATTTCTTGAAGGTTGTGCTTAAAGCTAGGCGGTAAATGCCCTTTTACTTGTTCAATCTCACCTTCTTTGAACTTTATCTTCAGAACCGGTCTATCAATTGCGACTAGCCAAAAAACCAATACGGCTCCAATTAAGATTACATACATCATAATGCCACCACTATTGCTGCTTATTTGTCGTCGGAAAGAAGTTTACTCAAATCTTCTTTGAGACTGGTTACTGTTTTGCTGGCCTGCTCACTTCGAGACGCTTCACTAACCAAATACTCTATCGCGTCAGATAACGTACAACCGAGTTCGTTTGCTCGTTGAGATAGCTTTTCCCAAACGCGATAATCAAGATCGATAGACTTCTTCTTAGTATGTACTTGTTCAGCGTTGAAGTGACGTTTACGTTTGGCTCTGATCGCTTGTTTAAGCTTGTTATCAAGCTCTGGCGACATGTTATTTGAGATCCACTCAAGAACGCCTGTAGGTTGGTGTTCTAGCTTCAACAAAGCTTGCACGGCAACATCAGCTTCACTTGAATCAATATGGCAGGTGATCGAATCACCTTCTTTCCATTTTTTTACCAAGTAGTTCCATTTCCAACCACATTCTAAATTTTCAAGCTGCTGATATTTCATGTCTAATCTCGAGAGTTAATCTAGTGACAGCGTAACCCATAATGGGTTGTTTAACAATTATTGTCTTGAAAGAATAGACCAAGATCATACTTATATTAGCTTAGTGTTTAGTAACTACAACATAGACCTATATGACTCCCCGCTTTTTCTATATACTCCCTACCTTATTATCATAATCAGACATTTAAATGACTCAAGTAGATTGGCGACATGTAACGCCTCAGTACGATGAATATAGCGCTCAACTAGAGCAATTCCCTGACATCTCTCCTTTCACATTCTCAGATATTCAACATAGATTTAGAGATGCGCTAACCCGTTTTGTACGCCTATCCAATCTTTCACGAGTTCTACTTGTTAATGCGCCTGACAATTCGATCTATCGTCAACTTATCGTTGAATCTTTAACGACGGAGTTAAACAACGAAGCTCAGCCCGTTGTAAAAACCGAATCTTTAAATGCAGCCACTTTGTTTGACCAAGTTCAGTCTAAAAATGGTGACATTGTAGCAACAAAGCCAGGCCTACTTTCTAGAGCAAACAATGGCTATCTGGTTGTTTCAGCCAATCTGATCCTGGCAAACCCAGGAAGCTGGCTATTATTGAAATCAGCGCTTCTCGGTGAAGCTGTTGAACCAATTAGCAGTTTTCCTGAACATCTAAATCAGGCACCTATCGAAGCACTGACATACAACATTAAGTTGATTGTTGTCGGAGACCGCGCTCAACTTGGTGATCTGGATTACCTAGATGGCGATATTCAAACAGGGTTTTGTCTATTTAGTGAAATAGAACAAGATATTAAGCTCTCCAATGAAAGCCTAACGCAATACCTTGGCTATCTTAAGTGGTTGCAACGTCGCTATAACCTTCCAACGATAACTCAAGAAGCTTTGGTAGGAATCCTAACGGCAGGCGCAAGAGAAACGGAAGATCAGAGCTACATACCGCTATGTCCGATTTGGCATAACGCGCTGTTGAATGAAGCGCTTATCGAAGCAAATGGTGCTGACATTGATATTCACCATATTCAGCAAGCTCAACAACACAAATACAACCGCGAGTCTTACCTTCCTGAACGTGCTCTCGATGATATTCGAGATGGCCAAGTCATCATCGAAACTGAGGGTGAGCAAGTCGGCCAAGTTAACGGCCTAACGGTTATTGACGTTCCTGGACACCCTATTTCTTATGGTGAACCAGCTCGTATTTCCTGTGTTATTCACTTTGGCGATGGCGACATTACCGATGTAGAAAGAAAAGCAGAGCTTGGTGGCAACCTTCACGCTAAAGGCATGATGATCATGCAAGCATTTGTAAGCAGCGCGCTAAACCTTGAAGACCCGTTACCATATGCTGCTTCTGTTGTGTTTGAGCAATCATACTGCGAAGTTGATGGCGATAGCGCTTCCCTTGCTGAGCTTTGCTCTCTGGTAAGTGCTTTGTCGGAATACCCTATTAATCAACAAATAGCGGTAACCGGTGCTGTCGACCAATTCGGTCGCGTACAAGCCGTTGGTGGGCTAAACGAGAAAATCGAAGGCTTCTACCATGTGTGTAAACACAACGGGCTAACTGGCGAACAAGGCGTGATCCTTCCAAGATCTAACTTAAGACATCTTGCTCTGAAGCCAGACCTAATTGAAAGCATCAAAAACGAAGAATTCCATATTTGGTCTGTCTCTAATGTAGATGAAGCGATTCCTCTTATTATGAACGCACCATTTAGGGACGAAGAACAAGAAAGCGTTCTGAGTAAAATCGCGGAACGTATTGAAAACTTTGAAAGACATGAACACCCAATTGGAATTGTTGGACGCATTAAAAACTGGTTTGTCTAGTACTGATCGGACTTGTTTAGCGTACACCTGTTCACTAATATGCACCTATCAAAAATCGGAGTAATTGATAATGCAAAACAAACGTGATTCTTACACTCGCGAAGAGCTTCTAGCATCAAGCCAAGGCGAACTATGGCCAGAAGGCCCTCAACTTCCAGCACCAAACATGCTAATGATGGATCGCATCACTAAAATGTCTGAAACTGAAGGTGATTTCGGTAAAGGTTTGATTCTTGCTGAGCTGGATATTACTCCTGACCTATGGTTCTTCGATTGTCACTTCCCTGGTGACCCAGTAATGCCAGGCTGTCTTGGCCTAGACGCAATGTGGCAGCTAGTTGGCTTCTATCTTGGTTGGGTTGGCGGCAAAGGCAAAGGCCGTGCTCTAGGTGTTGGTGAAGTTAAATTCACTGGCCAAATCCTACCTACGGCTAAAAAAGTAACTTACGAAATTCACATGAAGCGTGTTGTTAACCGTCGCCTAGTAATGGGCCTTGCAGATGGTCGCGTTCTTGTTGATGGTAAAGAGATCTATGTGGCTAAAGATTTGAAAGTTGGTCTTTTCCAAGATACATCAGCATTCTAGTTAATAGTTAGATTTTTAATAAAGCAGCCAATGGTTGCTTTATTTTCACCTCAAAATATTTAGTTATAGTGCATTAGGTATAGCTAAGTAATCCCATGAATTATATGTCCACCAGCGAAACAATCTTAAGTCACTTTATAAACGGGCTATTCGCGTCGCGGTTTATAAGGCATTGTATAACTCTCAGAAACTAACAAGGCTCCAGTTGTTATAATCACAACATGGAGCCTTGACCTTTGAATATGTTCGCCCTATCTACTTATAGAGACCCGAATGCTTATCATCTTTGGCATCACGCCAACCACCTAACCAATACGATTTAGAATCCATTTGGCTATATGGGCAAGCTTCTTGTGACCTGCCATTTAAACCAGCTTTGTAACCTTGAGATTGTGCTCGTTCTAGGCGATCACGCTTTTGTCTCTTCATAGTGCAGTCCTCATACGGGTGTTCGTTTACTAACATACAATGATTACAACTTCGTGGAGTTTTGTTGACTCCAGCTTTAAGAATCGACCACTTTTGAAATTTTCTCAAGGCGAAAAAAAGCCCGAGTTCAGAATTGTGAACTCGGGCTCAAGAGATAAAATTATTTAAATTTTCTACGGAACCCTAACAGGCCAAGTACAGTCAAACCTAACCAACCTAGGCTGCCGCCTTGACGATCAACTTTCTCTGTATCAGTGCTACGAGTTACGATACTGTCAATGTCAGAACCACTGTCATGAGTTGCCCCTTTAATCGGGATAAGCTTAACCGCTACAACCTTTTCTACTGCATTAGATGCAGCGCCACCACAATACGAGTTGTGTGATGTTGTATCATATGGTTGGTCTTTACCGCTTACTGTACATTTGATAGCAGTTGCAGAAATCACACCAGCATCGTTGATATCTGACGCATCGATAATTCTAAATTGGTTGTTGTGTCCTGATGCATCACCATCATTTGTTAGATCATCTAACCACCAAGCCTGGCCACCAAAAATATCAACACGGCGTGCATCAATTGAAGATGGCAGATCGTATGGATAGATAAAACCACGATGACGACGCTCACTACCATCTACTTCTCGGGTTGTTTCGGCGTCAATCTGACCAACAAACTCGTTGAAGTTGTTCACAGCTTTAGCCTCACCACTTGCACCACCAAAGAAGATACCACCAGACAAGTACGTCGCAGTCGGGTTTTTAGCATCCGTTACAACGAAAATCTTGTTGCCGGCACTACCACTCTCTGGCACATAGCCGTTACGCTTAGAATAGCCAACAACAAACAAGTTCTCGTTAATGTCGGTCGCTACAGAGTTACTGTATCTTGCATCATCATTTGAAGATCCAGATTTGACCTCTGCGCCACTTATAGGCTTCGTGTCCCAAGTCACGGTAGATAAATCAACATTGTTTGTAAAGTCGATCTGACTACTCACAAAGACACTTGCATTCATATCTTGCAGATCGCCATTCCCGTCCGCTGTATTATAGCCTACACCGTAAAAAACGGAGCTCGACTCAACAATTGAACGCATACTGCCTTGGGCGAAATAATCACCTTGTTGGGCGTTACCACCTCTGATCCAATCGATTTCTGCGGTTTTATCACCGTCCCAAATTGCTGCTTTTGAACTAAACGTTGTATCCGAAGTGTCGGTTTTAGCTCCTACTGTAGATACACTACCTACATTATAAACAGTACCGTTGCTTGCTTTTATCGCGCGCCATGCTCGAGTTTCCGAAGAACCAGTAGGCCCACTTGGTGACGTTGTAAACATCGCATTATTACGGATGCTACCATCAGACTTAACACCTAATGGCTGAGCTGTATCATCTAGGGAGTTAATGACCGTATTATTGTTCTCGAATGTAGCCCCACCCTCAACAAATGCCTTCGCATTCACATAGCTCAGGTCATTTCTTTCCTTATTCCAAGTATCGTACCAGCGATTGTCTGCCCAACTTTCACATGTAGAGTACCTCAGCTCTCGATAACAATAGTTTTCGAAATCGTCACGCTCTTGAATGTATTGGAACGGGGCATCCATAGCGAAAGGAACTTCTTCACGATAACTTACAGCTTCAAGAGTATCGCGAGTTTCACCAGCTAATACATATGATGAACATGCCTTGCCATCAATGCTATCCCCACCAAAACAACCTAAGGTAGCTGTGAGATCTTGAGCTACTGTAGGAAACGCTGCTGGCTCTATCGCAACACCAAAGATTTCAGATGCACCAGTAATCGAAGTTTTGACTTCAACTACGTCATAAAGCGCAGCATTCGCGTTAGTTGCAGCAAAAACTAATGCTGCAACTGTTGTTAATTTAAATTTAGTACAAGTCATTATTACTTCTTAACTTTCCTGTTGTAGTGCCTCGAGCTCTTCCCAGCGCTCAAAAGCAACTTCAAGCTCCTGCTCTACTGCAGATAGCTTATCTAAAACTGGTTGTGTCTGCTCTACAGATTTTGAGAAGAAGTCTGGATCATTAACTTCTTGCTGCAGAGTTTCAATCTCGGTTTCCAATTCTTCCAAACGCAAAGGTAACGTTTCTAATTCTCGTTGTAGCTTATACGATAACTTCTTAGGTTTAGCTTTAACTGGCGCAGTTTTGGGAGTTTCCTCAACAACTTTCTCTGCCTTTGCTGGCTTTTCAGCCTGACGATACTCCAGTGCTTGTGCTCTTTGTTTCTGAGCATCGTGGTAACCACCAACAAACTCTTCAACTACACCGTTACCTTCAAATATCCAACTCGTCATTACCGTGTTATCAACGAACTGACGATCGTGGCTCACGAGAAGCAACGTACCCTCATAGTTGGCAAGCAAATCTTCTAAAAGTTCCAATGTTTCGATATCTAAATCATTGGTAGGCTCATCGAGAATCAACAAGTTATTCGATTTAAGGAAAATACGAGCCAATAACAAGCGGTTTTTCTCACCACCAGACAGCGCTTTAACCGGTGTACGAGCACGTTTAGGAGAGAACAAGAAATCTTGTAAGTAGCTGAGAGCATGACGCTCACGTCCGCCTACAGTTACTTCTTGCTTACCATCAGCCAGGTTATCAATCACCGACTTCTCAGGATCTAGAATTTCGCGGTATTGGTCAAAGTAAGCCACTTCAAGCTTAGTACCACAATGCAAACGACCTGAATCGGGTTTAAGTTGATCAAGAAGCAGTTTAAGCACCGTACTCTTACCACAGCCATTTGGCCCGATAAGTGCGATACGGTCGCCACGCATGATGTTGAAGCTAAAGTCTGTAACGATCTCTTTGCCTTCAAATGCAAAGTTAAGGTTCTCAGCTTCAAATACGATTTTACCTGAACGTGCAGACGTATCGATTTGGATATTCGCTTTACCTTGCACTTCACGACGATCTTGACGCTCTTCACGAAGCTTTTTAAGGGCACGAACACGGCCTTCGTTACGCGTACGACGAGCTTTGATGCCTTGACGGATCCAAACTTCTTCTTGTGCTAGCTTTTTGTCAAATTCAGCGTTTTGCATCTCTTCAACACGTAGCGCTTCTTCTTTCTCTAGCAAATAGTTGTCGTAGTCACCAGGGAAAGAACTTAGCTTGCCACGGTCAAGGTCAACAATGCGTGTTGCCATTGATTTGATGAAAGCACGGTCATGCGAGATAAAGATGATTGAACCGCGGAAATCTTTTAAGAAAGCTTCTAACCATTCGATCGTCGCTACGTCCAAGTGGTTGGTAGGCTCATCAAGCAATAATACGTCTGGGTCGCATACAAGCGCACGTGCAAGTGCTGCTTTACGTTGCCAACCACCAGACAGTTCCGTTAATTTGGTATTTGCTGTTAGTTTAAGAGCAGCAAGAACATTACTTACTCGATCTTCAAAACGCCAAGCATTGGCATGATCCAACTTTTCTTGAACGCGAGTAAGACGGTTTAAATTCTTTTCGCTCGGGTCTTCTGCAATAACATCAAGTAAGTTGTGGTATTCCTTAAGCAACTCACCTATCTCAGCTAAACCACCAGATACGTATTCGTAAACAGAGCCCTGCTCATTACGAGGAGGATCTTGCTCTAGACGAGATACAACCACATCTTGTGTGATCTGCATCTTGCCGTCATCCATGATGATGTTACCAGACAAAATCTTCATCAACGTTGACTTGCCTGCACCATTACGGCCAACCAAACACACACGTTCGTTTTCTTGTAGTGCGAAATCCGCACCATCTAATAATGGGTGATCGCCAAACGCTAATTGCCCATTATGAATTGTAAGTAATGCCATTCTTCTTTAACCAATCGTTAAGTTCTAACAAGCCAAATGGCCAGTTAAGCTCTGAGTGTTGAGACAAATCAGAGCTTTCAAATTTGAGCACCGGAATAGTGACCCCGTAACGGGAAAAGAGCTCATCATCCAATGCGATATCCACCACATTGATCTGATGACTTATATTCAGCTGTTCCGTGAGTTTGAGTGCCATCTCACATAGATGGCATCCTTCTGTACTGTAGAGAGTCAGCACTATATATCCTTATACAATCTCTTAATTACTTATGAGTAATCAACCAGCAGTTATGAATGTGCTTGTTGCGAGAGAAATCCAGAGGCAACGTCTTAGACGAGATATTCTGAGCTTTAAGACCCAGCTCTTCCAGTCCTTCCATATCCATCTTGAAATGACGCTTGTTGTTAGAGAACACAATCGTGCCTTCTTCTCTTAGAAGACGCTTTAAATCTTCCATCAACTGGATGTGGTCACGTTGAACATCAAAAGATTGATCCATACGCTTAGAATTTGAGAATGTTGGTGGATCAATAAAGATCAAATCGTAAGATCCTTGCTCTTTCGCCAACCATTGTAAGCAGTCAGCTTGAACAAATTGATGTTGACGACCAACACGGCCGTTCAGTTCCATGTTCTCTTTTGCCCACTCGAGATACGTGTTCGACATATCAACTGTCGTTGTAGAGCGAGCGCCACCTACTGCAGCATGAACAGAAGCACTGCCTGTGTAAGCAAACAGGTTCAAGAAGTCTTTACCACCAGCCATCTCACCAATACGACGACGAGTAATCTTATGATCCAAGAACAAGCCTGTATCTAAGTAGTCATGAAGGTTAACAATCAACTTAACGCCATATTCGTTTACTTCTAGGTTAGAAGAGTCTTGAGCCATCTTCTGGTATTGAGAACGACCCTTCTGCTTCTGACGAACCTTAAGCACTACGTTGTTTGCTTCAACGCCAGTCACTTGAATCGAAGCACGGATGATATCGGTTAAACGACGCTTAGCTTTGTCTTCCGGCACATCTTTAGGCGCTGCGTATTCTTGAATCACAAGGTGACCCGGATATACGTCAATCGCAACATTGTATTCTGGTAAGTCAGCATCGTAGATACGGTAGCAATCTAATTGCTCTTTCTTAGCCCACTTACCGATTTTGCCGATGTTCTTTTTAAGACGGTTAGCGAAATCAGGAGCAATCAGCTGCTCTTGCTCGCCAGTAGGACGCTCAGACATAGGACGGTCTGAAATTGAGTAGTTCTTCTGGTGACACGGTAACGCACCGTTATTCAGTTTGAACTGTTTGTCTGCACGCATACGCAAGCAGCTAAGTAATTCATCAGAACTTGAGAAGATAGAAGCGTTGCAACCGCCAAACTCAGCCTTCAGTTGAGCACCAAATGCCGTGTAGAGTGCAATCAGTCCCGGTTCTGTACCCAGACGCTCGCCGTAAGGCGGGTTAGACACAATCACACCATCAGTAAACTCTGTTGGGCGTTTAAGCTTTGCAGCGTCACCTACTTCGAATTCAATCAACTCTTCAACGCCAGCGCGACGTGCATTGTCACGCGCCGTTTTGATCATGCGTTCGTCATTATCGTAACCGAAGAACTTACATTCTACTTTCTTAACGCCACGACGGCCTTGAACGTTAGCTTCTGCTTTCACTTCAGCCCAAAGCTCTGGTTCGAAATCTTCTAGTGATTCAAAACACCATTTCTGACGTTTCACACCAGGTGCCATGTTTGCAGCCATCATCGCCGCTTCAATTACTAACGTACCTGAACCACACATTGGATCTAGGAAAGGTTTGGTTGCATCCCAACCACTACGAAGAAGAATCGCTGCAGCAAGAGTTTCACGCAATGGTGCACGACCGGATTCTGGACGGTAGCCACGTTGATGAAGACCACTGCCTACCATATCCACACCAAGGATCGCCTTGTCACGATGCAGACGAACGTGAATGCGGATATCTGGATTTTCTTTGCTGATAGATGGACGCGGTAAAGACTTCTTCTCAAAGCAATCTACAACGGCATCTTTTACTTTCATCGCACCGTATTGGCTATTACGGATTTCGTTGTTCGTACCATTGAAATCAACAACGAAACGCTTAGTGCTATGGAATTGATTTACCCAGTTAACCGCAGTGGTCGATAGGTAAAGATCCATGTCATCCATACAAGTGAATTCTGAAAGGACACGTACAAATCGAGAAGCCAAACGGCTCCACAAACAACAACGATAAATTTGCTCATTGGTGGCTTTGAATTTAACACCTGCTTGAACAGGTTTTGCGTTTGTAATCCCTAGTTGGGTTAGTTCTTCAACTAATAAATTCTCAAGGCCATTTGAGGTAACCGCTAGATATTGATTCATAGTGTTCTTTTATTGATAAAAATGAGCTCGATTATACCTGAATTTGTTACCAGAGCATCACACTAAACTCGTCTTTTCATTGAATCTTTCGACTAACTGCTTAGCAAATGGTCAGTCATGAAGCGATCGCTTACCCGGATTCCCTTACAACACAACAACTCTCAATCTCACAGAAATCACACTCATCGATAGGCCCAAGCCATTAAGTGCATTTATATTCACCTCTAAATTGGTATATACCAGGTGAGAATTTAGGTTGAAATTTAGCAACAAAAGCCCTCAAACAGGGAATAAACAGAGGAAATCCGCTATCGATAGTGAGAGAATCGGTCGAAATTGAGGTTAAAAAAGATACGTTTTTTACAAATTAAATAAGTGAACAACGTCATTCAAATGAATGAACTACGTCGTATTTATTGAGATAGGCTTTTTTAGGCACAAAAAAATCGGCTATTAAGCCGATTATGGGGAAGGTATTACAGGTTTATTCGTAGCGATATTTGGTCGAAATAGTGCTCTATTAACGCTCTAGGTTAGAGGTTAACCCACCATCGCAATATGCGTTTGATGAAGGATAGCATTTGCGTCAGTCATTCTATCGTGCATGACTTTAATCGAGTCTCCAAATCGTAACCCTTTTGAAGGCGTTAGGAGGAACTCTTCTAAGTCTACAAATGCACATAAGCTCGCACACTCTCCTACTTCTAATACAATGAAGTAACCAAGGCTATGCTCGTTATTCATTTGTACAATATCCCCTTCTTGAGGATATTCATGGCCTACGCCTTGTGAGTCGAAGAACCAGCTTTTAGGCTGTACAGGCTTATGAAAACGCTTCGCGGCCACACAATAAAGTGCAAGCTCGGCTTGTCGTGGCTCAGACAATTCTAAGCCAGAAATTTGTTCTTTGAAGGTTTGGTAAGAAGATGCATCATCAACAGTGAATTCATTATCTTTAAAAGCGCAGTCCACCAGCTTATTGCGGACCAGATTCGTTTTAAAAATCATATCCTCTCCGAGGTTTAGCATCAATGAACATTGCTGCTCATCGTAATACCAACTCCATGTATCGCTAGGTTTAAGCATCATTTCGTCTCACACTGTTGAACCATTCCGTTAGGTAAAACGCAAAATTACCTTCAATTACAGTAATTTTACTGCTCAACAGGCAAAAAAAAAGAGGAAATGAATTCCTCTTTCTTATCGCTTTTCTCTACAACTCAGTGAGTTACAGTGTCTCTTTTATCAAGACAATACCGGATTATAGATTTTCAGTGACGACTATTAGTTTTCAACCTATAGATCTTACGAACTACCGATTTTACGAACTATAGATTCTTAACGATGTCACGAACAAGGCCTGGACCTTTGTAGATGAAACCAGAGTAAACTTGTACAAGCTTAGCGCCTGCCATCATTTTCTCTTTTGCAGCAACGTAAGAGTCAACACCACCTACCCCAATGATCGGTAGTTGGTCGCCTAGCTCTTGATGAAGTTTACGAACAACTTCAGTACTGCGAGATTGAACTGGACGTCCGCTTAGGCCACCCGCTTCGTCGCAATGCTTCATACCTTCGACGATACTGCGATCCAATGTTGTATTAGTTGCGATCACACCATCGATCTTGTTTTTGATCAATGATTCGCAAATTTGGCTGATTTCGTCATCACTTAGATCAGGAGCGATCTTAAGAGCAAGCGGGACATATTTGCCATGCTTCGCTTCTAATTCAGATTGCTTGGTTTTTAGTTCAGACAACAGATCATCAAGTGCTTCGCCGTATTGTAGTGAACGAAGTCCTGGAGTATTTGGTGAAGAGATGTTTACCGCAATGTAACCTGCGTATTGGTACACCTTCTCCATACAGATGATGTAATCTTCTGCGCCCTTTTCAATTGGCGTGTCTTTGTTCTTACCAATATTGATACCTAAGATGCCGTCATAGTTCGACTTCTTAACATTCTCAATTAGGTTATCTACGCCTAGGTTGTTAAAGCCCATGCGATTGATAATACCTTCGGCTTCAACAAGACGGAACAGACGTGGTTTGTCATTACCTGCTTGTGGACGAGGAGTAACAGTCCCTACTTCTACAAAACCAAAACCCATTGCGCCAAATGCATCAATACATTCGCCGTTTTTGTCTAGGCCGGCAGCAAGGCCAACTGGATTTTTAAAAGTGCGACCCATGCACTCTACAGGTCGATGAGGTAATTGTTGGCGATACAAAAGATCAATAGGTGTGCCGGTGAAGCGTTTGAAATTTTGGATTGCAAGATCATGTGCCTTTTCGGCATCAAGTTGGAAAAAGCCAGTTCTGGCTAGACGGTAAAGCATTGTGCCTCCGATAGAAAAAAGCGCCGTGTAAACGGGGCGATATTATTTACTTATTTACCCAACTATTCAATCTATTACTGTCTGTAAGGGTAAGATAATCGAGTTTGCTAACGAAAGAGGTTTATTATTAAGCAAACGTTACCGTATCCTCCAGTGAATGGTCTATTTGACTATCATTCATGTAACGAACATCGTTTAACTCGGCCAATTAGAAGCTAACTTTATCAAGCATAAGTTACTCAACGAAATAATTGGATACGTCATTTACTATTCAACCAAACGACACTGTTCTGCCAAATAACATTGCTCAGCCAAACGAAAAAGGCAGACCTAATGGCCTGCCCTTGTTTCTTTTCGTTTTTATCTAGTCGCTAGTCTGTCGACATGCAGTTTAGATTCAATAGCATCAATTCACGTAGTGCTACTGAGAACTTAGCAAACTCATGAACCGAACCCACTTTGAATTCGTTCAAGATGCTTTCCCAACGGTGCAGGGAAACCGAGTTACTTTCCATCCAATCATCAAGCGCTTTAATCACATCGATGTCTGAAGCACAACCGCAGTTAAGCACTTGGCCAGTTAGCTGACGTTGCTGCCAATCCAGATCTTCTCTGAATGCTGCACGCGCCAGTGCTTGCCAGTTGTTGTCTACTGCTTGGCCATTGATTTGTTTCAAGAACCAGTGCAGAGATAAACGGTCACCGAGGTTGAAGTAAAGCTTAGACGCTTGTTGTACTGTTTTACCTGTTTCACGAGCTACTGTGGATATATCCAGTGCTGAGTACAAGCTAGACAAACGCGCAACTGAATTAGCCAACTCAGCGTTTACGCCTTGGTCAATCCATAACTGTGCCATTGCGTTATGCTCTTCTACTTCAGAAGCCACTAGGTTTTCATCCAGTTTCTCTGTGATCGTAAGAACATCACCCTGGTAAAGTTCAATCAGTGCTTTCACCGACTGTTTACCGGTACGGTTTCTTAACAACCAACGAGCCAAGCGACGAAGTGTACGACGAACATGGTAGATCAATTCGTATTGAGCTTCAGAACTTGAAACATTGTCCAGTTCACGGATGCTCTTCAGAACATGACCAAGACCGTAGATTTCACGTGATGCCGCGTAAGCATTTGCAATATCAACGATATTTGCGCCCGTCTCTTCTTGTAGACGAGTAACGAAGTTACAACCCATTTCGTTAACCATTTGGTTAGCCAGTGCCGTCGCAATGATTTCAGAGCGTAGTGGATGGTTATCCATATGCTGAGAATAGTTACGACGTAACGCTGTTGGGAAGTATTGCATAAGCTGTTGGGCATGGAATTCATCATTAGCGATATCATCACTAACAAGATCTTCTTTAAGTACCATTTTACCGTAAGCGACAAGTACAGAAAGCTCTGGTCTTGTTAGACCTTGACCCTGCTTTTCACGCTCAAGCAATGTTTCGTCATCTGGGATGTATTCCAAACCACGATCTAAATACCCTGCTTTTTCCATTGTATGAATAAAGCGGATTTGCTCTTTGACTAAGCCAACACCTTGATGCTCAGTAACCGAAATAGACTCAGCTTGGCAATATGCGTCGTCTAGTACGATTTCGCCCACTTCATCTTCCATCGATTCAAGCACTTGGTTACGTTGCTTAACGGTTAGATCACCGTTAGACACTAAACCATTCAAGAAGATCTTAATGTTTACTTCATTATCCGAACAGTCAACACCACCAACGTTATCAACGAAGTCGGTATTAACTCGGCCACCCGTCAGCGCGTATTCAATACGACCCAATTGAGTCATACCCAAGTTACCGCCTTCACCAACAACCTTAGCTTTCAGGTCACGGCCATCGATACGAAGCACGTCATTTGCACGGTCACCTACATCTGTGTGAGTCTCGTTTGAAGACTTAACATAAGTACCGATACCGCCATTCCAAAGAAGATCAACCTGCATAGACAAGATCGCTTTGATCAAGTCATTTGGTGCCATTGATGCTTTCTTAGTACCTAGCATTTTCTGAATTTCAGGCGTCAAAGAGATAGACTTCGCTCGACGAGAGAAGATGCCACCACCTTGAGAGATAAGATCTTTGTTGTAATCTTCCCAGCTTGAGCGAGGTAGATTAAACAAGCGCTCACGCTCTACCCAGCTTGATGCTGATTCTGGATTCGGGTCAATGAAGATATGCATGTGGTTAAACGCAGCCTGCATACGAATATGCTTAGACAACAGCATGCCGTTACCAAACACATCGCCCGCCATGTCACCTACACCGATAGCGGTGAAGTCCGTTGTTTGACAGTTGATGCCCATTTCACGGAAGTGACGCTTAACAGATTCCCAACCACCTTTCGCGGTGATACCCATTGCTTTGTGGTCGTAACCGTTAGAACCACCAGAGGCAAATGCATCGCCTAACCAGAAGTTGTACTCATCAGATACTGAGTTTGCGAGATCTGAGAACGTTGCTGTACCTTTATCGGCAGCAACAACCAAGTACGGGTCATCTTCATCATGACGAACAACACTCTTCGGTGGGATAACCTCGCCTTCGATTATGTTGTCTGATACGTCTAGTAGCGCACGGATGAAGCGTTTGTAACACCGTTGACCTTCAGCAAAAATTTCATCGCGGCCAGACATCATATGCTGACGCTTACAAACGAAACCACCTTTTGCACCAACCGGCACAATTACTGTGTTCTTAACTTGCTGTGCTTTAACTAGGCCTAGAATCTCAGTACGGAAATCCTCTTGACGATCTGACCAACGTAAACCACCACGAGCGACTTTACCGCCACGTAGATGCACACCTTCAATGTCTGGTGCGTAAACGAAGATCTCAAACGCAGGAACCGGCGCTGGGATATCTGGAATCTCGCTTGGTCTCATTTTCAGAGCCAACCAAGGTTTAGACTGTTTGTTGTCGTCTAACTGATAGTAGTTAGTACGAAGCGTTGCTGTGATCATTTCCATGTAGCGACGAATGATACGATCATCATCCAAGCTTTCTACATGATCTAATTGTTCAGTGATCTTCTTAATAAGATCTTGTTGGCCTTTCGCGCTGCCCTTCAATTTAGGATCAAAACGCTTGCCGAATAAGCTCACTAACCCTTTCGCTAGATCTGGGTAATGAGACAATGTGTCTTCAATATATTGTTGGCTGAATGGGAAACCAACTTGGCGCATGTAACGCGCATACGCACGTAAGATTGAGATTTCACGGCCAGAAAGACCAGCACCCAATACCAAGCGGTTGAAACCATCGCTGTCTAACTCACCCGCCCAAATTGCCGCAAAGGCTTGTTGGAAAAGATCGCGAGCTTCACGAAGATCAATCGTCTTATCACTCTTATGCAGCATCGAGAAATCAAGGATCCAATAAGTCACCCCATTGGTCTTGCGCACTTCATAAGGTGATTCACCAATAACGCGCAGACCAAAGTTTTCAAGCATTGGCATAACATCAGACAGATGAATCGGCTCATCACTGTGGTAGAACAGTTTCAAACGAACAGCTTTAGAATCTGCCGCCTCTTCTTGAGGACGGTAGAAAAGCATGCCAAGTTTGTTGTCTTCACTTAGTGCTTCTAGACGCTCGATGTCTGCAACCGCAGAACCTGGCATCATGTCTTCTTTGTACGAACGTGGGAATGCACGCATGTACTCTTTCGATAATGGAAGACCTTTGCTCTCACCGAAGTTAGCAACGATTGATTCAGACAGGCGGTCATCCCACGTAGACGATACTTCCATTAAATTTTGCTCAATTGTTTTCACGTCCACATCCATGTTGTTGTTATCAACACGAACAATATAGTGCGTTCTTGCCAGTGGGCTTTCAGAGAAGTATGTCGTGAATTCGACTTCTTCTTCGCAACCGAAGTATTGCTTCAAGATGCGCTGGGTTTGACGACGAAGCTCGGTGTTGTAACGATCTTTTGTTACGTAAACCATACAGCTGAAGAAACGGCCAAACGGGTCTTTGCGAACGAACAAGCGCAGAAGATCGCGATCTTGCATTTGTACAACGCCCGTACCGACTTCAAGTAGCTCTTCTTCTCGAGCTTGAAGCAGTTCATCACGCGGATAGTTTTCTAGAATATTGTGCAGTGCTTTGTAAGAGTATGAACCCTGACGGTAACCGCTTGCATCTAAGATACGCTCTACTTTCTCGCGAACTAGAGGAATGCTCTCAACGGTTTGGTTATAAACAGCAGAAGTGTAAAGACCCGTAAAGCGGTGCTCACCAATGACCTTGCCGTTTTTATCAAACTTCTTGATGCCGATGTAATCATTGTAAGCTGGACGGTGAATGCGTGAAGCCGTGTTGCCCTTGGTTACGATCAATACATACGGTTTTTTCGCTTCTAAGCGTGCCGAGTCAGAAAACTCAGACAGCTTAACGTTACGTACACGATCTGAATTTGCGAACAAACCAAGGCCTTGCTCCTTGGTAGGTTGTAGTTCAGTGTCGCCATTTACAGAAACAAGGTCGTATTCCTTGTAGCCCATAAACGTAAAGTTGTGCTCACCTAACCAACGAAGGAACGCAAGCGTTTCATCAAAGCGCTGACCATCAACTGGAATCGTCTCTTTTTGTTGTTCAACTTGATTTGTGACTTCTTCAAGTCTTTCTACCATTTGTAGCCAGTCATTAACCACAAGACCGGTATCGGTAAAGATATCCAACAGCTCTGTTTTAAGCGCTGTCATTTCAGCTTTGCTGCTAAGACGGTCAACCTCAATATGGAAAAGCGATTGGAATGCACCTTCATTGTTGCTGACACCAACCACACTTCCCTTATCAGAACGGGAGATTTGTGTTGGGTTGTGAAGCATAAGGTGAGAAGAGAGATCGAGGCGAGTTAATGCCATTTTTACAGAATCAACGAGGAATGGGCTATCTGGTACCACTATCTCAACGATAGTGTGAGTCGATTGCCAGCCTTGACGACTTACTGTCGGGTTAAAAACACGAACAGAGATTTCGTCGGCTTTCTTTTCATTGATGTGATGCCATAAGCTAACTACAGCACCGTATAAATCGGATTCGTTTCTCTGAGTTAGGTCGTCGTGAGAAACGTTACTAAACAAGTGTTGAGCAAGTTGAGTTACGAGAGGTCGATGAGCAAGGTCAAGTTTGTCTTGAATCAGTTTGTACACTTTTTCAAGTAAAACTGGAACCACAGTTTCACGTGCGGTCATAGTCACACTCCACAATTAGAATTATATTTTATTATTAGGGGGCTTACTTAAGCTGGTGTTTGAATTGAGCCGTTGAGCTCTTTTCTACTAACGAGTTAAGCAAAGGTAATGCATTCATTTATTGTAAAAGCATTATTGAGAAATAGTTAATTGTTTTGGAGGTGGTAAGAGGTGAAATGTTTGATTATGTGATTAAGATTCCTTTTAACTCACTAGGCACGCCAAGGTTTACAGAGCTTCCAACTTAATAAACTTATTTTTTTGGTCAGTTGTCAGTCTAAACTGCCCTCTAACCCCTATTTGTGTAAGAAAAGGTCTGAACCGAGTTGCAGGTAACTGTAGACGCAATCCAGTGGT
This sequence comes from Vibrio sp. 14N.309.X.WAT.E.F5, assembly GCF_030397615.1. Classification (NCBI taxonomy): domain Bacteria; kingdom Pseudomonadati; phylum Pseudomonadota; class Gammaproteobacteria; order Vibrionales; family Vibrionaceae; genus Vibrio; species Vibrio sp. 14N.309.X.WAT.E.F5. The sequence continues at coordinate 144,111 of NZ_JAPNXR010000011.1, read as the reverse complement.
TGTTATCACTTGAACTTTACTTGCTGCACCAGAATAGCTGGCCAAAAACTGCTGATATGAGATGTTAAGTTGGAAAATATAGCGATTCATACAATACCTGTGTAAATGTACAGTACCGGTATTTTTGGCACTGAACGATGTCTGAATGTGAAACTGAGCTTGAAACTGCTCTAGCTTATCGAAAATTCGATGAACCAGAAACAAAAAATCAGCGGCAGAGATTCTCTACCACTGATGACTTTTCGTTATTAATAAACAGGTTCTAGCAAACCGCTTATTAGCAAATCGTTACGTGAATGAACGCGAGCTTAAGCCTCAAGTGCTTTCGTCACTTTCTCAAACAAGTCTTTCGCTAGGTTATCCATGTTCTTCAACGTCTCGAGTTCTTTCTTGATCAAAGCTTGGCGCTCTTCATCGTATTTACGGAACTTAAGCAAAGGATCAATCAGACGTGATGCAACTTGCGGGTTGCTGCTGTTAAGCTCACGCAAGATTTCGCCTGCAAACTCGTAGCCCTGACCTGACTTGTCGTGGAACTGAACCGGGTTCATGTTTAAGAATGAACCGACCAAGTTACGAGTACGGTTCGGGTTTTTCAAACTGAACGCTTGGTGTGACATAGACGCCTTGATCACTTCAAGTGCGTTTGAACTTGGGTTTGTTCCTTGAAGAGCAAACCACTTGTCCATGACAAGACCATCGTGTTTCCACTTGTCGCTGTAATCCGCCATTAAAGTTTCACGACATGGTAGTTGCGCACTATTCGCCGCGCCCATAGCAGCCATAGTGTCTGTCATGTTGTTTGCTTGTTGGTACATAGCAACAACCAAGTCATTACCCTTTTCAGTATGCGCTAAGTAACTTAGACAAACTTTACGCAACGTACGCTTGCCAATCGAATCATGGTCAATCGTGTATTCTGCTAATGCATTGCTGTGGTAAACCGCAGCAAGTTCATCTTCAAGCTCTTTTGCTAACGTCACTTTCATTGAATGAAGTACTGACGAAACCGCATCGATGTCGACACGCTCGTACCAACCCGATACTTCATTATGGCTTGGTAGAGAAAGCATCTCTGCAATAAACGCAGGTTCTAACGAATCGCTGAGCAATACACCACGGAATGCATCAACCACTTCAGAAGAAAGTGCAAACTTTTGACCTTGTTGAACGTTATCTACGTTGCTGCGGATGTATTTCGCTAGCAGCATTTGCCCTGCATCCCAACGAGAGAATTCGTTGCGAGCATTCACCATCAGGAAGATCAGCTCTTCGTCTGAATAGTTGTATTCAAGTTTTACTGGCGCAGAAAACTCACGCAGCAGAGATGGAACTGGTTGCTCGTCTACATTCTCAAACACAAACGTTTGTTCCGCCTCTTTCACATCTAATACATTATGAATAGGCTGACCGTTACATTGTAACTCAATCACTTCACCCGACGCTGTGTATAGCTCGATATCTAAAGGGATATGCAGAGCTTGCTTTTCAGTTTGCTCATGAGTTGGCGCTGTTACTTGGCGAGTCGTTAACGTGTACTCTTTTTTCTCTGCGTCGTAATGGCTTTCAACAGAAAGTGTCGGCGTACCTGATTGGCTATACCATAAACGGAACTGAGACAAATCAACACCCGATGCGTCTTCCATTGCCGCTACGAAGTCTTCACACGTTGCAGCTGTACCATCGTGACGTTCAAAGTAAAGCTTCATGCCTTTTTGGAAACCTTCTTCACCCAACAATGTGTGGATCATTCGGATCACTTCACTGCCCTTTTCGTATACCGTCAATGTATAGAAGTTGTTCATTTCTATCACTTTTTCAGGGCGAATTGGGTGAGACATTGGGCTCGCATCTTCAGCGAATTGTGGACCGCGAATAATACGCACATTGTTGATACGGTTTACTGCGCGAGAGCCAAGATCAGATGAGAACTCTTGGTCACGGAATACCGTTAGACCTTCTTTCAAGCTTAACTGGAACCAATCGCGACAAGTAACTCGGTTGCCTGTCCAGTTATGGAAATATTCGTGACCGATTACTGCTTCGATACCTAGGTAATCGGTATCTGTTGCTGTTTGGTCGTTCGCTAAAACGAACTTAGAGTTGAACACGTTCAGGCCTTTGTTTTCCATCGCACCCATATTGAAGAAATCAACGGCTACGATCATGTAGATGTCTAAGTCATACTCAAGATTGAAACGCTCTTCGTCCCACTTCATTGAGTTAATCAAAGAAACCATCGCGTGGTTTGCGCGGTCTAGATTGCCTTTGTCGACAAAGATTTCGAGGTCAACATTACGACCAGATTGTGTTGTGTACGCGTCACGAAGTACATCGAAGTCACCCGCAACTAAAGCAAACAGGTACGCAGGTTTTGGATGTGGGTCTTGCCATTTAACCCAGTGACGACCGTTTTCAGCTTCGCCTTCATCTACACGGTTACCATTACTTAATAAGAATGGGTTTTCAGCTTTGTCTGCGATGACTGTTGTCGTGAATTTCGCCAACACATCTGGGCGATCCATATAGTAAGTAATGCGGCGGAAACCTTCAGCTTCACATTGAGTACAGAACGCACCACCCGATTTGTACAAGCCTTCAAGTGCGCTGTTCCCTTCAGGGTCAACTTCCGTCACGATCGTCAATGTAAAATCTTTCGGTAGATCATTCAGAGTAAGTAGAGTTTCAGACTGCTCATACTGCGTCCACTCCGTGCCTTCTACCAAAACAGACACCAACTTCAAGCCTTCACCATCAAGTACTAATGTCGAGCTTTCTTTCTCCTGCTTAACACTAGAAACAGCGGTAATGATGGATGCTGAATCGTACAAATCGAAAGTAAGATCGATTTCAGAAATAGTGTGAGATGGTGATTGATAATCTTTACGATACTTGGCTTGAGGTGTATGTGCCATGACGGGTTCCTTTTGATCGTTATACGTAATTATTTTTTAACTGTATATATCTAAAGGTTGAGCGCCAATAAAACAAGGGGAATATTGAAAAAAGGAGGCATTGTAGGAAAATGCCTCCATATTTTGCTATTTTATCAATCAAATTAGATAGGAACGCCTAATAAACAAGCAACAAACCATATTATCAACGAGTTCAATTTTAGGGCTAAAACTCGCACTTATCGAATACGATTAAGCACCGCAAACATGTCTCCTTCTTCACCTTGAAGCGTCAACACATCACTGTTTAATGTGTAACGAGTGCCGTGTTCGCCGTTCTCATAAAGCAACACCAACTGGTCACCTTCGGTGTAATACACTCCACGACGAATAACTTCACCACCTTCTTCATCTGATACTCTAAACATAAATATAAAATCAGGTTGAAGGACTAAATCCATTTTTTGAATGTTACTCGCACGCAAGTCACTTCCGGACAGTTCGGCGCTTGACCATATTCCCGCCAATGCGTTTGGCAAAGCCTTGGTGAACATAACACCGTTAAGGTTCAGCATATTGTGGTTACTGCTGTAGGCGTAAACCTGAGGCTCTGAGGTGTTCAAACCCAAAATAATTGTGTCTTCATTGGCATTGTACAAACCTTCCCAATGGTCGACACTGTAATCTTTCTTTTGAATATCAATAGAGAATGAGTAGTTTGAGTCAAGAGTCAGCTTGATTGCTCTAAAGTTTTCAGTGCCTTGCTCAGGATCTGGATTCATCAAATACCAATCACCAAGCAACAGAGGAAGGTCAAAATGAGATAGATTGCTATCGCTTTTTGATTGTTGAGAGTTCGAAGCGACCTCACTCCCGAAAGCAACAAAACTTAAACAAGATAAAAATAGTAGAATCCATTTCATACGCACGCCCTCGTTTTCTTTAAGCTTAGGCACGTAATGAATAGAAAGCGAAAAAATATGATCCAAGTCACTAAATTTTAAGTGCAAAGTAACTTAAATGTCATTATTCGACGCAAAATAGAGCCAAATAACCCTGAGTATTGAGTGTTCTTTGCGACAATCTCAACGGTTACAATCAGGTATTCCTGTCAAATCATAGACACAAAAAAAGCGAGCCTAAGCTCGCTTTTTAAATTGTGCATCTTTAAACAATCACCTTTTAACAGGTATTTGCTCTATTTCTTGATCATATCCAGCATGATAGCAACTGATTCATCAAGATAAGCATCCGGGGCTTCGTAGTCTTTGGGAATATCATCCAACGTTTTAAATGCCTCTAACTTAGCGGCTTTTTGACGTTGGTTAATACGCTCTAGACGAAGCGCATCCGCATCATCACTCTCTTGTTGACGAACCTTTTCATTAAGAGAAAGGTCGTTGTCGTCTTTATCTGCCTTATATTTTTCAATATCTTGCGCGATAAAGCCAAATTCCATGTCAGTAGCAATGCGAGCTTGGTGTTGGGCAGTCAAAGCAACTATTTTGTCATCGTTACGCTGTAACACTGAGTAGTTTGCTTTATCAATGCTGTCCCAAGGTAAAGCATTATCTTCAACACTTTCACCAGTATCTGCTGGATCAATTGGCGTTGGATAAGCGATATCAGGTACTACACCTTTGTTTTGCGTACTGCCACCATTGATTCGGTAGAATTTCTGGATTGTGTATTGAACGTAACCCAACTCTTTATCGAACAAATCATAGATATGATTCAAAGAGCGATGTTGTTGCACCGTTCCTTTACCGAAAGAGTTTTCGCCAAGGATAATCGCTCGACCGTAGTCTTGCATCGCTGCAGCAAAAATCTCAGAAGCTGACGCACTGTAGCGATTCACCAATACCGTTAATGGGCCTTGGTAACTGATTTCGCCGTCGGTGTCGCTGTTCACTTTGACACGACCGTAGCTATCACGAACCTGAACAACAGGTCCCTCTTTGATAAATAAACCAGAGAGTTCGGTTGCTTCAGTCAGTGCGCCACCACCGTTGTTTCGAAGATCAACGATAATCCCTTCAACACCTTGCTGTTTAAGCTCAGTGATCAGTTTATCGGTATCTTTAGAAAGGCCAACATAGAAACTTGGTACTTCAAGAACACCAATCTTCTTGCCATCTTTCTCGATAACTTCAGATTTAACAGCGCGGTCTTCTAAACGAATCTTGTCGCGTACAATTGTGACAACGTGACTTTTTGCGTCATTACCTTCCGGCAAGATCTGTAGCTTAACTTTGGTCCCTTTCGGGCCCTTAATCAGTTGTACTACGTCGTCTAAACGCCAGCCGATAACATCAACAACCTCTTCGCCATCTTGACCGACACCAACAATACGGTCACCATCACTCAATTGTTTGCTGTTTGACGCAGGGCCACCAGCAACTAACGAGCGAATAACGGTATAGTCGTCTGTCATCTGAAGCACAGCACCAATACCTTCCAAAGATAGATTCATCTCTGATTGGAATTGTTCTGCATTTCTTGGAGAAAGGTAACTGGTGTGAGGATCAACTTCACGCGCAAATGCGTTCATGTAGATTTGGAAAGCATCTTCATTATGCGATTGCGTAATACGCTTCATCGCATTGTTGTAACGCTTTTCCAAAACCTCTTGAATCTCTGGCCACTCTTTACCAGTAAGTTTTAGATTCAACGCGTCGTATTTAACACGCTTCCTCCAAAGCTCATTCACTTCGGCGATATCTTTCGGCCATTCCGCTTCACTACGATTGAGCTCAATACTTTCATCGGTATCAAACTTAATCTCAGTGTCTAGCAAAGACAGCGCATACTGAAAACGTTCAAAACGCTTCTGCATAGAAAGATTATAAACATCGAAGGCAATCTGGTTATTACCCGCTTTCAGCTGGTCATCAATTTGCAAAGATGAGGAGGAGAAAGAGTCAATATCAGCTTGAGTGAAGATATTACGATTATAATCCAGCATCTCTAAATAACGATTAAAGATAGCTTGAGAGAAATCATCGTTGAGATTGAAGTGTTTATAGTGAGAACGAGTAAATCGAGAAGTAACACGTTTACTAGCAGTTTCGTGTTGGACCTCAGGAGCGAGTAAAGGTAAATCGTCCTGATCTAATTTGGCTTCAAGAGCCTGAGCTGAAGCTGCTAGACAAAAGCTAGCAGCAATCAGTGTCAATTTTGAACGGCATTTCATGCGTAGGAGTATCTCCTTTAAGCGCGCAAGTGCTCCGCTTTAACAACCATTTGTAGGCCGTTTGCTAACTGAACACGTACATCTTCCTTATTGATTTCAACAATGGTCGCAGCCATGTTTCCTGTACCCATGTTCACATTTACTTCTTTGCCAGCGATGAATTCATCGGCGTTCAAAGCGCGTGTTTCTACAGGCTTTTCTACTTTTGGTGCTTTAGGCGCTTGACGACGAGGCTGTTGAGCTTTCTTCGCCTTAGTTTTCGCTTTGCCTTCTTCACGAGCTTTCTGTGCTTGTTCTTTACGACGAGCCTGAACTTTCGCTTTGCTTTCTGCAAGTGTAGCTTTAGCGTGTTCTACGTGCTCTTCTTCTAATGTGCCACACGCGTTGCCGTCTAGGTCAACACGATCTGCGCCAGCTTTTACGCCGTGCAGGTAACGCCATGATGATGTGTACTGTCTTAACGCTGCACGAAGCTGAGTCTTACTTACTTTTTCGTCTTCATTTAGACGTTCAGCAAGATCTTGAAAAATACCAATTTTAAGTGGTTTTGCTTCACCTTCTAGAGTAAAGCATTTAGGGAAACATTCAGCAACATATGCGATAACTTCTTTGCTGTTTTTTAACTTTTCAGTGTTTTCCATGTGGGTTCCTGGTTTTTGCGGTTTTCCGCGAGCATTAAGAAAATATTTTTACGTATTATAGAGAGATGCTTGGGAAAAACCACAGTAAGAGAATAATTTATGCCTTGTTCGCGTGCGAATTAAGCACCTTTTCCACTTCAGCCATAAAAAATGTCAATCCGTCTTCATCAATTTGAGAAAAACGACCAATATTTGGACTATCGATGTCAAGAACACCCACGACTTTACCACCGATAGAGAATGGAATAACGATTTCTGAGTTACTTGCAGCGTCACAAGCGATGTGACCTTCGAATTCATGCACATCATGAATGCGCTGAACTGTATTCGTCGCAACCGCAGTTCCACAGACTCCACGCCCTACTGGAATTCGAACACACGCTGGCTGACCTTGGAATGGACCAAGCACAAGCTCATCTTGTTGCATTTGCTTATCTTGCTTCATTAAGTAGAAACCAGCCCAATTAAGTTCATCTAATTCCATGAACAATAGTGAGCTAATATTTGCAAGATTCGCAATTAGATCGGTTTCTGATTCAATTAATGCAACGGCTTGTTTGGTTAAGCGTTGGTAATGTTCTATTTTCATATTAACTTCCAATTAAATTGAGACTTCCATTATCAAGAGAACGCAGTAAAATGCGGCCATCAAACTAAATAGGACTTATTCTCATTACAATGAACAATTCAGAAGACACTATTAGCCGTTCTTGGTTGATAACTCAAGTAAAAAAACACAAGTCCAAATTACTGTTTGCTAACTTTGTTGCCATTATTGCAACCTTAATTAGTGTCCCTATCCCTCTACTTATGCCACTCATGGTCGACGAAGTTTTGCTTGATAAGCCAGCTTCAGGGTTAGAGATGATGAATCACCTACTTCCAGTCTCGCTGCAAACCCCAACTGGCTATATTGCTCTTACTCTGTTGTTGGTTATCCTCATGCGCTCTGCTAGCCAAGCGTTGAATATTCTACAAGGTCGTCAATTTACTTTGGTTTCCAAAACGATCACCTACCAAATGCGTAGCAAGATGATCGATAAACTTGGCCGCATTAGCATCCGACAATACGAAACCAAAGGCAGCGGCGGTATTAATGCTCACCTTATTACAGACATAGAGACTATTGATAAGTTCATTGGCTCGACTCTTTCTAAATTTATCATCAGCTTCTTAACGGTGTTCGGTACCGCTATCGTCTTACTATGGTTAGAGTGGCGTTTAGGGCTGTTCATTCTACTGGTCAATCCTGTTGTTATTTATTTTTCTCGTAAACTCGGTAGCCGCGTTAAACACCTCAAGAAATACGAAAACCAATCGTTTGAGCGTTTTCAGAATCGCCTAGTTGAAACCTTAGACGGCATTTATCAACTTCGTGCCGCAAACAAAGAGCGTATCTTTCTTGATGAACTGAAAGTTCAAGCAAACCAAGTAAGAATCGATGCCGATAAATACGCGTGGCAATCTGAAGCCGCAGGTCGAGTGTCCTTTTTATTGTTTCTATTAGGTTTTGAACTGTTCCGTGCTGTGGCAATGCTGATGGTGTTATTTAGTGATTTAACCATTGGCCAAATTTTCGCAGTATTCGGCTATTTATGGTTCATGCTCGGTCCTGTTCAAGAGTTATTAGGGATTCAGTTTTCGTGGTACAGCGCGAAGGCCGCGCTTCAGCGTATTAACGACCTGCTGTTACTTGAAGAAGAGCATCGTCCGGTGAGTAAAGTGAATCCGTTCAATGAACATCAAGAAGTGACCGTCGATATTGAAGATGTTACATTCTCTTACACATTAGAAAACACTGTTTTAAATAGGCTATCCTTACACATACCTGCAGGTAAAAAGGTCGCTCTAGTCGGTGCCAGTGGCGGAGGTAAATCGACATTAATACAGTTGCTGATTGGGGTTTATCAAGCCGACTCTGGGTGTATTCGTTATAACGGTGAAACAACGGACGACATCAGCTTTGATGTAATTCGTAATCAAATTGCCGTTGTTTTACAGCAACCTATACTTTTTAATGACACATTGAGGCATAATCTGACCCTCGGCGCCGAATACGATGAAATGTCGCTATGGCGTGCGCTTGAAGTGTCTCAGATGCAAGATGTGATTAAGCAGCTAAGTAACGGTTTGGATACTCAAATTGGTAGGAATGGCGTTCGACTGTCTGGTGGTCAACGACAACGACTGGCCATCGCCCGTATGGTGTTGAGCAATCCGAAGTTTGTTATTCTTGATGAAGCGACATCAGCACTTGATACCGCGACAGAGTCCGCTCTGCACAAAGCGCTAAGCGAATTTTTGAAAGATCGCACAACTTTGATTGTGGCCCACCGATTATCAGCAGTGAAACAAGCTGATCTGATCTATGTTTTAGAAGATGGGCAAGTCACACAGACGGGAACACATGGTGAATTGGTTGAACAACAAGGACTTTATCAAACACTCTATGGCAGTGTGCAATCGCACGCCTGATGTTTGTCGTTCTAGTAAGTTAAGTCATTTCGATGTTTTAACCAATGCTTCAACTTGGGAGGTCTTGTGACCTCCCCCTCTCATCCTGTCACCGCTGAATCGTTACCAAGCGATCAACCATCGTCCGGACACCCACAAGGTAAGCACTTGTGCGACAGCAGTTCTGTACGACTATGCCAAGGCTGTGAACTTCCAATAGACAAGATGGACATCCCACATGGGAAGTCGGCTTACTGCCCTAGGTGCGGAACTCAATTATACCGCGGAGGTACGCCTAGCCTCTCTGGAAACCTAGCGATCGCAGTGACTTGCTTATTGCTATTTATTCCTTCTCATTTCTTTGAATTCATCAGTATCCGCCTCATCGGTGTCATGATACCGGCCACACTGCCATCGGGTGTATTTACCTTAATGGGAGAAGGCTTCCCACTGCTTGGGTTACTCATTTTATTTTGTAGCTCTATCGCGCCATTCCTTGTTTGTACTTCTGTGCTTATCACGCACGTATCATTGCGTTTTAAAATTTTCACGCCATTTCGTTATTCGCTAGCGATTATCCAAACCTTAAAGCATTGGATGATGTTGGATGTGTTTTTGGTGAGCGTGGCTATCTCATGTTTCAAACTACAAGACTACTCCGATATTTTTGTTGGCCCCGGTTTAATTGGATTGATTCTACTGCAGCTATTCAGCGTTCTATTGGTAAGCCGCATTAGTGTGCGACGTTACTGGGAAGCTTGGGCTCAAGAATCAGACTACTCTTTTACAGAAAGCAAAAATGTTCACTGTCACAACTGTCATCTATCTCAGCCTGAAGGCGACGCTTGTGTACGTTGCCACCATGACTTATATCACCGCAAGCCCTACTCTATACAAAAGACTTGGGCACTGTTATTTGCAGCATCCGTTGCCATCATACCAGCGAACGTGATTCCAATTTCAATCGTAATCACCAACGGACAAAGGTTAGAAGACACGATCATTTCGGGTGTCGCTTCACTCATCAATACTGATATGTACGGCATCGCCGCAATTATTTTTATTGCAAGTATTGTGGTTCCAGTGGCCAAGATTCTCGGTCTTACGTACATACTGCTTTGTATTCAAATGAAACGAGCACGCTATCATAGGCAAAGAATGATCATCTATTTCATCGTGAAATGGGTCGGTAAATGGTCGGTGATGGATCTCTTTGTTATTTCGATCATGATGACATTGGTCGACCGTGGACAAATTTTAAACTTTACACCAGGTTATGGTGCTGTGGCTTTCGGTGTCGTTGTTGTTATGACAATGCTGGCAGCGGAAAGCTTAGATCCTAGGCTAATTTGGGATAACCACACCTCTAAAGATGAGTCAGTGAATGAACAACAATAACCAATCACAAACGTCATATTCACCAGAAGTTAGAAAAAACAAAGGGATCTCGCCTTTGTGGATTCTGCCGATTCTAACCGTAGCACTTGCTGGTTGGCTGGTTATGAAGTCAGTACACGATGCAGGACAACGTGTGCAGATCTACTTCTCGGATGCCGCGGGGTTAGTCGCAGGGCGAACCACGATTCGCTATCAAGGTTTAGAAGTGGGTATGGTTCGAGATATCACGTTGTCCAAAGACCTCTCAAGCATTTATGTTGATGCAGACATCTATCCTGAGGCTCAAAAGCTTCTTTCAAAGGGAACGCGTTTCTGGCTGGTGAAACCAACAGCAAGCCTATCTGGCATTTCTGGTTTAGACGCCCTAGTTTCGGGTAACTATATTGCGATTCACCCTAGTGAAACCAAAGAGAAACCAGAAACGGTGTTTCACGCCTTGGAGTCGTCACCTTCTGACTTATTGGCGTCGGAAGGTCTCAATATATCGTTGACGACTAAAGACCTTGGCGGCGTATCTGTCGGTTCGCAAATTGTTTACCGCAAGATCCCGATTGGTGAAGTTTATAACTATCAACTCAATGAGAATGCTAAGTCGGTAACCATTCAAGCGGCCATCAAAGACGAATACAGCCATATCATTACCGACCAAAGTCGTTTTTGGAATGTAAGCGGTTTGGGGGCGAGTATCGGCTTCTCTGGTGTTGACGTACGATTAGAAAGCTTAAGCGCCCTACTTGGTGGCTCCATTGCGGTTGACTCTCCGGGAGAAGGCCAGCCAGTTGAGATGAACACCGAATTTAAGCTCTACCCCGACTTGAAAACCGCGGGTCGTGGTATCTCAATCAAGATAGCAGTACCAGACGACAACAAGATCAGCGCGACTGGTGCACCTATCATGTACAGAGGCATCGAAATCGGTCAGGTTACCGATCTATCGTTGAGTAAAGGTCGTGAAAACGTCGTCGCTTCTGCCGCTATTCAACCTGCATTCAGTGACTTTTTGAACAGCGGAAGTAAATTCGTTCTAGAAGAGGCTGAACTATCTCTAACGGGCATGAAAAACCTTGCTAACTTAGTGACAGGTAACTTCCTGACATTAGTACCCGGAGAAGGTGAAAAATCTCGCCGATTTACCGCTATCCGCAAGAACGAATTCAGTCAGGAGCAAGAAAAGTCTGTAGCGATTCGTCTCACTTCCAACAATTCATTTGGTTTGGACGTCGGAACCCAATTACTTTACAAAGGCATAGCCGTTGGTTCAATCATTGATGTGGGTCTGGTTGAAAGTGTTGGAACCGGTAGCGACAAGCATGAGGTATTCATGGACGCGCTGATCGACAACCAATATGCGCACCTTATCAAAAGCAACAACCGCTTCTTCGTGACAGGCAGTGCAACGGCAGAGCTTACAGAGTCAGGGTTAAGCGTCACAGTACCGCCAGCCAAACAACTGTTGAGTGGCTCTATTAGCTTTGTGAGTGAAGGCAACAGTAAGTCTCGCTCTAACTATCAATTATTCCAAAGTAAGTCATTAGCAGAGATCGCGAAGTTCAATCAAACTGGCTCTAAAAAGATGTCGTTGTTTGCCAGTGAACTGCCTTCTATCTCGAAAGGAAGTCCTCTGCTCTACCGTAACCTTCAAGTCGGTAGTATTTCTAACTTTCAGCTTGCAGATGGTGGCGTAAGAATCGAAGTAACCATCGAAAACCGTTACACGCACTTGATCAACAAGCACACGGTTTTCTGGAATCGCTCAGGTGTTGAAGTCGATGCCTCTTTATCAGGTATCAGCATTAAAGCCGCACCGGTTAAAACGCTGATTCAAGGCGGTATTGCCTTTGATTCACTACCAGGGATCGACAACAAGCTGGGTAACGTTTGGAAGCTATATGCCGATTCGAAATCTGCAAGAAAGTTTGGCCGTGCGATTACCATCACCTCTTCTGGCGACCAAGAAGTCAGCAAGGGCATGGCGATCAAGTATCAGGGCGTAACAGTTGGTGAAGTGACTCTCGTGATTCCGAACTTTAACAAAGGTGGCATCGAAATTACCGCTCGCGTTTTACCGGAATACGTTGAGAAAATAGCCGTCGCAAACAGCCACTTTTGGTTAGCAGAGCCAGAGATCGGCCTAAACGGTATCAAAAACGTATCAGCACTACTCTCTAAACACATCAATGTAGAACCAGGAAAAGGCGAAAAAACCACGGCATTTAGGCTCAGCCAAGGCCCCGTTCAACCTGAAGGCAAAGTGTTTACGTTGCAGAGTGAAACAAGAGGTTCGGTATCTGAAGGCACACCAATTCTATTCAGAGAACTAGAGATTGGTTCTGTGATTGACGTACAGCTAGGTGAATTCGCTGACCGTATTATCTCAACCATTCAAATCAAACCTGAATTCGCCTATCTAATCCGCTCAAACAGCGTTTTTTGGAATGTATCTGGGGTTGATGTCTCTATCGGTTTGTCTGGCGCAAACATCAAGGCTGGTACAGTAGATAGCTTGTTAAGAGGCGGGATTACTTTCTCAACGCCACCAACGAATGAACTCCAACCGTTGGCAGAAGAAGACCAATCTTTCTATTTATATCCTCAAGCCGAAGATGAATGGAAATCTTGGAGAACCGCCATACCTCGCCCTTAGTGAACTAAGTTTCTACACTGAAACACACACAATTCAACTTAAAATGCAGCCAAACGGCTGCATTTTTATTGTTTGAAGCAAATTTGGTTTAGGACAATCTCATTTTGCTTTAAACTGCGCGCATTAACGCTATAAATCGAGATACCCTTTTGCACGCTAACGTATATATCCCAGAAGAATTCCTGACTCATATTGAAGGCATCATGCCAAGCCATCTAGATATGGCTTCATTTGTCGCTTCTTGTCAAAAGCCACTTCGTAAAAGTATTCGAGTGAACACACTGAAGATCAGTGTTGAAGATTTCCTCGTACGCGCGAAAGACAAAGGTTGGGAACTGGAACCAGTACCTTGGTGTGAAACGGGTTTTTGGATCACTGCAGATGAAAGTGAAGCGCCTTTAGGCAATACAGCAGAGCACATGTCTGGCCTATTCTACATTCAAGAAGCCAGCTCGATGATGCCACCGTCAGCTCTATTCCAAGGTGAAGAGAATTATCAAGCCGTGTTAGACACCGCTGCTGCGCCCGGCTCAAAAACGACTCAAATAGCGGCCTTGATGGATAACCGTGGCGTACTTGTTGCTAATGAATACGCAGCAAGCCGAGTGAAAGTCCTTCACGCCAACATCGAGCGCTGTGGCGTGCGTAATGCAGCCCTAAGTAACTTTGATGGCAGAGTCTTCGGCGGTTGGCTACCAGAGCAATTTGATGCTGTGTTGTTAGACGCTCCATGCTCTGGTGAAGGTACGATTCGTAAAGACGCCGATGCAATGAAAAACTGGACTTATCAGTCTGTGGTCGATATTGCTGACACTCAAAAAGATCTGATTGAAAGTGCGTTTCACGCTCTTAAACCTAACGGTGTGTTGGTTTACTCAACCTGTACATTAAGTACCGAAGAGAACCAACAAGTATGTCATCACCTAAAAGAAACCTTTGGTGACGCGGTTGAGTTCGAGTCTTTAGAAAACTTATTCGACAATGCAAAAGCGACGACGACTGAAGAAGGCTTTCTTCATATCTTCCCGCAGGTTTATGACTCGGAAGGTTTCTTCGTTGCACGTATCCGTAAACTCGCTTCTGTGACACCACCAGAAGTGAAGAAACGTTTGGGTAAATTCCCATTTGAAAAAGCCAATAAGAAAGCGCAGCAAGAAGTCGCTGATCAGCTTTTAAGCGCACTGGATATCGAGTTACCAAGTGACACCCAGATATGGATTCGTGACAAAGACGTTTGGCTATTCCCTGAAGCACTAGAGCCGATGATTGGCGAGTTCCGTTTCTCTCGTATGGGCATTAAGATCGCAGAGACTCATAAGAAAGGCTATCGCTGGCAGCATCAGGTAGCGACAACGCTCGCAACGGGCAACGAAGCGAACATTGTAGATCTGAATATTGAAGACGCACGTGAATGGTTTATGGGACGAGATGTTCGCCCAGAAGGCTTGTCAGGTAAAGGCGAAGTGCTGGTTAAATACAACGGTGCGATCATTGGCCTTGGTAAGTGGGTTGGCAACCGAGTGAAGAACGGTTTACCACGAGAGCTTGTACGCGATAAGAACCTGTTCTAATTATGCTTAAAGCATACGAATAAACAAAAAGCCCAAACAACGTAAATTGTTTGGGCTTTTTCCATTCACATCAGATAACTCGGTGCGATTAAAAACAATGTCGAATCAACGCTTAATTACATAAATATCAATTCAAGTCACTATTTGCGTTATGGAAAATCGCATATCGAGAAATTTAAACTAGACTTCAGTCTATCAGACAAAGAATTACAACGATTAGCGTAGGCTCTTCGGAGCCCTTTCCCCTAAGCCCAAACAGGAAAGTTTGGGCTTTTTTTTAACCGAGAGACGCGCTTATTCTGCTAAGCGAATACCTTCTTTATCAATAGAGATTTTACCTGACTTGTACAGACCACCGATGGTCTTTTTGAACGTACCTTTACTGGTTCTGAATGCCGTAAAAATCGCTTCAGGTGAAGACTTGTCGTTCAATGGTAAAAAGCCGCCTTTCTTCTCAAGCAGATCTAGAATCTTAGTGCTCAAGTCATCCATCTTCGCAACACCGACTTTTTGAAGAGATAAATCAATCTTACCGTCTTCTTCACGAATGTTTTTGATGTAGCCTTTTAGTGATTTACCAATGAATAGCTTACCAATAATGTCTGATGGGAAAATCATTCCCCAGTGTTCGCCATTAACGATCGCTTTGTAGCCCAATTGGCTGCGCTCAGCGATGATAAGGTCAACTTGTTCGTTTTGCTTATAAGTCGCAGGCGTGTTGTCTAACCATTTGTTGAACTTCGTTGTTCCAACAATACGGCTCGATGCTTTATCGATATACACATATACTAAGATTGACTGACCTTCGTTTAAACGGCCACGCTGCTCGCTGAAAGGAACCAGAAGATCTTTGCCTTTCACACCCCAGCTCATGAATGCACCAGTGCTGTTTACACCTTCAACCGTCATCAAACCAAACTGCCCTACTTGAGCGATAGGTTTTTCAGTGGTTGCAGCGATCTGGTTGTCAGAATCAATGTATAAGAAAACATCTAGCTTTTGACCAATTTCAACACCTTCAGGAGTAAATCGTTTCGGCAGCAACACCGTTCCATAGTCGCTAGCGTCAAGGAATACACCGAAGTCTGCTTGTTTTACCACTTCTAGGTTGTTTATTTGACCAATATTAATCATCAAGATTGTCTCTACTTTAAATTTGGCGGTGATTATACGTGATCTCTGATATGCTTTCGCTAGTTTCATTCATATTTTTATATTCTAGGAGACATCGTTGATCACCGTTGATAAACAAGATGCGATAACACTTAAAATTAACCATGCGATGGCTAAGACAAAAAAGCTAGATATGGACGTTTATCTATTCATTCCCGGTGAACTCGGACTGACGCCTGAAGTCCTTTCTGAAAGCGCATTTTTCTACAGTTCAATTACTCAGAAACGCGCTTACTACAGTGATAAAACGCTGCTACCTCTAGTACACAGTCGTTTAGCAAAACGTGGCCGACTCTCCATTACACAGTATCGTGTCAGTTTGAGTTTGTTCGCTTATCAATATGTTATCGCGTTAGACAAAGCCGTCAGCAGCTTGAATAAAAATGAGAGTGACAATGTCACGGCTGATGAAGTTGATGAAGTCATCGAACTGGCTCTCGATATATTAAAGAAACTGCGCCGAAGTATTCCTTATGAAGAAAACCTTAAACGTTACTATGCCAATATAGATAACTACCTGTCTTGGTACACAGAGCAAAAGTTTTTATCGCTGGTTTCACACATGCCACGCGGCAGTGAGTATTCCACCATCAAAGAGCGCCTATTAACGCTTTGTGATAAAGAAACCGCTCACCGCAAGCTAAATCGATACAACTCCGCCAAGGTTCGAGAAGATGTCACTCGTTTGAGTAACAAGATGCGATTGCTGCGTCGTTTGATTGAGCATCCTATCGTCCTCAAAGAAAAGACGACATCAATGGGTAAAAACGTGAAGCGAGCCGTTAAAGGCATCGCCACGGGCTTGGTCATGGTGGTGGTTACCACGACCGTCATATTGGCTCGTGACTTCCTAGGAGAGATTACCGCGTCTTTCATCGTGTCCATGTCATTCATCTACGCTTTGCGTGAAATCTTCAAGGATGATTTAAGGGATATACTTTGGCGTTGGCTCCGCAAAGGAAAACCAAAGTGGAAGCGTCGCTACTTTGACCCGACAACAAATAAGTCAGTCGGTCATAAACTCGAATGGTTGGATTACGCCAATTTCTCTAAGTTAGCGGACAAAATTCAGTTGATTCGTAAGAAGCGAGTTGTTCAGCGCGAAGAACAAATTTTGCATTATCGTTCTCAAACCGAAATGTCGACATCAACGTTTATGAGTGGTTACGAAGAGACGCGTGAAACACTGTCCGTCAGCCTGAGAGCTCTAACTCGTTTGATGGATAAAGGTTCAAATAACGTATATCGACTAAATGAAGGTCAAGTAAGTCGTGAGTCAGTAGAAAAACGTCACCTACTGAACTTGATTATCAAAGAGAACAATCATGATAGCGAACCGACTTATTACCGTTGGAAAATCGTAATGAACCGTTCAAAAATCGTTGATATCGAGCAGATCACTCAAGAGTCATAGTCTTTAAGGTATATGTGGACGAAATCAGGTATGTGGATACGAAATCCACATACCGCTCTTTCAATTCTCAACCGTTTCTTATTGCTTCCGCAAAGCTTTTAGCTACTTTCTAGAAGGCACTTTCTTAATAGAAAGCGTTAGCGTGAATTCAGCCATCGGTTCATCACCATGCAGAGACGGACAAGTCGCGATAATGGTCACAGGTTGGTTAACACGCTCTCCAGTCGACATGGTTTCAGCCAACATGGTATTGATTAGCTCTCCATCGTTACACGTAAAATGTACATCTCCCTCAGGGCGCTTCAAAAAATTGCCCGTCACCTCTTTAAATGCCAGCGAAATTTTTTCACCTTGTTGCTGCGACTTACTCATGGCAAGAAAACCGCCTGCGACATCAGCACCCACAGCCAACACACCAAAATACATACTATTAAGGTGATTCTTCGTTCGCCTTTTAAGAGGGATTTTCACTTCAACATGTTGGTTATCCAATGCGAGCAGCTTTGGGCGACACAACCAGATCAATGGCACTTTGAAAAAGCCAAACATACTTAAATAGAAATTTGCTTTTTGTAGAGGGGTCAACATTCGGATTACCTAATAAAATTAGTCATCAGACCAGTTAATCCGTTAGCGATAGAGATGTCAAAAAAATGTTACAAAAAAGAGATATCACGTCTCCATGATATCTCTTCATTTTCAAACTCTTGCAACAAGGGAAGATTAAGCCGTAATAACGGTATCAACCCCTTCCAGGTCCGCAATATACCCTTGAAGTCTTGGGTAATCGACCAAACCTTGAGTCACGATTAACACAGGCTTCTTCGCGTGTTGAGTCGCTTTCACGATACTAGAGATTAACGTAATCACCGCTTCATTCTGTGGGTCAAACGCATGTTGCTGAGCTTCATTCTGCTTATCAACGCCCAACGCAAATTGAGTCAGACTGTCAACGTTCACCGCCGCACCGTCAAAGTAATGCAGAAGTCGTTCGCTAAGTAAAACGGCAGAAGGAACATCACACGAGAAGAGGACTTTTAGACCATTCAAGCCGCGTGGTAAACCTTGCTCGGCTAACAGATCAATGATTTTCGCTGCATCACTCAGAGCTCGAACATAAGGAACAACGATTTCAACATTGATACCTTGCTCACGCAGGGTTTTGATCACCTGACACTCTAGCGCAAAAGCCTTGCTATATTCTGGTGTCGCATAACGTGTTACGCCACGTACACCCAGTGCAGGGTTTACTTCTTCAACTTCGCAATTGCCGCCAAGTAAAGAGCGGAACCCATAGCTGTCGGCACTGCTCAGCGCAACACGAACCGCATTATGGTTTGGCTGAACTGCAGCTTGAATAGCGACAACTAAGGTTGAAACAAAATGTTCATCAACACTTTTATCACCAAGAATAGCGGCTAAAGAGGTTTTCTCAATATCAGACAAAGTATCTAAGTGGCTTTCAATACTTGGATGATAGAACACACGATCCATGACCAATTCAGACAGGGAAACGTACAAGTGGTTGGAATTATTATTATCGTTATAAGAAGGCAGCACATCACCTAAGACAAGTTCTGGGTGCAAAGTGCTTTGATTTTCTTGAGTCATTGCTGCTCCAGCATTTTTATGTTGTGTTCAAACGAAAATACCGATAGCTGCCTGTTAATACAAGTGAAAATCCCCTATTTGACGCTGGCCTGCTGATAAAAATAAGAATATTAGCAATAACTGAGATAACTTTGACGTAAGAGAGTTTATTCCTCTGTTCAATTCCGTTATCTTAACCACTTCGCAATAGAATAAAAAAGCTATCACATGCCATTAAAAACTGATGAGTTGAGAACCCAAGCTCTGGGTCCTATGCCAACTCCTGCCGAATTAGGCAATGCACACCCTATTACTGACGACGTTGCTGAGCGCATTAAAAACTCTCGCCGCCAAATCGAAGATATCCTAACGGGTCGTGATGACCGCCTATTAGTTATCGTTGGCCCTTGTTCTGTTCACGATACAGATGCGGCACTTGATTACGCTGAGCGCTTAAGTCAGATTCAAGACCAGTATAAAGATGAACTGTTCGTTGTCATGAGAACCTACTTCGAGAAACCTCGTACAATTGTAGGTTGGAAGGGTTTGATTACCGATCCGAATCTAGATGGTTCATACGCACTTGAAACTGGCTTAAACAAAGCTCGTAAACTACTGCTTGATATCAACAAGCTTGGCCTAGCTACCGCGACTGAATTCCTTGATATGATCACAGGTCAGTACATTGCAGACCTTATCACTTGGGGCGCGATTGGCGCTCGTACGACAGAATCTCAGATTCACCGTGAAATGGCTTCAGCACTTTCTTGCCCAGTAGGCTTCAAGAACGCAACCAATGGCAACATCAAGATTGCAATCGATGCGATTCGTGCTGCGCATGCTTCACACTACTTCTATTCTCCAGACAAGAATGGTCGTATGACTGTTTACCGCACTTCAGGTAACCCATACGGCCACGTTATTCTACGTGGTGGTGATAAAGGCCCTAACTTTGACGCTGAATCTGTTGAAAACGCATGTAAGCAACTGGCAGAAGTTAACCTTCCTGAGCGCTTAGTTGTCGACTTCAGCCACGCAAACTGCCAAAAGCAGCATCGTAAGCAGTTAGAAGTGGCACAAGACATTTGCGAACAGATCAAATCTAACAAAAACCAAATTGCAGGCATCATGGCAGAAAGCTTCATTAAAGAAGGTAACCAGCCAATGACTGACATCAATAACCTAGAATACGGTAAGTCAATCACTGACCCTTGCCTAAGCTGGGAAGATACTGCAACCATGCTAGACATGCTTGCAACTGCAATTAAAGATAGAAATTTAGCTTAAGGAACGAACACAATGCCATCATTTGACATTATCTCTGAAGTAGAAGCAGTAGAACTACGTAACGCTGTAGACAACGCAAACCGTGAGCTATCGACTCGTTTCGATTTCCGTGGCGTTGAAGCTAGCTTCGATTACAAAGACGAATCAGTAAAACTGACAGCGCAAGATGACTTCCAACTAAAGCAGATGCGCGACATTCTTCGTAGCAACCTAACGAAGCGCAACGTTGATCCGAACGCGATGGAAGCGAAAGCAGCAGACCAAACAGGTCGCACTTGGCACCAAACGGTTATCTTTAAGCAAGGCATCGAAACTGACGTTGCTAAGAAGATCGTTAAGCTAATCAAAGACAACAAAGTGAAGGTTCAAGCGTCTATCCAAGGCGACAAAGTTCGTGTAACTGGTAAGAAACGTGATGATCTACAAGCTGTTATGGCTTTAGTTCGTAGCGGTGAACTTGGTCAACCTTTCCAATTTGATAACTTCCGCGACTAATTTCTGAGTTTTAGCGACTTCTTATTTAGGTTGCTCATTCATCAGCACCATGTCGTGTTCGAAATAGCAAAAAGCCACTTCTTTGGGAAGTGGCTTTTTATTTATCTAGAGACTTTATTCAAAGATCGTAAGGTAAGTACGAACTGAACTAGATAGTTCTAGTCTTAGCTAATAACTTTAGCGGAAGACAGTTTCAAGTCTTTGCCGACCAATAGATTGAACTCAACACTTGCTGGTGGAATAAACACACACACACGTAAGTTCTCTTCCCTTGCCTTCTCAAGCTTTGTCGATAGCTCTCCACTATCTCTGAAACTCTCTCTCTCGGCGTCTCTACGGCACAAGTCAATGTAATCAAATGGGCACTCTTTAGGTGACAGCACCAATTCTGCTTCTTGCATCAGGCGTAACGCCTTCATTGAGAGAAGTTCTACATCTTGCTCGAACTCAATCCAGGTCACTTGCCCGTCATTATCAACAGGTTCCACCAAAGATTGTTGATAATAAGTTTCCAGCTGCTCGCGCTCAGTGACTTGATTGATGAAACTAGAAGACAAAAATCGCTCCCAGAATTTGCGGCGTTCATCAACAGTAGGAAAGGTCTCTTTAATCGAATTGCGTTTTGATGCACCAAAGTCTGCGATCAAACCAATATTCTGAGGCAAGACGGTTTCGAGTTTTTCTCTAATATTTCTCACCAAAACAGGTGATGCCCCCCCACTTGAGATCGCAATTTGGATTCTACCGCGATTTATCATTGAGGGAGTGATGAAGTCACAGTAGGGTAAGTCGTCGACCACATTGACAAGAATACCCAACTTTTTTGCATCATTATGTACTTGATGATTTAGGTCTGGGTTGTCCGTGGTTGCCCACACTTGTAAGTAGTTTTTCGAGATAAGTTGTGAAGAATAAAAGTTTTGAACCCAATGGACTTTATTATCATCAACAAGCTGCTTTAAGTAAGGCTCTACCTTGGGGGACACTAAAGTGACATCCGCCCCAGCTCTTAACAAGCTATCTACTTTTCGGCAAGCAACCTCACCCCCACCCACCACTAAGATCGGCTTATTTTCTACATCTAAAAACATTGGGAAATAACGCATGTTCTTCCTTGAGATGACTTCAATAACTATTCAGACATGCTACCAAATTTGGAGCATATTAATAACTATCCAAGTGCAATAAAAATATTTATTCACCAAATTTCAATCTTTCTGAAGTTTAATGTTTCATCATTGTGATATTGATTTAGAATATTTACCTAGTCAATTGTCAATATAAAAACCTAAATCTCGTTGCACCAACAGTGTGAACCGCTGCACTATTTACATTAAGTTAACATTTGGTCATTCTAATTGTGTTCGGATTTGTGATTTCATTCAAAATTCTTTTTAAATTATACATTTGTGAAAGTACGGATCCTTTCCTAACCTTATAAATAGTTGTTTAAATCGCACACAGTTTCATTTGCAAAATGCAACCAGTTTGATTTGAGTAACAAGGTCTTAGAAAGCGCAACACATATAGAAAAACTCAAATGAGCACGAGTATCAGGTGTCACCTGGTTAACAAGGAAGGATACAAATGACAAATAAACTAACACTTCTTGCTTCAGTAGTAGCTGCATCAACTGCGATGATGGCAACATCAGCATCAGCGGCAGAAAGCACTCTGGACAAAGTCACATCTCAAGGATTTTTAACTTGTGGTGTAAGTACAGGTCTTCCAGGGTTCTCTAACCCTAACTCAAAAGGTGAATGGGAAGGAATCGATGTTGAGTATTGTCAAGCTCTTGCAGCGGCTGTACTCGGTGACAAGACTAAAGTTAAGTATGTACCTTTAACAGCGAAAGAACGTTTCACTGCCCTTCAATCAGGTGAAATCGACGTACTATCTCGTAACACAACATGGACACTACATCGTGACACTGCTCTAGGTTTGAACTTCGTAGGTGTTAACTACTACGATGGTCAAGGCTTCATGGTTAAGAAAGAACTTGGCCTTACAAGTGCTCAAGAACTTGATGGCGCTTCAGTATGTGTACAATCAGGTACAACGACTGAACTTAACCTAGCTGATTACTTCCGTAACAGTGGTATGTCTTACAAGCCAGTAGTATTTGATACTGCAGCACAAACGTCTAAAGGTTTTGATGCGGGTCGTTGTGATGTTCTTACAACAGACCAATCTGGCCTATATGCACTTCGCTTGAACCTAGCCGATCCTAAATCTGCGCAAGTACTTCCTGAAATCATCTCTAAAGAACCACTAGGTCCTGTTGTTCGTCAAGATGATGACAAATGGTTCAACGTCGCTAAATGGACACTTTCAGCGATGATTAACGCGGAAGAGTACGGTATCTCTTCTAAGAACGCTGATGAAATGCTTAAGTCAAAAGATCCAAACATCAAGCGTATTCTTGGCGTTGACGGTCCTAAAGGTAAAGGCCTAGGTATTCGTGACGATTGGGGTTACCAAGTAATTAAACAAGTTGGTAACTACGGTGAGAGCTTCGAACGTACTGTTGGTACAGGTTCACCACTACAGATCTCTCGTGGCGTAAACGCACTATGGAATGCGGGCGGCTTTATGTACGCTCCACCTATCCGTTAATAAATTTCCAAGCATCAATTAGGGCGGACTTTTCCGCCCTATTTATTAAATGGATTTGAGGTTATAGCAGTATGAAACCTAATGAAACTATTTCTCCAGCTCAGGCAAAGCCACAGCCCAAAAGTGCCAACCTTTTTTACAACCCCACTTTTCGCTCAGTTATTTTCCAAATTCTCGCTGTCGGAGCACTCTGTGCTTTCTTTTATACGATCGTAAATAATGCACTCACTAACTTAGATTCCCGTGGTATCGCCACTGGTTTTGATTTTCTCTCCCAAGAAGCTGGTTTTGGTATCGGCTTAACTCTCATTGAATACGACGAAACGTTCTCATACGGTCGTACTTTCTTTATCGGTCTTCTCAATACCGCTTTAGTTTCTGTGCTAGGTATCATGCTAGCCACGGTACTGGGCTTTAGTATGGGTATTGCTAGGCTTTCTTCAAACTGGCTAGTGAGCCGATTTGCGGCGGTCTACATAGAAATATTCCGAAATATCCCTCTTCTTCTACAAATATTTTTTTGGTATTTCGCTGTTCTACAAGCATTACCTTCCGCTCGTCAAAGTATGAGCCTGGGTGAAGCTATTTTCTTGAATGTACGTGGTCTGTACTTCCCTGCCCCTGTCATGGAGCAAGGCAGTAGCATTGTTATCGCATCGCTAATTGCCGGTATCATCGCTACGTTTGTTATCAACATATGGGCTAACAACAAACAGAAGTTAACGGGGCAGCAAACACCGATGGGCCGCATTGCCGCAGCACTCATTGTAGGTTTACCACTGGTTACTTACTTTGTTATGGGCATGCCTATCTCTGCTGAATACCCTGTTTTAAAAGGGTTTAACTTCAAAGGTGGTATTAGCATCATTCCTGAACTTGCCGCATTGATGCTTGCTTTAAGTATCTACACAGCTGCATTCATCGCTGAGATTGTGCGTTCAGGTATCAACGCGGTAAACCATGGGCAAACAGAGGCTGCTATGTCTCTAGGGCTCCCGCGAACAAGAACTCTTAAGCTCGTGATTATTCCGCAAGCATTAAGAATTATTATCCCACCACTAACCAGTCAGTATTTAAACCTGACCAAAAACTCATCACTTGCGATGGCCATTGGTTATCCCGATCTTGTGTCTGTATTTGCAGGAACAACATTGAACCAAACTGGACAAGCTATCGAAGTAATCGCGATGACAATGGGCGTCTACCTGACTCTAAGCCTATTAACATCCGCTCTAATGAACATATACAACCGCAAAGTAGCGTTGGTGGAGAGATAAGATGAGTACACATCAATTTCAACCTGATCTTCCGCCTCCGGCGAATACCGTTGGGCCTGTCGGTTGGTTAAGAAAGAATCTATTTAATGGACCAGTTAACAGTGTCGTCACTGTGGTGCTTGCTTATTTTGCTTTCACTTTATTGTGGGCAATAGCAGATTGGGCATTCATTAATGCTGATTGGATAGGAACAACACGAGATGCTTGTACAAGTGATGGCGCTTGTTGGGTGTTTATTAGCGTGCGTTGGGATCAATTCATGTATGGCTTCTACCCTGAAGCTGAACTTTGGCGCCCACGCCTATTCTATATCACGCTAGCGATATTCGTTGCTTTGTTAGCCTACGAAAGAACACCAAAGCGCACTTGGATTTGGTTATTTTTTGTAAACATCTACCCTTTCTTGATCGCTGGTCTTCTTTACGGCGGCATCTTCGGACTAGAAGTCGTCGATACACATAAATGGGGTGGATTGCTAGTTACACTGATCATCGCGCTTGTGGGTATTGTGGTATCACTACCAATTGGTGTCGCACTCGCACTGGGGCGACGTTCAGAAATGCCAATCATCCGAAGTATGTGTACCGTTTACATCGAGATTTGGCGTGGTGTACCCCTGATTACGGTTCTATTCATGGCCTCGGTAATGCTTCCCCTCTTTCTATCAGAAGGGACAGAAACCGATAAACTGATCAGAGCGCTTGTTGGGGTTGTACTCTTCAGTGCAGCTTACATGGCAGAAGTAATCCGTGGTGGTTTACAAGCAATACCAAAAGGTCAATACGAAGCGGCTGACGCCCTAGGGTTAAGCTATTGGAAAAAAACGGGGCTTATCATTCTGCCTCAAGCTCTAAAAATCACAATCCCTTCAATTGTGAACACCTTTATTGGTTTGTTCAAAGATACCAGTCTAGTTTTGATTATCGGTATGTTTGATGTACTAGGGATTGGCCAAGCCGCGAATACCGACCCTGAATGGCTTGGTTTCTCCACAGAAAGTTATGTATTTGTCGCGTTAGTGTTCTGGGTGTTTTGTTTCGGCATGTCGAGATACTCGATTTGGCTAGAAAACAAACTTCACACCGGTCACAAACGATAATTAACAAGATCAAGGACGTATTATGACGCAGCAAACAGAAAACAACTCTCAAGGTCTTATGATCGAGTTAAAGGACATGAACAAGTGGTACGGTGAGTTCCACGTTCTTAAAAACATCAACTTAGAAGTTAAAAAAGGCGAAAAGATAGTTATTTGTGGCCCTTCAGGTTCAGGAAAGTCAACAATGATTCGTTGTATCAACCGCCTAGAAGAGCACCAAAAAGGCCATATCTTTGTATCCGGTAATGAACTGACGGAAGACCTGAAAAACATTGAAGCCGTTCGCCGCGATGTGGGTATGTGTTTCCAGCATTTCAACTTGTTCCCTCACCTAACGGTATTGGAGAACTGCACCCTAGCACCAATCTGGGTGAAAAAAATGCCAAAAGAGGAAGCCGAAGCCATCGCGATGAAATTCCTCGAGCGTGTAAAAATACCAGAGCAAGCGGATAAATTCCCAGGCCAACTGTCTGGTGGTCAACAACAACGTGTGGCAATTGCTCGTTCTTTATGTATGAACCCGCAAGTTATGCTGTTTGATGAACCTACATCAGCGCTCGATCCAGAAATGGTACGTGAGGTACTCGATGTAATGGTCGAACTTGCAGAAGAAGGCATGACGATGTTGTGTGTAACGCACGAGATGGGTTTTGCTAAAGAGGTTGCTGACCGCGTCATCTTTATGGATGCGGGTGAGATTATCGAAGAAAACAACCCAGTCGATTTCTTCGAGAACCCACAATCGGATCGAACTCAGAACTTCTTGAGTCAAATCTTGCATCATTAATGTGATACTATACTGATATAGACAGAGGCGGCTTCGGTCGCCTCTTCGTTATTAAAGCTTCTTAAAATTGTAAACATGAAACACTAGCAACAATTTGTTACATCTTGAGAAACACTTAAACGACTATTTTGATTATTATTTTAAGTATACAGAAGGAATGAAAGACTTGATTTTTCGAACTTTCAGCCCCATAAATGTACTAATAACTATTGAAGTCACCTTACGAGGAAGATTATGAACAGCCCTATGTTTTCACGCACAGCAACTCAAGAGAATGCTCTGCAAACCAATAAAGTGTTGCGTAACACGTACGCACTACTGTCTATGACACTACTTTGGTCTGCTGTTGTAGCAGGCGTATCTATGGCGATGAACCTTCCTCGTCCTGGTCTTATTATCATGCTGGTTGGTTTTTACGGCCTACTATTCCTAACAGAAAAGAACCGTGACAACGGCATGGGTCTTGTGTTTACGTTCCTGTTTACAGGTTTCCTAGGCTACACGATCGGTCCAATCTTAAACATGTATGTAGGCGCAGGTATGGGTGATGTCATCCTAACTGCACTTGGCGGTACTGCGCTTGCCTTTATGGCAGCATCAGCTTATGCACTAACAACTAAACGCGATCTTTCATTCCTTAACGGTATGTTGATGGCTGGTTTCGTTGTTCTGCTAGTGGGTATGGTTGCAAACATCTTCCTACAGATGCCTCTACTATCATTGGCAATGAGCGGTATGTTCATTCTGTTCTCGACTGGTGTTATCTTGCTAACAACGCAAAGCATCATCCGTGGCGGTGAAACGAACTACATCTCAGCAACGATCAGCTTGTATGTTTCGATCTACAACATCTTCATCAGCCTACTAAGCATCTTAGGCATTATGAACAGCAACGACTAACCATAGTTCGTTCAAAATCGAGCCCAAGAGCCTGTCTCTTGGGCTTTTTTGTATCTGTAGATGCAATATTCCTAGAGATAACGACAATATCTCTTGAGAAAGGTAAACGTGGTCATGTACCCTATTTACTGAGTTAAACTGATTCTGGACTAAACATGTTTAAATATAACGGCAAACAAATTGAAACCGACGCTCAAGGCTACCTATTGGACTACACACAATGGGAAGAAGGTATGATTGAAATCCTGGCTGAAGACGAAGCGATTGAACTGACTGAAGCTCACTTGGAAGTCGTCCATTTTGTAAGAAGCTTTTACGAAGAATTCAAGACCTCTCCAGCCGTTCGCATGCTCGTTAAAGCAATGGAAAAAGCCCACGGCCCTGAAAAAGGTAACAGTAAATACCTGTTTAAATTATTCAAGAAAGGCCCAGCTAAACAAGCAACAAAGTTAGCGGGTTTACCTAAGCCAGCGAAATGTTTATAAGCTCTATTCGCTAACAAGATCTACCTGTAAATACTGTAGTAACAGCGCTACAGTATTTTAAACTCTCCAACAGAAACAGTCCGCTTATCCGTCTCACTAATTAGATGCTTAACAACCTGGTCTACTGTAGCGCTAGAAGGCCCTAACTGTAACCACGCATATAACTTCTCTATTTGCTCCATATCCCCAACCGCTAATACTTCAACACGACCATCGTTTAAATTTTTTGCATAGCCCGAAATCGACAAGGCTTGTGCTTGCCTGCTTGTGTGATAACGAAAGCCAACACATTGAACTCGGCCTGATACGACAAATATACATTGTGAATTTTTCATAACGTTGCCTCATAAATTATATGAATGATATAGTTGAGACTCTATTCAATCACCGTTTGGCGGTGGCATTACTTCGAGTATAACGATTATGAAAGAAATCCCATTTCGTTGGATTGACAAATATCTCATTCACCTAAAAATCCAAGAAAAGTTCTATCTACTCTTCTTATTACCTCTTCTCGCTCTAGTTATTTTAACGCTTGTTTTAGATAGTGCTGCGGACTCTTTACTTGCTCACCTTTACCAAGAAGAGATGCTCTTGATGAAAGGGCTAATCGAGGCAGGTCAACTCACCAAAGACCAAGTGGCTCAGCTTGTCAGTAACTCTGACACCATCTCCCTAGGTTATGGCGCTGGCTCAGTCTCGGTCATGAACGGTGCATTCAGCTTAATCGCCAACCACGATCAAAACCTTTGGTCAGCCCTCTCTGCGACTCAAGTTTCAATCATTGCCGTTACTCTATCCCTGATCGCTCTAGGCGTTTATTACATCATGACGTTCATTGGCGGTGCGATGTTCTCTATGAACAAAGCATTAAGCACGTTAGCGAATGGCGATCTCACCTGTCGTATGAACTACTTCCTCGTTCGTGATGAATTCAGTGAGATCGCAATTACTATTGATAAAGTAGCCGAACGTGAACAAAACATGGTGTTATCGATTCAAGAGTCTGTCGCACTCATGCAGCAAATCAGTTCTGACTTAAACCAATCGACGCAACAAAGCTCAGACATCTCAGGTAATCAACAAGAACACCTGAATAGCTTGGCAAGTGCAACGGAACAAATGGCTGCGACGATCCGTGAAGTCGCAACGCTTGCTCATGAGTCTAGCTCTCAAACCATGGATGCCCGCGGTGTTGCACAGAGTGGCCAATTGAAGGTTTCTAATACTTTAGAATCCATCTCTAACCTATCTCAAGAGATCCAGTCGGCTTCACAAGCAGTAGAAGAACTTGATGCCAACGCTGCACAAATCGATGAAGTGGTCGCGACCATTAATGGGATTTCAGAACAGACCAACCTATTAGCACTCAACGCGGCTATCGAAGCTGCTCGAGCTGGTGAACAAGGTCGTGGTTTTGCTGTTGTTGCTGATGAGGTTCGCGCTCTTGCAGGACGTACTCAACAAGCTACCGTCGAAATTCAAAGCATGATTGAATCATTACAACGTAACAGCCAATCGCTTACCAAACTGATGGAAGTGACGGTTAACAACGCGAATGAAGGTCAAACGTTGATGTCAGAAGTGAACGTTGAGATCGGCTCATTAGCTGAGAAGAATCAATCAATATCTGACAGCAGTACCCAAATCGCGACCGCCTCTGAAGAGCAAGGTGTGGTTGCTGATAATATTGCACAGAGCGTTGCAGAAATTCGTCACCAATCAGACAGCATTTGCGAAATGATCAGTAAGAGTAATTCCAATGTCGATCAGCTGCGCAAGCAAAGCGACACCATGGAAGGCTTACTGACAGGTCTGAAAGCTTAATCATTAAGATCTGAACATAAAATATCGATACTTGGGCTGCTTCTGCAGCCCTTTCTTATTTGCTTTTCGATTTGACTTCCCCGACAATACGTCTCCTTCAAATTTCAACCAACAGAGTAAATCATGACTCCTTCTATTCATCTAGCTAAAGCCCGAGACAAATCGTTACGTCGTAAACACCCATGGGTATTTTCACGCGGTATCGATAAGGTTGAAGGCGAGCCACAACAAGGTGAAACTGTAGACGTATATGCTCAAAATGGTCAGTGGCTTGCAAAAGCAGCTTACTCCCCTGCATCTCAAATTCGTGCTCGTGTTTGGACATTTGAAAAGGAAGAAATCAATAAAGCGTTTTTCATCAAAAGATTTAAAGACGCACAATCACTGCGTGAAGATATTATCGAACGCGATGGTTTGACAGGATACCGCTTAACGGCAGCTGAATCTGACGGCCTGCCAGGCATTACTATCGACAAATACCAAGACTTCTTAGTTTGCCAACTACTGAGCGCTGGCGCAGAGTTCAACAAGAGCATTATCGTTGAAGCGTTAGTCGAGTGCTTCCCTGATTGCAATATTTACGAACGCTCTGACGTAGCGGTTCGTAAAAAAGAAGGCTTAGAGCAAACTGTCGGTGTACTGCATGGTGAAGAGCCACCTAAGTCAGTGATCATTGAAGAAAACGGTGTGAAGATCAGCGTGAACATAATGGAAGGCCATAAAACGGGCTTCTACATGGATCAGCGTGACAGCCGTAAAGAGTCAATGAAGTACGTTAAAGGCAAAGATGTTCTTAACTGCTTCTCATACACTGGTGGTTTTGGTCTGTACGCCCTAAAAGGCGATGCTAAGCGTGTAATCAACGCAGACGTATCTCAGCTGGCTCTCGATACAGCTAAGTTCAACGCTGAACTGAATGAATTCGACATCTCGAAAAAGCGTGCTGTATTCCTAAACGCAGACGTATTCAAGCTGCTTCGCGAATACCGTGACCAAGGCACTAAGTTTGACGTAGTGATCATGGATCCACCAAAATTTGTTTCAAGCAAGAACAACCTAACTTCAGGCGCTAACGGCTACAAAGACGTTAACATGCTAGCGATGCAGATCCTGAAGCCAGGTGGAACACTACTCACCTACTCTTGCTCAGGTTTGATGGGTGCTGACCTATTCCAAAAGATCATCGCTGATGCCGCTCTAGATGCAGGCAGAACAGTGAAATTTGTTGAACGCTTCGAGCAAGCTGCCGATCACTTGATCGATACAGCTTACCCTGAAGGTTTCTACTTGAAAGGTTTTGCTTGTAAGGTGCTTTAATTTCAGAGCTTTAGAATCTAGTTTTTATAGCAAAGCAGATATATTAAAAAAGGGCCTTTCGGCCCTTTTTTGTTATTGGTCTGGTAAGTTCACAAATAGTTGATTCACCAAGTTACTCAAATCACTGCTTATCACACTGCCATCACCTTGAGCGTTCACAGAGTCAAACTGATTCCCCGTATTATCGAGTACAATCGTTTGTGTCTGACCACTGTTATTGGCACCTTCAGAGATAGTGATCACCAAATCTTTATCACCACCGCCGTTATCCACTTTTTCAATAGCGATGTGTTCTAAAAGATCTGACATATTATTCTCAGTCGGCAGCAGTTGAGAAATATCCAAATGATCTTCACCCAAAGCAAAGTCGGTAATGGTATCAACATCGCCTTGGAATGGTTGGTCAACCCATTGGAACAAGTCATCACCGTCATCCCCGGTTAAAATGTCATCTCCAAGGCCACCAATAAGGATGTCATTACCATCCTCACCTCTCAAATGATCATCTCCTGAGCCTCCAATAACAATATCATTACCGCTACCGGCACGAATGTAATCATTTTCTGAGCCACCATCTAGATAGTCATTCCCAGAACCGCCAGAAATCAAATCTATGCCAGACTCACCTAAAATCACATCATTTCCAGCACCACCTTGACCTACATCAGCCCAACTTGGCGCCACGTACGGAGATTCAAGAGTACCGTCTTCATTGTTCCCTTGGTAAATATTGTCAACATCCAGTTCAACGAACTCTGTAGCATCCTGCAAATCGAATGCCGCATTGCTGCCACTATCGCCAAGATGGATAATGTCATCAAAATCACCACCTTCTACATGGTCATTATCACCACCGGTAACAATCAAATCCGCAGCATCAGTCAGTGAAGGGTTTTGCTGGCCGCGTTCTACTTTAATACCGTTAACGGTTATAGATGGTTCTGGCTGATTTTGCCAATCATCGCCATGGTTACTTGAAACGGTCCCTTGAGGCATATAAACCGCATTGATACCTACTCCATCAGATATGATGTTTCCGCTGTGCCCTGTCATCGTAACTGACATAGTAGCTGTATCACTATTACCATTCTTATCGGTAGCTGTGTACGAAATTTCCACTATGTCACCAGCACTAGCGCTATCGTTCGGCACAAACAAAACTTTACCATCGACAATTGATACTTGACCTAAAGCTGGATTGACCAAAGCCACACTGGATAAAATCAAAGCTGATGTCAATGCGTGTGGGTTGTAATCATTCGCTAGCACATCAATCAAAACAGGAACCAACTCAATAGTTGATGTCACGTCATCGTTAGCATCGAGCACTGGAGCTTGGATATTAAAAGTCATACTGCTATTGCTCGTATCGCCATCTAAGTCGGATAGTTCATAATCAAAATCTAACGAAATATCGTTATCAACAACAGCAGCGAAGAATTGGTAAGACCCTGTAGCCATGTCTAAAACTAACGTATGACTATTGTCGATAAAAATCGATATTTCGCTACCGTCTATCGCAGTACTAACACCTGATTCCAAACCTGAAACAGATACTGTACTACCATCATAAGAAACTGTTGTTCCACCGTATTTCACTTCAGAGACGTAACCGCCATCAGCTCCAAAACCGCTAATAGAACCGTTGCTGCCGTCGTTCACAACCTCACCTGAAATAGGATCAACAACCGATTGAAGAATGATTGGTGGAAGCTGAGTAATATCAGGAACAACAACGGCTCCTATTTCACTGTCTGTTGCGCCGTTATAAGCAATGTCTTCAAGGTAGCTTATTGGTACGGCTTCGCCCATTCCGTAAGCCAATGCCGTAATATCGTTAGATTCTACGAAGCTTTCCCAGCTAGATTTTTCCGAGTCTGTTAAGGCACCGCCAGAATTTGGCGCACCATCAGATAAAAAGTAAGTAATGTTAGATGGGTTACCGTCAACCTTACCTACGTCAGTCCAGTGGTCCATCGCCGCATCAATAGCACTGTCGTAATAAGTTGCGCCATCTGCCGTCAAATTATTAATAAGATCTAAGGCTTCGGTAACAGACATCCAGCTTGTACCACTTGCGCCATCTTGGGCATTTGAACTGCCTGAAAACGTGACTATTTGAACCTGTGTAACACCTAAGCTTTGGTATTCAGCAAGCAGCTGTTTCGCCGCGTCTTGCATAATCGACAATCTAGACTCGTTCGTAATAGTGCTTTGACCCGTAACTGAATCCCACGCCATAGAGCCGGATACATCCAAGATAAGCTGCACGTTTGCACCAGCTTTTGCTGAGGGTTGTAAGTCATTAATAATCGGCTGAGCGACAGGAACATCATCATCGATAGTTAGAGAAATAGATCCGGTTTGAGTACCAGCTTCGTTACTTGCAACGATCCCAATATCAATGGACATTTCGTCTAATGGAACATTGGCGTCTAAATGATCGACCGGCCCATTGAGAGTCACAGAGTAATTCCCAACATCATCGATAATGGCAGTAATCACTGCTAGACCATTCGCACTACCAATTAAGGTTTGGCCACCGTTTGATGAAGACCAAGTGATATTTTGTCCCGCTGATGTATAACTCTCCGAAGGCTCTTCTAAAACTATACTATCCGCGTATAAAACCTCTATATTGCCAGAAACAGTTTGTACTGAATCAAAATCTTCAGAAACATCTCGAGAAACACTCGTAACCTCTGGTGACGGTTTTACTATTGAATCCGTAACGATCGTTACCTGTGCTGACGCACTCTCTAAATCAGTAGAGTCTTCCGCTTTATAATCAATAGTCTCGGTTACTTTGGCGTCCACTACGTCTACGCCTTTAAAAGTAATATTTGAATTTCTATTTGGATTAGCGGAGCCATCTTGGGTAGTAAAAACTCTTAACTCTGTAAATGGTACAAATCCGCCGTTGCCATCTGGGATAGATACATTAACTATAGAGTTGCCATTACCGTCTATAGAAAGCGTATATTCATTACCAGAATTTGAAGTGTTTTCAGTATTAAAGTTAAATGCCCCAACGACATTGCCAGATGCGTCTAGTGCAACGACATTAATTTCACCATCTGCACTACTGTTAGCATTGTAGTTACCAAAAACGCTTCCAAATTCTAAATTAGCAGACAAAATTTCGGCGCCACTATTTCCAAAATCAACAGAAATAAATTCTTTTGATGTAACGTCTAACTCACTTTGACCGCTCTTACTGGTTGAGACGCCAAAGCCATCTTCTACTCTATAGCCATCGTAATTAAGGTAAACCCCTGGATTACTCACTACGTCATTACCTACTGGGGAATTACCAGTATAAGTTCCAGCTGAAATAGAAACTAGGTCGTTGAAGTAACCGATTGATGTACTTCCATTCGAAGTATCAATTAGTGATGAAAGATCTGACGCACTAAAACTAAGCTGCTCGGCAATATTTGAATCGACAACATATTCAAAATTGTCAGCATCACCGTACTCTTGCCCGATAACGACTTCTGTCTTAGTTCCGTCATCTGCAACTTCATATAAAGTACCGAAAATAGGATCGCTTTCGACAATAACCGAAGTCTCAACGCCTGCAGCATCATCTTCCTCATCACTAGTATGGGGAGCAAAGTCAACCGAGGTTACACAGTCGACGGTTGTTTCAGTGAAGTCATCGGCTTCTGTCGCGTCATCTACAGAGCCGACCGTCACATTCACGGTCGCCGTTTCAACATTGCCCGCCGCCGTCGTCACTGTGTAAGTGAAGCTGTCGCTGCCGTGGTAGTCCTCATTTGGTGTGTAGGTCACGGTGCCATCTGCATTGAAGGTCACGGTGCCGTTCGTACCTTGAGTCACGCCAGTCACACTCGCGTTTTCACCGAAGGTGTCATTATCCAGGACGTTGATGCTGCCCGCTGTGTCTTCATCGGTCGTGATCACGTCGTTATTCGCGTCATCTACAGAGCCGACCGTCACATTCACGGTGATAGTATCTGTACCACCTTGGCCATCATCAACAACAACGGTAAAGCTATCATCACCGTTGTAGTTTTCATTGGGTGTATAAGTCCAGTCGCCGTTTTCATCTACGACAACAGTACCGTTTGATGGATCTGTAGATATAGTGAAAGACAGAGAATCGCCATCTTCGTCTGAAGCCGACAAGGTTCCGTTTACTGGCGTATCTTCATTTGTGGTAAAAGAGACAGTGTCACCGATAGGTGAATTGTTGTTATCAACAAAAGTGGGATCGTTGTTAGGTTGCTCAAACGAGCGAAAGGCATCTAGAAGACTCAAGCTCTGAGTGCGGGACATGCCCAGAGCTTCAAAACCCGTTGTTACAAAATCGGTACCGGGGATAGTTTCTTCGCCATCTCGCTCGATAGTTCCGCTCGCACTTAAACTAGAACCATTCTGACCAGCAGCGGTAGCGAACTCTTCACCTAACTCTGTTGGGTCTTGACCTTCTTCTAATGCAGCAAAAATATTCGCTATGTCTTGGTCAAGTTCAACTTCCCCACCTTCTTCTGGTGAAAAACGCTTTACTGATACCTGAGGTTCATTGGATCCGTTCTGAGATTCAAGAACGACATCCCCTGCTTGTAGTGGTTGGCCTTCTTCTAAGACTTTAATCGTACCATCTACCGAGATAACAATGCGCTGGCCAAGTGCTAATGCACCACCCAAATTCAATGTTGTCATGTCCATATAAACCCCTAAAAAAGCATTTCTTGTCATTAACGTCAAAATAGTGACATTATATTTATAATATTAGTTAAAATATAACACTTAAAGTCATATAATTCCTAGTTATGAATCTAGTATTTAACAACTTGAGTGACAAGCTAATGACGGTGATCACATCGCATAACAATCTTAGTGCTCACACCAGTAATATAAGTTATTGTGTTTGCGGAAAATAATAGATTTAAAAACGTAAGATTGACGTGTCTAAAAACACCATAAAACGCACGCTGATCGGTTAACATTTTGACAACCATTTGCGAACGCCAGCTTAGCGATCGTGATTTTTTTGGCGGTTCATCTAAATTTCGTATATAACATCACGAATTCAAGACTTAGATGAGAGCTAACTTTAGGGAGATGCACATTGAATAGGCTTCAAAGGACAACATTAGGGTTAGCTATCAGTATGAGCTTGCCGACGACAGCACAAACCCTAGAGCAAGCCGTTGCGTTCACTTTAGAAAGTAATCCTGAAATCAAAAGTGCTTATAACGAATATGTTAGTAAGCGATATCTTAATGACGCTTCTGGTGGTGCTTACCGTCCAAGTATAGACCTAGATGGCGGGATCGGATATGAACATACCGACCTTGCTACCAATCAGGACACAACCGACCTGACACGAAAAGAAGCAACGATTACGCTTACCCAACTGATATGGGACGGTGCAAACACCTCTAATGATATCGATCGAACTGCCGCAGACGCTGAATCAGTTCGCTATCAATTGCTATCAAATGCTCAAGATATCGCATTAGAGGTGACTAAGGTGTACCTTGACGCCGTAAAAGCCTATGAAGTGCTGTCACTTTCTGAAAACAATCTAGCGACACACAAAGAGATATACAGCGATATTCGTAAGCGTGTTGAGTCCGGTATTGGTTCAACAGCAGATATGTCACAAGTAGAGGCGCGTATTGCGAAAGCACACGGTAATTTACTTGCGGCTCAAAACAATCTTTTTGATACCCACACTCAATTTAAGAGGCTTGTTGGCCAATCTCCACTTGGACTAACTTTCCCTCGTGCAGACGCGGGCGCTATTCCTTACACTGTTGACGGTGCATTGGCAAAAGCATTTAACCAGCACCCAGTAATTAAGATCGCTCAAGCCGATGTTGACTCAGCAAAGTATCAATACAAGCAGTCTAAGAGTACCAACTACCCGACTGTTTCTTTTGAAGCCGCTCAAACCTGGCGCGATGATGCCGGCGGTACAGAAGGTAGCAGCGATGAATTCTCTGCTATGGTCCGTCTGAGATATAACTTGTACAACGGTGGGTCCGACCAAGATCGTGCTGAAAGTGCTGCCTATCAACTCAACAAAGCCAAAGACCTCCGCGAGAGTACTTACCGTAATGTTGAAGAAAGCTTACGTTTATCATGGAGTGCGCTTGATTTAACCGTACAACAAAAAGAGTTCCTATCTGACCACGTAGACTCGGCATCAGACACAGTTATCTCGTATGAGAAACAATACCGCATCGGTAAGCGTACCCTTCTCGATTTACTGAACACCGAGAATGAATTATTCGAAGCTCGTAAAGGCTATTTAGACGCTAAGTATGACGAGCAATACGCAAAATATCGCGTAATGAACGCAACTGGTAACCTACTCATCGGTTTACGAGTTGAGATCCCAAAAGAATGGAATGAAAAGGTGGAATATTAATGAAGCTTACCAACACAGTATTATCGCTTTGCTTCATGGTTGTATCTGCCAATGCTTTAGCTGAAAACAACGAGGACGAATTTGAATATCGCGCTCTTCCGCCTGTTACTCAAATTTACGACCTTCAAGATGATGACAATGACGGTGTAATCAACGCGCGAGATCTGTGTATCGATACCCAGATTGGTGCAGAAATCGATAACGACGGTTGTGGTTCATATTTCGAGTCATCAGAGAAAAAAGAGCTTCACATACTCTTTGCTAATAACTCTACAGAAATTAATCCAGTCTTTCTTGGCCAGATACGCCAGATGGCTGCGTTTTTGAAGCGTTACGAGGGTACATCGATTGAGTTACAAGGTTATGCCAGCAAAGTAGGTAACGCGGCACACAACCTAAAGCTTTCGAAAGAACGAGCATCGCATGTAAGACGTGCACTCATCAGCAATGGAATTCAACCATCCCGAGTCAACATCGTTGGCCATGGTGATTCTGAATTCAGCAGCGATGACACCCAAATCAATCACGCGTTGCATCGAAAAGTTGTCGCTTCTGTTGCTGGCTTTAAAGGCAATATCAAAGAAGAATGGCATATCTTCACCAAAATCAAAAAGTAGCTTCTACCTCACTCCACTCATACTGAAACGTTATCTTAAGCTAACGTTTCAGTATTCTTATAATTCCTTGAATAGCATATACCTAAGCCGTCTATAATGTTAATCTTGCGTCGTTATCAACATAGAGAATTAATCCATGAGCAAACTAACTGCTGATATTCAAGCAAATCTAGAACTTTTCGTTTCTGAAACACAAGAAACTAAACTGGTGTGGGGCCTTCGCAATGATGAAGGTTGGCTAGCATGTGATTCAAGTGAATTCGAAAACAGCGAAGTGATGCCGTTCTGGTCTTCAAAAGAAGATGCTCAAACTCATAACGTTGAAGAATGGGCTGATTTCGAAGTACTAGAAATTCCACTAGATATCTTTGTAGAAGATTGGTTACTGACTCTTGCTGAAGACGGCGTTCTTGTTGGTACTAACTGGAATGCAACATTAGAAGGCAAAGAACTTGAGCCTTCTGATCTGGCGAAACTATACATCTAGTTTCCAGTATCGGCCGTGTAAACGCGCATGGCCGATATCTCTCTAGTTTATGCTATCTGTCTGAGAGATATCATAAATTAGAGACTTCACCCGCATAACTTCATACCAAAACCATTCAAAATTTGAAGCAAGATCAAACTAAACATAGAATATCGTTCTTTATCTGAATAATAGTCTGTTGTGATTCGTTCCGTTTTAGTTACCTTCCTGATTTTCATTAGCTTTTTTACTGCTAGCCAAGAATCACCATCAGATCGAGATTCCTCAGAACATACTTCTATTCTCGGGGCTATTGCAACCCCCAACGCTGACTGGAATGCCCTCTACCTTTCTACGCTAGAACGCTCACCTTCTCGTGCATTGAATATGTTGCAAACCCGCTATACAAGTTTGAATTCTTTTGGAGACAAACTCTATATATCATCTCTCCTATATCACTACATGAGCCACAGAGATCAGCCCTTCTATGGTATTGCCGCAATAGACGACGAGTACCAATCCATAGAAGAGTCTTTTATTTCAGCGCTAGTGATGGATGGACAAGGCCGATATCAAGAGGCTCAGCAAGGCTTTTTAACACTATTGACCAAAATGCAATCACGTAACGATTTGACGGGACGTGCGTTGTTAAAATATCAACTTTGTCGCTCTCTTAACGAGCAGGCCAAATATCATCAAGCTAACTACTACTGTTCTGCGCTTCAAGCTGACTTAAATGGCATTGCTGATCCAGTCTTACCAAAGTTTGCAACTTATCGAGTGATTGCCAACAATCAACATTTTCGTAGTGACTATCAAGCGGCTCTCAGTACTTACCTGTCACTGATCAATGTCTTTCCACAAGGTCACGATATCTCCGGGATCTACAACGATGTCGGCAATTTACTCAAAGAACTCAAACAATACAAAAAATCAGCACAATACTTGGAAGAAGCTCTGGTACTAAGGGACGATGCCTCTGATTTAATGAAAGCTCAAGTACACCATAGCCTTGCTGATTTATATTTAACTCAATCCAACAATGAACGCGCGATTGAACACTTCCTCAAGGCTAAGGTATTACTAAGTACGTCTTCTCATAGCTACGGAATCGCACTGACAAATTTAGGGTTAGGCAAAGCCTATACACAAACACGACAATATGATTTAGCGAGAGATTACTTAATCGAATCTCTGTCGGCTTCGAATGAACTGAACAATGATGTCATTCGTATCAACGCCTATTTGGCCATCAGCGATATGTTTGAGGAGCGTAAGTTAACAGCAGAAGCACTCAATTATGCTCAACAAGCGTTAGAGTTAGCAGAACTTGTTACGAGGCATAAATACATCGCTCAAGCACTTCTTCAACTTTCAACAATCCATCAGAAACTCGAAGACTACAAGCAAGCTTTCTATTTCTATCAACGATACTCATCCATTCAGATGGAGGCACGAGACATCGACAACCGACTTGCTTTTGAGGCGCTTGATCTTACGCACGCCAAATACGAACAAGAGTTAGAAAACTCTTTTTTAACGAATCAAACTAGACTCGACCGTCTTCATATCGAGAAAATGGAACACCAGCGATTGATGTACAACATCATTGTCGTACTTTTAATATGTGCTGCGAGCTTTACTGTGTTTACCAACCGGAGTATTCGCGCGAGAGCGGCTATTGATAGGATGACTAAGGCTTATAGTCGAACCGAAATAATACGACGAATCAAACGAGTGAAACGCTGTAAAGGCGCGAACAGGCAACACGTTCTGGTTTTGCTAGACCTAGATAAGTTCAAGAAGATAAATGACGAACATGGCCACCCTACTGGTGACCGAGCACTCGTCCATATTAGTAAACAAATAAGAAAGCACTTGATGACTGATGAATTGTTTGGTCGCTTAGGCGGTGAAGAGTTTCTTATCATGCTGACCGACACTAAACCTTCAGAAGTCCGGGAGCGTGTTGAAGAGTTGCACTACGCGATATCAAGCACTGTCTTCTTATCAGAAAGCAAAAAGCCACTTAATGTAACCGCGAGTTTTGCTTATCTAGCAACCTCAAACGCATTAAGTGACTTTGATGACTTGTACTCGGTTCTTGACCAAGCACTTTATCAAGCGAAGAGTAATGGCCGAAATTGCATCATCGATGCTTATAACGACCCAATAGACTTACCTGATGTTATTTATTCTCAGCCTGTTTACGAACCAACTCAGCCATAATGCCTTCGCGATCATCTAGGTAATCGTTAAGGCCAACTTTTCTTAGTTCACATGCAGGACAATCACCACAACCGTCGCCGATGACGCCGTTGTAACAAGTCAGAGTTTTATTGCGAACAAGCTCAAGTGCTGAATATTGGTCTGCCATCGCCCATGTTTCAGCTTTGTTCAGCCACATCAATGGTGTTTTGATATCGAGCTTCTTGTCCATGCCTTGTACAAGCGCAGAATTCATCGCTTTTACAAAATCATTGCGGCAATCAGGATAGCCCGAGAAATCGGTTTCACACACACCAGTAATCACAGTTTCAGCACCGATTTGGTACGCGTAAATACCGGCCAGTGTTAAGAAAAGAATATTACGACCAGGAACGAACGAGTTTGGCAATCCATTCTCTTGTAGCTCATGTGATACAGGAATATCGTCACGCGTTAGAGAGCTAATCGCTAGTTCATTCAACAGGGTCACATCCATCACTTTGTGTGCTTTCACACCAAGCTCTTTTGACAATGACTCTGCCACTTCAATCTCTAGCTTATGGCGCTGACCATAATCAAACGTGATCGCATGAACTTCATCATACTCTTTCAAAGCTTGAACAAGACAAGTGGTAGAGTCTTGACCACCACTGAATACTACAACTGCTTTTTTCATCTTAAATCCTTACGAAAATCTTTTACTAACGACTTATCTAGGCCAGTAAACAAATACGATCTATGCGATGCTCAAATATTTGTGGGTTTGAATAGATAAACGCCAGTTACGTTCAATACAAGTGTCGATACACAGCTGTGTTGCACGTTCTTTTTGGCTAATAGGCTGAAGTGCAATGACTGTCTTTTCAGGAACATCGGCTCTAGCAAGAAGAGCATCAAGCTGATCGATATCTTTACCTGTGCCAACAGGGTGCTTGATTTCATTCGCACGAACGAGTGCGCTATCAAGGATGTCCAACTTGGCTTTCATTGCGACCTTTGGTGACACCGTAACCCAAGTATCCGATGTGGCTTTTACTTCTGATGTTCCGCTGGTCTCAATCTGACAGCGACAACCGTGTTGCTCAAATGCTTCAGTAAGAGGGACAAGGTCATAAATGCACGGCTCGCCACCTGTGATCACAATGTGCTTAGCTGTGTAACCTTGTTTGATGTATTCATTCACGATTCCTTGAGCATCAATTGCTGACCAAGTGGGTGAATCCTCTGTCTTAACCATAATATCGCCAAGGCTAGTTTCATCTTCAGGTAATGCTTCCCACGTCTGTTTGGTGTCACACCAAGAACAGCCTACAGGGCAAATTTGTAGACGAACAAAAACAGCAGGAACGCCGGTAAATACGCCCTCGCCCTGGATGGTTTCAAACATTTCATTAATCTTGTACAACTTACCCTCAGCTCAATCATTTGATGAAATTAATCAACCGCAGACCTTAAAGCACTTACCCCTTTTGGTCAAACAAATGAGTACTGATAAATGAGTTGATCAAAGCCCTAGCCTGAGCTTTCAAGTTCCCTTATCCTTTTGCCCATTAGATTTTGTTAGCTTTTAATTTTGGTAAGGAAAAACATGTACAAACTGATTGCTCTTGATATGGATGGCACACTACTTAACAGTGAAAAAGTGATTTCTCAAGAGAACAAAGACGCGATTGCTAAAGCTCGCGCTGCAGGTGTGAAAGTGGTTCTGGCTTCTGGTCGCCCTTTAGAAGGCATGCAGAGTAAGCTAGACGAGCTTTCAATCAACGGCGAAGATGACTTTGTGCTCTTCTACAACGGCTCTATGGTTCAGAATGTATCGACAAAAGAGATCATTCACAGCGAGATCAGCAATGGTAGATCCGCGAAACAGATTGCAGCATTAGCACAAGAGCTAGGTGGTTATGTGCATGCCTTCAGCAAGGTTCATGGCTTAATCACACCCGAGAACAATGAGTACACAGCGATTGAAGCGCGTATTAACGGCTTAGAGATTACCGAGTTCGACTTTTTGCAACTAGAAGACGACCACGAAATAATCAAAACAATGATTGTCGCTGAGCCAAGCAAGCTGACTGAAATCATCGGCAAGTTGCCACAAGAGCTTAAGACTCAGTTTACTATCGTGCAAAGTGCACCATTCTTCCTAGAGTTCTTAAACCCAAATTCAAACAAGGGTGTGGGTATTGAAGCTATCGCTAAACATTTGGGGATTACTGCGGAAGAAGTGATCTGCATGGGCGATGCTGAAAACGATCACCATATGCTTGAATACGCGGGCATGGGTATTGCGATGGCAAACGCAATGGAAGAAACCAAGAAGCTAGCTGACTACATTACAGCAAGCAACGATGACCATGGTGTCGCATTAGCTATCGAGAAGTTTATCTTCAACTCATAATCGCTAAAGAGACATTAATACTCTATTACAAAAACGACAAAGGCTGTGCAATACACAGCCTTCTTTCATTATAAGTGACTAAGTTCGCTTACTGTCTTTTCCAAGGCAAACGAAATGCCACGACACCGAACAAGATCAACAGCGGGAAACGTAAAGTTTCAATAACAAACGAAGCGAGACCACTGAAAGACACGAAACTACCTGCCCAACTTATCAATAAATTTCCCGCTAGCAACATCACAATCACGCCAATCACAATATTAAACGAGAACTGACCCGTTAGCGGTTTTGAATCTGTTAACGTCACCAAACATGCAATCGTCATTAAAATCGCAACCCAAAACGTGAAGGTCGGCAATGGCCAAATTACGGTTAAGACGATTGAGAGTAAGCATAAGCCCCACCACACGCTTTTTGAGCTTAACAATACACTGATGTCGATATCAGGCTTACTGTCTAATCTCACTATATGCCACGTAGTTAAGGCACCTAAGACGCCGCCCATCAACACATCACTAAAGAACGCGCTGCCTGAATAAGTTTTGAATAACATGATCCACAATAGTCCAACTGTAACTATCAACAGCGATTTCTGATCTGTTAAGCGTTTGAGTTTCCAACAAACTAATAAGGTTAAACTAACCCATAAAGCCGCCAACAAGCTCGGAAAGCTATACCCACTACTCGTCACTAGCTTTAACGTTGGGAGATAAGCATGTGGGCGAGGAAAACCAAAACCCTGATGCGCAATTAAGGTAAGCAGAGTCACTGATATCAGCGCGAAACCAAATTTCAATGCGAAATTACGACCAAAATGCCAAGCAACTAGCGGCAAGATCACGATAAAGATCCACGGCTTTGCTAAGAAGTCTGTCAAAAGTACCGTATTAGCAAAAACATTCGGCAGGTTATCGAACGTGTTTTGAAGTGAAGCAATCCCGTTCAATTCAGCTTGATGAACTTTAGGAGCTGCGCCCACCAGCTCAGTCACGTAAGTCACTGGTTGATTTTTCGCGGATAGAAAGAATTCGTTAATCTCAGACCATTGTTCAGGATAGCGGTATTGGTTTGCTTCCAATTCAGTTGGCGGCAATAACATCGCTCGACTCACTTCCACTCCATAATGAGGAGAGAACCAAATTGGTAGCTCAAAGCCACCTAACTCATTTCGAGCTTGGT
The DNA here is from genome assembly GCF_030397615.1 of Vibrio sp. 14N.309.X.WAT.E.F5. Lineage (NCBI taxonomy): Bacteria > Pseudomonadati > Pseudomonadota > Gammaproteobacteria > Vibrionales > Vibrionaceae > Vibrio > Vibrio sp. 14N.309.X.WAT.E.F5. Next base: position 99,775 of record NZ_JAPNXR010000011.1, on the reverse strand, counting down.
AGCTGATCACTTCAGAATCAGAAATACAATCATACACAACGGCACTGTCGGTATAACCCAACACATCACCGACTGTAACAGACAAGCCGGCCTCTTCCCAAGTTTCACGTTGCGCTGCAATAGCTGGCGGCTCACCAGAAACAACGGTACCACCCGGCAGAGATAAATGACCGGTGATCAATTCATCAACCAACACGATTTGGTTATCAGCACGTACTACACACAAAGCGCCCGCGATGTGATCAGGCAAGGTATTGTTAGCCCAAGCGGAGGTAGCACTCAAAAGGGACAGAATAAAAACTAATAGATATCGAGTAACCAACGAATTTACCTAAAAATAAGAGAAAAAATGAAAGACTGCTAATGCATCGTATTGTAATCAAACCCAAACGAAATCGCTGTCTATGTTTTGTTCAAAGCCTTTCTCATCCATTGAATGTGAGGTGTGAACCCCATTTTTTGATAGAAGTCCTTGGCAGGTGAATTAAAGTCCCAAACCTCTACAAAAACCTGTGCGACACCATAGTCTTCAAAAGTAGATTCAACGCGATTAAACAACATTTGAGCCACATCCGCTTTTCGATATTCCGGCAACACAAAAAGCTCATCGACACTGCCCATCTGAACCGGTTTACTCACGGTAGAAATAAGCTCACAGAAATGCCCCGAGATAAAGCCAACAATCAGCTCTCCTTTTAATGCCACATATACCAGACACTCAGGATCGTCTAAGTATCGTGCAATACTCTTTTCCTGCTCTATCTCTTCGGCCGTTTTAAAATGTTCAGGACATGCAATATGATGATGGTGGTGAAGATCAAACATCAACTCATTCAGTTGCTCTAGATCGGTATGCTTTGCAGCCCTTAAGGTGACATTCATGACAAGTACGCTTCTCAAACCCAATTGATAATTAAACTGAGTCTAGTTTACTTGCAGTGAGTATCTATACAAGTTATTGAATTAATTCGTTGTTTGAACTGCGTGTTTTAGATGCAAAAATGGCCACATAGAGTGACCATTTGTTTTGATTTGGATAAAACTGATAGAACGTGTATCGAAGCTCTCGCTTTATGCGCCGCTGTCTTCTTTCTCTTCATTGAGTTCAGCAAGCTGTTGTTCCAGTTCAATAAGCTTAATTTCCGCTTCTACTTCAGCGACACGCTTTTCTGCATCAGTACGGTTATCCTGTGCCAAACCATCTGCTGTAACTTGGGTTCTTTGAGCATTTCGAGCGTCGTCAGTATCTTTCATCGAACCAGCAACACCGCCAGTCACGCCACCCAGAGCTGCACCCTTAACGGCCAAACTTGCATCTCCAGTCAATGCACCAGCCGTAGCACCTAGCAATGCACCACCTATAGCACCGCGATTACGCGCAGCGTTTTCATTTTCGTTGTCTGTCGCTGGTGATGCGCAACCAGAAAGAGTCACAATTAATGTTGCTAGCAATAAAGGTTTAGTGAATGTCATGAGTGTCTCGCTTAGTTCTTCGTTTGGAATGAAGCTATCTTAAGCAGATCCGTTAACCAGATAAATAAAGCCACCTTTAGACGATACATCATACTTAGCTATGTATTTCGCAGTTAACACATAACCGATTGATGACGTATCGCATTGGTGTACCTAATTCATCAGACACAAAAAAGGCGACCAACAAGGTCGCCTCAAGAATGATTGCCGTTCAGGTTTAGTCTTTAGACCAAAAGTTCTGCATATCCGCAGCACTTGGAGGTGGTCTTACGCCACAATCTCGATAATGATTTTTATCACCTATTCCCAGTATTTTACCATTTTCATCATTAATCATCGCTGCGACTTTCACACCATCACCAACATGACGGGTCAACACGACTATTTCACCGGCTCTTTCAGATCTTACCGCGCCCAAAATTTGGTATTCATAGCGGCCTTTCCTTGAATTAACAATCATCTTCGAGTTTATAGGATCTGCTTCATACCCGACACCAATATCAAAAACCGCTTGATACAAATCGACACCAGTCTTAGATACGCATCTAAATACCTTGGGATGACTCAAAGGTTCTAACAACGTTCTGCTGATATCATGCTGTGAAGTGGCGGCATTAGCAGCACCACTAACAAGTAAAATTATGATTAAAAAGTAGGCTCGCATAAAAAGACCTCAATATGTGGGATTCATAATGAGGTCATAATAAGCGCAATGGATAACCGGAAGAATAAAGTAGAGTTTAGGTAAACCATCACGTTTGGCTATATATCAGGAACATAGGTGACGCCGGTCTCCGTATCCGTACCCGATTAGAATAAACCTAAATAATTACGGCTAGCCCGATTCCTGAGCTAATAAAGATAAATGACAGGATTATTAGTGTTTTGGCCTTTATTCGAATTGATGTTTTTCCGAGACCATATATTTGGCGATTAATCTTGTATAGCCCATAGTCGTTCATTTGGCATCCTCATTTACTAGGTTAGCACCTCGTTAGTGCCACTTTCGTCAGCAGAATAGAATGAAAACAATTATTGGTGTTATCAGGTTGTCCGTATCTCTGTCCCTTAAACATCTTCAATCTGGATATTTTCCACTAGTGACATCGTTAGCTAACTCATAAAGTCTAGACCAACCATTCACTTTTGGGTGGGGAATACTGCAATATGTGGCCATACACACTCAAGCTATACCTAATATAACCTAAAGCTATAGCTGGTAGTTATAACTCTAAATAGGCCATCTAAGTGATTGTTTATTAATTTGTAATACAACTATATATGGTTAAAATCATATTATTTAGAATCAACGAAAGCAAAAAAGGCATCCGATTAGGATGCCTCAATTTAGCCTTTAGAATTGTTACAAAGCTACTTTTGTAATGCCTCTGAGATCTCTTCTAGACTCGCAGGATCATCAATAGTAGAAGGCACCACATATTGCTCACCTTCGGCTATCTGTCGGATAGTTCTACGCAAGATCTTACCTGAACGCGTCTTAGGCAACCTCTCAACCACCAAGGCTTGCTTAAAACATGCAACCGCACCAATCTCGTTACGAACCTTACCCACTAGCTCAGCTTGCAGTTCAATGCTATCTACTTTCACGCCATCTTTTAGCACAACTAAACCCAGCGGCAATTGCCCCTTCAAATCATCGTGAATACCAACAACAGCACATTCAGCAATCGCAGGATGACCACCAACAATCTCTTCCATTTCACCAGTAGACAATCGATGTCCTGCGACATTAATCACATCATCAATACGACCCATGATAAACAGATAACCGTCTTCATCGAGATAGCCACCGTCACCAGAAACATAGTAGCCAGGGAACTGACTCAGATAGCCAGACTCAAATCGATCATGATTGCGCCAAACCGTAGGTAGACAACCTGGTGGTAATGGGCGTTTAAGAGCCACAAATCCTTGTTGATTAGGCTGGGCGACTTCACCGAGCTCATTGAGGATCTCCACTTGATAACCCGGTACGGGCTTCGTTGAAGAGCCGGCTTTCACTGGCAAAGACTCTAGCCCTGTAGGATTTGCAGAGATAGCCCAACCCGTCTCCGTTTGCCACCAGTGGTCGATAACCGGTTTATTGGTATGAGACTCAACCCAATCCAATGTTGGCGGGTCTAAGCGCTCTCCCGCCATGAAAATCGACTTGAGCGATGATAAGTCATACTTGGTGAGCAACTCGCCTTCAGGATCTTCTTTCTTGATTGCTCTAAATGCTGTCGGCGCAGAAAACAACACATCGACGCTGTACTCTTCACACACACGCCAGAATGCGCCGGGATCTGGCGTTCGTACTGGCTTGCCTTCAAACAAAATGGTCGTACAGCCATGAATCAGTGGTGCATAAACAATATAGGAGTGCCCTACTACCCAACCGACATCAGAAGCCGCCCAAAACACGCCGTCTTGCGGCATGTCGTAGATGGTACTCATTGAGTATTTCATCGCGACCGCATGACCACCATTGTCACGTACAACGCCTTTAGGCTTACCTGTAGTGCCTGATGTGTAAAGGATATACAACGGATCGGTTGCCAAGACAGGAATGCAACTGTGTGGCAATGCATCGTTAACCGCTTGCTGCCAAAGTACATCGCGTTCATTGTTCAATTCGGCTAAAGAGTGCTCTCTTTGGAATACCACCACTTTCTCAGGTTTCCAGCGACTATCCATAATCGCTCGATCGACCATCGGCTTATATGGCAAGACTTTGTTGATCTCGATACCACAGGATGCCGTGATCAATACTTTAGGTTCAGCATCTTCAATTCGAACGGCAAGCTCATGAGGAGCAAATCCGCCAAACACCACTGAGTGAACCGCGCCTAGTCGTGCACAGGCTAGCATTGCCATTGCCGCTTCAGGAATCATTGGCATATAAATCACCACACGATCGCCTTTGGTAACACCTTGCGTAGCTAACATCCCCGCGACTTTAGCCACTTGGTTACGCAGTTGGTCGTAGGTGTACGATGATTGAGTCCCGGTAACTGGAGAGTCGTAAATCAGTGCCACTTTATCACCACGACCATTTTCGCAATGATAATCTAAAGCCAACCAGCACGTGTTCATCACCCCATCAGGAAACCAGCGCTCAATACCGTTATCGTCAGTTTGTAATATCGTTTTTGGTGACTCAAACCAATCTATCGCTTGTGATTGTGTTTCCCAAAACGAATTTGGGTCTTCCCTCGCCCATTGATACTCGGTGATATAATCTGTTTTTCTATTCATTCGATTCGTAGCAGACATAGTGTCTCCTTCATGATTCATCCATTTATCCAAGTGCCTAGCCTTTGGCAGTAGCACTTGATAGCACTCTTTTCTCAGCGTTGTGTTCGTGAACATTTAGCCGTTCACGACAATCGCTTTACTTAGGAAAAGGCACACGCATGGCACCTTCCATGATCACTCGGGCACTACGACTCATTATCGCCCTTTCAATTTTCCAACCGCTTTCGGTCTGCAAAGCTTTAGCTCCCACCTTTAAGATTCCTGATGGATGACCAAAGGTCACAAAATCACGGGAACCCTCACCGGCTGCCAAGTTCACTAACGTACCCGGAACACTCGCCGCTGAAGCAATGGCGACTGCAGCAGTGCCCATCATAGCGTGATGCAGTTGCCCCATAGACAAAGCTCGCACCAAAAGATCGGTATCGTCAGTTGAAACCGATTTACAACTTGATGCTTGGTACGCTTGAGGCTTAGCAACAAACGCAACTTTAGGTGTGTGTTGGCGTAATTCCGCTTCTTCTAAAGAATCAATCAACCCCATTGCAACTGCGCCATGTGCTCGGATGGATTCAAACAGAGCCAAGGCTTTTGAATCGCTGTTGATATCCGATTGAAGCTCTGTGCCTTGATAACCAACCGATTCAGCATCTACAAAAATGGTTGGTATTCCTGCGTTGATGTATGTCGCTTTGATGCAGCCCAATTCGGGAACATCTAAAAAATCGACAACATTCCCTGTTGGAAACATTGAACCACTCGCATCGGCTGGGTCTAGGAAATCAACTTGGATTTCAGCAGCGGGGAAAGTGACACCATCGAGTTCAAAATCACCTAACTCTTGGACTTCACCTTTAACGATGGGCACGTGAACAATGATGGTTTTCTCTATGTTCACTTGCCATACTCGCACCTCGACCACACCGTTTTCTGGAATACGATTCGAATCAACCAATCCACTATGAATAGCAAATGGGCCCACTGCAGCAGACAAATTACCGCAGTTACCGCTCCAATCAACGAAAGGCTTGTCTATTGCCACTTGACCAAAGAGGTAATCAACATCGTGATCGGCTTTACTGCTCTTCGAAACAATCACGGTTTTACTGGTACTCGAAGTTGCACCACCCATACCATCGGTTTGCTTGCCATACGGATCTGGACTGCCAATCACTCTCAACAACAATGTATCTCTAACTTCTCCAGCAACTTGCGCTGATTCAGGTAAATCATTTAGGTTGAAGAAAACGCCTTTGCTCGTCCCGCCTCGCATATAGGTAGCCGGCACTTTTATCTGTTTGATATTCATAACCAGCTCCTACTGGGCGAGAAAGTCTTTGGCGAAACGTTGCAACACGCCACCAGCGCTATACACGTTCACTTCGTCTGCGGTGTCTAATCGGCAGGTCACAGGAACATCAAGCTTTTCACCGCTTTTACGAGTGATCACTAAAGCCAAGTCTGAACCTGCTTCAATGTCACCGTATACGTCGTAAAGCTCGGTGCCATCGAGTTGTAAGGTATTGCGATTGGTTCCCGCTTTAAACTGCAAAGGCAACACGCCCATGCCAACCAAGTTGGTCCTGTGGATTCGTTCAAAGCCTTCGGCAACAATCACTTCAACACCCGCTAACCGCACCCCTTTGGCTGCCCAGTCACGTGATGAACCTTGTCCATAATCGGCACCAGCAACAACAATCAAGGGTTGTTTACGGTTCATGTAGGTTTCTATCGCTTCCCACATTCGCGTAACTTGACCTTCGGGTTCAACTCTTGCTAATGAACCTTGCACGACTTCTCCAGCGTCCTTCACCATTTCGTTGAACAATTTCGGGTTGGCGAAGGTTGCTCGTTGTGCGGTTAAGTGATCACCTCTATGGGTAGCATAAGAGTTGAAGTCCTCTTCCGGCACTTCCATTTTGGTGAGGTATTCTCCCGCTGCGCTCGAAGCAAGAATCGCATTTGAAGGAGATAAATGGTCCGTAGTGATGTTGTCACCCAGAATCGCTAAAGGTCTCATCCCTGAAAGGCTTCGCTCTCCCGCAAGAGCACCTTCCCAATAAGGTGGTCTGCGAATATAGGTGCTTTGAGGTCGCCAGTCATAAAGCGGCTCAGTAGTCACCTGCTCCTCGTCTGGCTGGAACATTTTCACGTAGATTTGTTGGAATTGCTGAGGCTTAACATGCTCACCGACAACCGCATCTATCTCTGCATCACTCGGCCACAAATCACTTAAGTAGATTGGCTTTCCATTGTTGTCCGGACCTAAACTGTCTTTTTCGATATCAAAGCGAATCGTACCCGCTAAAGCATAAGCAACCACCAATGGCGGTGACGCTAAAAAGGCTTGCTTTGCGTATGGATGGATTCGACCATCAAAGTTTCGATTCCCCGATAACACTGCGGTTGAGTACAGGTCGCGATCGATGATCTCTTGTTGGATTTTAGGATCCAGCGCCCCACTCATTCCGTTACAGGTAGTACACGCATAACCCACGATACCGAAGCCTAATTGTTCAAGTTCGGGAAGCAAACCTGCCGACTCAAGATAGAGCTTGGCAACTTTAGAACCCGGCGCAAATGACGTTTTTACCCATGGCTTGCGAACTAATCCAAGTTGATTGGCCTTCTTAGCAACCAATGCTGCGGCGACCACGTTTCTTGGATTACTGGTGTTAGTACAAGAGGTAATTGCCGCAATGATTACGGCACCATCGGGCATCTGCTCGTCGCTGTACTGCTTAGCATGCTGCTCTTTCCAAGATGCTTGACTGATACCTTGTTCAACCAACTCTCTGGTTGGCAAACGACGATGGGGATTAGATGGCCCTGCAAGATTTCGCTCAACTTTTGACAAATCAAACTCAAGCACACGTTCGTATTGAGCGGAATCTAAGTCATCAGCCCAAAGTCCGGTTTGCTTGGCATAGCGTTCGACTAGTTCAACTTGTTCAGGCTCTCGTCCTGTGAGTTTAAGGTATTGAATAGTCTGCTCATCGATGTAGAACATCCCCGCAGTCGCACCGTACTCAGGCGTCATATTCGATATAGTGGCACGGTCGCCAATAGTCAGTGCACGAGCACCTTCACCGAAGAATTCCAAATAGCTTGAGACCACTCTCTCATTGCGAAGAAACTCTGTAATTGCGAGCACAATATCAGTAGCCGTTATCCCTTCTTGCCTATGACCGGTAAGTTTAACACCCACGATGTCTGGCAAACGCATCATCGACGGACGACCGAGCATCACAGTCTCGGCTTCCAAGCCACCTACACCGATAGCGATAACCCCCAGAGCATCAACGTGAGGAGTATGACTGTCGGTACCGACACAAGTATCAGGAAACGCGATGCCTTCTTTAGATTGAATAACCGGGGACATTTTCTCCAAGTTAATCTGGTGCATGATCCCGTTACCCGCAGGGATCACACTCACGTTTTTAAACGCGGTTTTACACCATTCAATAAAATGAAAACGGTCTTCGTTTCTGCGCTCTTCAATCGCGCGGTTTTTATCAAATGCTTCGTTATCAAACCCGGCATGTTCCACTGCCAAAGAGTGATCAACAATCAGTTGAGTTTCGACCACTGGGTTCACCTTGGCAGGGTCTCCGCCTTGGTCGGCAATCGCATCGCGTAAGCCAGCTAAATCAACTAAAGCGGTCTGACCTAGAATGTCATGACACACCACTCGCGCAGGATACCAAGGAAAATCTAAGTCGCTCTTGCGTTCAATGATCTGCTTTAATCTGTCTTCAAGGGTTTCAGGATCACAGCGTCTTACTAATTGCTCTGCCAACACTCTCGACGTATAAGGCAAGGTTTTATAAGCGCCCGGGGATATTGCTTCTACCGCTTCGCAAGCGTCGAAATATTCTAAACCCGTTCCCGGTAAAACCTTTCGATACTTGTTTTCATCAAGCTCTTGGTTTCTTTCAAGTTTTACATCAGACATACATCCACCATTATCTGTTAAATTCTATTCGTTGGTTCCCGAGGCCTTATCACATGAAGATAACAGTCACCTCGAGATTTAAGTCGGCTAAATATAGAGGACTAACGTAAATGGATAGGTAGCCAGTCTTGGTGCTCTGGCCCGGTGTAGTCTGCACTTGGACGAATGATGCGATTGTTTTCTCTTTGTTCGAACACGTGTGCAGTCCAACCTGTGAGGCGGCTCATCACGAAGATCGGAGTAAATAATTTGGTTGGGATGTCCATGAAGTGGTAGGCCGATGCATGGAAGAAGTCAGCATTACAGAACAGCCCTTTCTCGCGCTTCATTACTGCTTCAACACGTTCTGAAACGGCATAAAGCTGTTCATCACCCACCTCTTGAGCTAACTCTTTTGACCAACGCTTGATTAGAGCGTTTCGTGGATCGCTCTCACGATAAATAGCATGACCGAAGCCCATGATTTTATCTTTGTTGGCGAGCATATTCATGATGTTCGCTTCCGCTTCATCGGCGGTTTTCCAATCTTGGATCATTTCCATCGCAGCTTCATTTGCACCGCCATGTAAGGGGCCTCGCAACGTACCAATCGCTGCTGTGACACACGAGTGAATATCCGACAACGTTGATGCACACACACGAGCTGCAAAGGTTGAAGCATTAAACTCATGCTCCGCGTAAAGGGTTAGCGAGCAGTGCATCACCTTCTTATGAAGTTCACTAGGCGCTTTATCCGTTAGCATCTTCAGGAAGTAGCCACCCAGACATGCTTCACTTTGATCTTCGGTATCAATTCGCACGCCATCATGGCTAAAGCGGTACCAATAACAAATAATCGCGGGGAAAAGCGCGAGCATTCGTTCAGTCGCGGGCAGTTGCTCTGAAAAATCAGTCTCTTGCTCTAAATTACCCAACATTGAACAACCCGTTCTCATTACATCCATCGGATGAGCGTCGGCTGGGATAAGCTCTAGTGCTACTTTCAAAGGTTGAGGTAAGCCGCGCAAACCAACCAACAGTGTTTTGTAATCATCTAGCTCTTTTTCACTGGGTAAATGACCTCTTAGTAGCAGATGCGCGACTTCTTCGAACTGAGCATGATTAGCAAGGTCGGTAATATCATAACCACGGTAGGTTAAGCCGGTACCTGATTTTCCTACCGTACATAGCGCCGTGGTTCCCGCACTCTGGCCACGTAGACCTGCACCACCGATTGCAGGTGCGGTTGTTGATTTTTCGCTTTGTTGTTGGTTTTCTGTTGAAGCCTTATCGACAGCTGCTTTATCACTCAAAGATACAGACATGGTGAACTCCTTTTCTGTGTTAGCCGCCTGCACTCTTTGGTGCTGCCTGTTTATATGTCCGATGATCTTTATCATCGGTACTGGATATGGCGACTAACCATTTCACGTTATTGGATTAAGTTGATTTTTGATTAATTGAAACTGGTTTACCCTTCGCTTGAAAATAACTGATCAAGCTTGTTCTCGTAGTCGTGGTAATTAAGGTGTTCGTACAGCTCTTTACGGGTTTGCATTGAATCCAACAGGGCTTCTTGATTGCCTTCAACTAACAAGTGTTTGTAAACATTCTCCGCCGCTTTGTTCATCGCACGGAACGCACTCAATGGGTAAAGCACCATGTCGACACTTGATTGGGCTAACTCGTGACAGTTGTAGAGTGGTGTTTGGCCGAACTCAGTGATGTTGGCCAAGATAGGCACGTGTTTACCCGTTGCTGATTTCAACGCCGCCGAGAACTTCACATATTGATCGAGTTGATTCATCGCCTCAGGGAAAATCATGTCAGCACCTGCTTCAACACACGCAATAGCTCGTTCAATCGCACTGTCAATTCCTTCAACCGCCAATGCATCCGTACGCGCCATAATCACAAAGCTGTCATCAGTTCTAGCATCGGTTGCCGCTTTGACTCTATCGACCATCTCTTGTTGACTAACAATTGCTTTATTTGGTCGATGACCACAGCGTTTCTGAGCGACTTGGTCTTCCATATGAATAGCAGCCGCGCCCGCCTTCTCCATCGCGCGAATCGTACGCGCAATATTGAACGCGCCACCGAAACCCGTGTCGATATCCACCAGCAAGGGCAAATCACACGCATTGGTAATACGTTCAACATCGACCAATACATCGTTCAATGTCGTAATACCTAAATCAGGCAAGCCATAAGACGCATTGGCGATGCCTCCACCAGACAAATAAATGGCCTGATGACCCAAGTTCTTTGCCATCATCGCGCAATATGGATTCACAGTGCCGACGATCTGCAATGGATCGTTGTCTTTCACAGCTTGTCGGAACTTTGCTCCTGCTGATAACTTCATAATGACGCTCCCTGTTAATTGTTTATTTCTATCTAACTTTTATAACTACTGATGTTTAGCTCTCGCCAGCGAAGAACCGCTAGCAAATACCAGTCGCCAATTAATCAAGATCTTTGGATTGAATTTGTTGCTCTATAAGCGATCGGCTACCCGAGATGTGTCTTCGCATTAGCATTTCTGCTAGCTCTTCATCACGGTTGCGAATAGCTTGTAAAATGTATTTATGTTCATCAAGCGCCTCTTTTGGTCGAGACTGTGCTCTAGGCGATTGGTAGCGGTACATGCGTAATAGGTGATAAAGCTCATCACACAACAGCGAAATGAGTTTGCTGTTACGACTCGCTTTGATAATGCGGTAATGGAAATCAAAATCCCCATGTTGATGAAAATAAGAAGAGCCTTCGACTTCATCGATATGTTTAGAATGTGTCGACAATAAGCCTTTAAGCCCGATCAACTCTTCTTGTGTGATGTGTCTCGCCGCTAATCGAGCAGCCATGCCTTCTAATGCCTCTCGCACGGCATAAAGCTCTAGCAGTTTGTCTGCCGAAAAAGTAGTAACTCGAGCGCCGACATGAGGAATTCGCTCAATAAGCCCTAGCCCCTCGATACGCATTATCGCTTCACGTAATGGTCCTCGACTTACCTCGAAGCGTTTAGCCAGTTCAGGTTCCGAGATCTTACTGCCCGGAGGTAATTCACCGTTAACAATTGCCTCAACGAGGTATTCCGTCAGGTTTTCTGACTTGGTGTTTTCTTTATCGCTCACACGAGTTTTCGTGTTTGCACTTAAGGTGAGATCTTTTATCGCAGTATTCATATTCACGCTGCTCACTTCTGATTGTTGAGCCTTAATTGTCAACAATTCCATAACATGAACATAAAATACACGATGAAATTGTCGACAATCAAGATAATTGTCGACAATTTAGACTAAGGTAGTATTTTCATTAATCGGAAGAGAAGTAGTAAAACGAAGCAATAAAAGACAATAAACACACATTATTCATAAGCTTAAATCATAAATGAGTGAACAAAACCCTTACCGCCCCAAAGCTGCTCGAAAACAATGTGTCGACAACTGACAGTCAACTTTTCAAACGCAGATCCATCCATCAATGATCTCAACCAAGATATAGGTGTCAACACCCTTCCTCTCCGTTTAACTCCAAACCACAGATATAAAAAAGACGCACTCATGTGCGCCTTTCATTCATAGAACTCGTTCTAACAAGCCAACCTTTGGTCAAGCAATCTGGCGAGTCACTTCGAGGTATTTATTGATATCAACAAAATCTATCTGTTCCGGTTTCAGATACTCTTCTGCATATTGGATATGCGTGCCGCTGGTCAAGAACAGTCTAAACAGCTCGATATCTAGATGCTCATCCAGCGCCATTTTGTACATAATGTCGACAGCTACGCTAATTGGCTTCGCTTTCTTATAAGGTCTATCAGCGGCGGTTAACGCCTCAAAAATATCAGAAATAACCAAAATACGTTCTGGGATTGAAAGGTCGTCTGCTGTTAGCTTCCTTGGGTAGCCTGTGCCTTTAAGGGTTTCATGGTGAGTCGACGCATAGCGAGGCACACGGCTTAGCTCTTTCGGGAATGGCAGGTTTTCAAGCATCTTGATGGTACCAAGCATGTGCTCATTTATCTTGAACCTATCTTCAGCAGTTAAGGTGCCTCGCGCAATACTCAGGTTATAGACTTCACCTAGATTGTATAAGTGCTCTGGAACGTCCATTTTAATCTGATGTTTCGGGTCAAATTCTAATGGTCTATCTCTTTTCACTATGTGTTCAGGTTTGTCACTCAGAAGTGGCTCTGTCGCAGGTAAGCTTGAACTCGATGCCCTATTCATCGCTTCAATTGGCGATAGGCCGAGTTGATCGTCGAAATTACGCGTCCAAGTCGTTTCAGCGATAGAATGAATACGGGCAACCTTATCATCACTCATAAATTCACCACCCACATTAGATGTTGCGATAAACGCAAAATCGTCTTGTAGCTTTTTCTTCGTTATAGCTAACTCTTCGGCTATCTGATCCGTTGGTAATTCACCTTCAAGCTGCTTACGCAAAGCCGTAATTTCTGCATCACGCCAAAGCACCTCAAATCGTGTTCTCACCTCGTGAATACGGTTATAGTTCGCTTCTAGCTTAGAGCCTTTATCCACGATATGTTCTGGCGTGGTGATCTTTCCGCAATCATGCAGCCACGCAGCTATTCTAAACTCACGGCGCTCATCATCATTCTCAAACTTAAAGTCTTTGAAGTGCTCAGATTGTGATTGTTCAGCCGCATCAGCCAGCATCAAACCGAGTTCTGGCACACGATTACAATGTCCTGCCGTATAAGCGGACTTATCATCGATCGCTTGAGCGATGAGCTTGATAAACGACTCAACAAACGCCTCTTGAGTTTGCTCATGTTGCTTGAGTTCTGTCGACATCTCTTTGACTGCAACCGACAACTCCCATATTTCCTTAATTCGAGTATCCAGCACGGTCACGCTGTCATAATCACGCAGTTTAATCTTACTCGTCTCTGCTTTTAATTGACGAATAGGACGGACAATAGGCGCACCAAAGATCCAAGCTACAGGCAAGGTTAGGCTCATCAAAAGCACGGTCACGCCAATAGAAGTTGCCACTCGCTTGTTCACCGCACTGTAAATTTCCGCTTCTGGTATCGCTACTGCAAAATATTCAGAGTACTGCGCGCCCGTCTCAATCTTTTTCAGATATAAGCGCTTAGCTTCACCATTAAGCACAATCTTAACCATTTCGCCCTCGGTGGTCGCTGTCGCAGTTCTTTCATAGAGCTCCGTATAAGGAATGGTTGTACCGGTATTTAGTGCCGGATGTTGAAACCACTTTTGCGATAATGCGGCTTTCTGTTCTTCCGTTAATGCATTTATGGCTTGGTTGATGATTGGTAACAGCTGTTGATGTTTATTCTGCAGCACAATGTGAAACTGGTTTGGATAGCTCGCTTTCAAGTCCGATAGCGCTTCATTCACTTTGAGGTTTGCATGGAAAAATTTATCCAACGAAAACGACAGCACGGGCTTAGCATCGAGTACCGCAAAATATTCTCCATTTTCAACAGCATCCAATGCCGATTCCATGTCGGAAAACTCAACAAGTTCGATATTTGGGAAGTCTGCTCTCAACTGAGGTGTAATCGACCACCCTGATAGAATCGCGACTTTTTCACCTTCAAGCTCAGTATAATTTGATAGGGTTTGAACATCACCTCGAGTGACAACAGAGAAAGGCAGTTCATAGATAGCGTCAGTGTATAAACCTTTCACACCATTGCTTTCATAGTTCTGGATTGAATGCAGGCCATCAATGCTTCCCTCTTGAAACTTGCCGGTTAACTCCGCCCACGAAAAGCCATTCACAAATTCAAACCTAACCCCGCTCATCTCACTGATCATTTTTAAGAGATCAATCGCGTAACCGTGTGGTTCTCCAGATACAGAGAAGTCCATCGGTCCCCAATCATTTTGATTAGAGAACAACAAAGGAGGTGTTTTTTCTATGATGGCTTGTTGCTCAGAAGACCAATTGATTTCACTAGCTTGAGGGAGTACTTGTGTCGTTTCAACATCACGATTAGACGCGATAATGTTGCCGGATTTGGAGTATAAGAAAGATTCAACCTGACTGTCTTCATCAAGATCCAATGCACTCGCAGATAACTTGCTTGCCAAAGATGACAAGACGATATCGATGCCTATCACATGTTGTGTATCGCCAGCAGCTTTTGATTCAAAGGCTAGAGAATAGGTTTGTCCCGTTATCTGGAGATGCTGGAAAAGGTAAGGCTGCGTTTTTTCAACCGTCTCTGTGTTAGCGGATTCATACCAAGGTCTTGTCGTCGGAAAGTAATTACTCGGTTCTGTCTTTGACTCCCTGAGATTAAACTCAAGGTCATAGTATTTGGTCGTACGGATACGGCCTGCTTCTCTATCACTGATCTCAATCACAACCCATCGATCTGAACTATCAGCACCGATTTTATCTCTCACAAAAGGAGATGATTCCAGGTTGATAATCTGAAAGAAACGCTCGTTAGAAGACCCAATATAAATACTGTAAAATAGCGGATTGTCTTTTATCGCTTCTGAGAGAATTCCACGCGACTCTTCCCGAGAAATCTGGTGGCTAATAGAGCGGTGTACTGAAGAGAGTAAACGAGCAGTATTTATCGCGTCTGAGTCGACGTTACCGATATAGTCGCTTAAGTCCTGAGATACCATGGTCAACTTGGACAAGGTATGCTCTGTCGCCATTTTTTTACTGAAGTAGTATTGAAGTGAAACCGCAACGATCGCTGTCAGTACCGTTGCAAGCAAAAACATCCCTCCAACGGTAAACCGTAACGAGATTTTTGTGTTCGTCATTATTCTATCCTTGAATAATCACTAGCCCAGAAATGTAACATGCTAGCAATATTTATATTATTACTACGGCATACTGTCTCTAGCAACACATTATTCTATATATTATTTAAGATCTCCCTATATCCCCCTCTGCGTCGCAATAACCTCGTATTTAAATGACACTTAACAATATAAAACAGCAAGTAATTACCCCAACTAAATTAATGGTATTTGTTTTCATAAAATGGAAACGCCTCACGCCTTTGTTATGATGCTTATTATATTATTTACTTTATGCTATAAATTTAGATATAAAGTTTTAACATCAAGTCAGTTCGTTAGTATCGACATAACCTTATGTCAGGACACCTTCGAGCATTATCAGGCGAGCCTATGACGGATAATTTCTCCCCTTCTGCCAGTACGATTGTGGCAAAAGATTCTAAAAGCAACGAGCATGCAGTCAGCGATTTTGCTATTTCTGAGTACTTATCGAAGCCTTTTAAAATCGAACTCACAGTCATTTCAAAGAACTTCGTTATCGATGACCAACTGGGCCAAAAACTCTCTATCACCCGCTTTGTTAATGACACCGATAACTTGACCGCTACGCGAGTGTTCAACGGCATTGTTACACAAGTTCAACTGCTGGGTATGGACAGTAATCTGCAGTACTCTAGTTACCGTGTCACCCTAAGGCCATGGTTCTGGTTGTTGAAACACACCCACTCTTTCCGTGTTTATCAAACCCAATCGACCAAAGACATCGTTTCAGATGTGCTAACCCAAGCTGGTTTCAGTGGCTCCTTTAAGGCTGGCACGATGCCCTCATCGAAACGTGAATATTGCGTTCAATACGATGAAAGCGACTTTGATTTTGTTACGCGCTTATTGGCTGAGGAAGGCGTTCACTACTTTTTCCAACACAGCGATTCCGACCATCTAATGATGCTTCAAGATGCGCAGAGTCCTTTTCAAAAATCTGATGCTAGCAAACTCGACATGATTGAAGTTCCTTCAGGCAGTAATCCATTACTTGATAAATGGATGCCACAAAGCCAGTTTCATGGCGCCAGCATCGAATTAACCAGTTATGATTACTCACAGACTAAACTTGTGAGCAGTAAAGAGAAGAAATCCAGCCATACAATCGCTAACAACACCAAGTTAACGAAACAGTTTTACCCGAAACTTGGCATCACGGGTGGAATGGAAGATCTCGCCAGTAATCTAGTTAAACGACGTATCGAACAATTAGAACAAAACTATCAAACTGTCGAAGCCGAAGCACAACACGATTCATTTGAATTAGGTACTTGGTTCTCACTGTCATCCCACTTAGACAAAGCTCAACTCGGCGATTATCTGGTCACGGAACTCCACATTCGATACAACACTGAAAATCACTGTGAGACACGGCTCACCCTACTTGATACTTCAATTCCTAATTATCCGACGCCGCGAGATAAGGCCAGAATACACGGCCTACAAAGCGCAATTGTCGCAGGAAGCACCGCGGGTGAGATAAATCAGGATGACCAAGGCAGAGTTCGTATTCAGTTTCATTGGGATACGGAGGCCTCTGGTGACAAAACAAGTTGTTATGTGCGGGTTGCTCAGATGATGGCAGGCAGTGGTTATGGTGCTCAGTTTATCCCGAGAGTAGGACAAGAGGTTCTGGTCAGCTTCATAGATGGCGACCCAGACCAACCGATTATTACAGGAAGCGTCTACAACAGTAAAAATCCGCCGCCTTACAAAGAAGCCAACTCAACGAAAACAGGCATTAGTACTAAGTTAAGCGGATTGGCCAATGAGCTCTATTTCGATGATAAGAAAGACAATGAACTCTTGTATATGCACGCGACCAAAGACTTTACCAAAGAAGTCGAGAACAACCTGACTGAGACAATCAAAGGCGAACTGCTACAGAAAACAACCAAGCAAGTTACTGTCTCAACAGAAGATAATTACACACTGAGTTCAGACAAAGCGATCAGTGAGAAAGGTAAGTCCATCTCGCTAGAAGCCGATGACAAGATAGAGCTGACGGTAGGATCAAGTAAGATCACCATGTCTTCATCTTCCATCAGTATTGAAGCCAGCAACATTGATATTAAAGCGAGCAGCGCGCTAAACCTTGAAGGGTTGAATGTGACGAGCAAGGCAACATCCGCCAATAAGATATCCGGTGTGACAACCACTCTCGAAGCAACAAGCTCAAACAGTATCAAAGGACTCAGTGTCGCCATTAAAGCGGATACGACACTGTCAGCTGAAGGCTCATTAAGTGCCGAATTTAAATCTGGTTTGAAAGGCACTTTTGATGGTGGAGTGATGGGCGAGCTGAAAGGCGCAATTGTTAAGGTGAATTAATGTGTTCAAAGAAAGTCACCTCTCAATATCAAATCGCGATGGAAGATCATCAGTCACCACAGACAAAATTCAGGTAGAACGAAAATATGTATAAGAAAATTCCATATCAGACTGGCAGACAATTACTCGATAGGTTCTCGAGCTCTGACGAAGCGCAAGCACTGATTGATGAAGAGCTCAACATTAATGATTCCATTGAAGCTTTGTTGGAAAATGAACTCTATTTCGACTTGGTTCAGTTTCTTGCGCACGGGCTGCCTGTTCGAGAAGCCATTTGGTGGGGCGCGCATACACTCGATGCAAGAAATGATGTGTGGTCTACAATGCAAAAGCAGTGTATTTCAACAGCCAAGGCTTGGGTGAAATCGCCTTCAGAAGAACAGAGACGAAAGAGCGAGCTTTTTTCCAACAAGCTTAAATTGAATTGCGGGCCATCTTGGTTGGCTCAAGCCGTATTCTGGAATGGAACAGGCAGTATCGTGGCACCAGATTTACCCAGCGTCCTGCCCGACCCGTTCCTCTACTCTAAGGCAGTCGCAGGCGCGATCAACCATTCTGCGGCCTTACCCAATTGGGATAAAACCAACGAGTATTATAAGAAATCCATTGGTATTGCCCTCGAGCTTGCCAAAGGCAGCAAATCATAAAGTTACGGATGACAGGAGTGAACGATGACATTAGCCGCACGATTAACTGACATGCATGTATGCCCAATGCAGACGCCCGCGGTTCCACCCATTCCCCACGTTGGCGGGCCAATCAGTGGACCAGGAGTCCCTACGGTTCTCATTGGCAATATGCCAGCCGCGACGCTTGGGGACATGTGCGTTTGTGTCGGGCCTCCAGATAGCATCATCAAAGGCAGTGCCACTGTGCTCATAATGAGTAAACCCGCTGCGCGTATGGGCGATACTACAAGCCACGGTGGCACGATTGTTCTTGGTATGCCAACCGTAATGATTGGTGGTTAAACACCTTACATTTCATAGGGTTTCAAATAATCGTGACATCCGTCCACTTTCTTAGATGAAGTTCAAAGTTTTAAGTAAATATCTATTTTGCATGAGACTTTTCAAGAAAAAGCTCTAGAATTAATAAATGTTAACAAGTGTTTACGAAACATAAGGAATATGTATCGAAATGAACACTTAATGCGATCGGGATAACAAATAGATTTTTTACAGGATGTATATGACAGAAATCGCTAACCTACTTGTTCCAATCTCAGATGAAGAGCCATCAGGCTCTTACTTGAAGTTAGATCGAAGTGCCTACCGCAGCTTGAGAAACGTTTACAATAGCGCTCAATCTTCATTTCGACAGTTGGTTGAAACGCCTGATGCATCGTCTGACCCCGCCATTGTTGATGCCAATACAGAAAATTGGGCTGAATTGAGAAAAGTTTCAGAAGAAACACTTGCTGAGCAATCTAAAGACCTCGAAATATTAGGTTGGTACATCACTAGTCAACTTTTCACTTCACAGCCGTTTTATAACCTTGCTAACGCTGTCCCTACTCTGAATCTTTTCATCGACCAATTTTGGGACACGCTCAATCCAATGCTGCCGGAAGCTAAACTCAAAGCTTCTGACGAGGCTGGGAAAGCAAAGGAAATCACTGAATTCAGAACTAAACCCCTACTTCAATTAGTTGGAGAGTCTGCTGACTCAAGCTCTGTGTACATCCCTTTTCAAATGCTCGATTTTTGCGGTGGTGTCACATTCGGCGACTACCTCACAGCTGAGCGTAAAGGCAACATTGCAGAGCTGAAAGAAACAGCATTAGGTTCGTTTGATCAAAGCGTTTCAGAAATACTTTTTCAATTGGCGAATATTTATAGTGAATTAGAAGTTGCCGAAAAAAACCTAGCAGGAAAATGCCAAGCCGTTGGCGCAACCGTTATTAGTTTCAACTTCATCAAGACCAACGTGCGTGATCTGATTAAAGCAATACATTTTCTTGTTGGAGAAAAATTCACGCCTTGGCCTTTGGATAACGACTTCCACGTTCTACAGAACGCAGCTGAGGAGCCTCAGCAAAGTGATTCGATACATTCGGCATCCCAACAATCGAATTCAGCCTCGAACGACTTAGGTTCTGCATCTGAAGCAAACCAAAGTTCAGGCCAAGCTAACCCAGTAAATCAGGGTAATGAAAGTGTTGCTAATGGCAGTCCGGCTCAGGCAGCAAACGATCAACCCGCTCAAACTCAAATGGCCGTACAAAATGTATCGAGCATCAACGGCATTGTGAATCGTGACCATGCGTTTCAAGAGATTAGAAAAATAGCGGAATACTTTAAAGAAACAGAGCCTCATAGCCCTATCGCTTTCTTACTTGAGCGTTCTATTCGTTGGGGCTACATGAGTTTCCCTGAGTTACTACAAGAAATGGTTGGCAATGACAATGTCATCGCCCAGATCAATCAAATGACCGGAATGGACAACCTAGACAAACTCGATTTGTCGGGAAAGTCGGTTCCTGTAACAACTTCCGCTCCGGTGAGAACTCCGGTAGCGACCTCGACTATTGAAGAGCCAGCGGCAGTATCGCCAGTTCCTGATAGTTCAAATAGTACGACAGATACAAACCAAACATCTGAACCGACTTCCAACTCATCATCGAGCAGCCTGCAAGATTTTGAGTGGTAAAGCACATTAATGCGTTGAGCAAGGAGAAAGTAATGGCTTCTATTTTTATGAGAATTGATGGTACGACACCAAAAGGTGCAGCAACGGTAGAAAAGATCGGGGGCAAAGATGGATTCTTTGCACTTGATAGTGTTTCTTGGAGTGCAGTACGTGGTGTTGGTATCGATGTAGGTAATGCAAACAATGCGGACCAAGGTATGGTTGCTCTTGGTGAAGTCAACATGACTCGTGGCTGTGATGGTGCAACACCGCATCTAACCACTTTCTTATATGCGCCGGGTCCAGAAGGTCGCACCGTTGAAATAGTAATGACAAAACCAAATCGTGAAGGTTCTGGTGCTGATCCATACCTGATTCTAACGCTAAAAATGGCTCGTATGTCTAGCTACAACATGTCTGGCACAGACGGTTCACTTCCAAGCGAATCTTTCAGCCTAACCTACACAGAAATTTCTAAAGCTTACTACATTGAAGCAGACGGCGGTAAGATCGAGAAAGGCCCTGAAGTTGGCTTCGATGCTACTACAGCTAAAGTTACTTCAACTGCTAAGTAATTAAACAAGGAGAGTTACCGTGGCACTAAATTCCCAACATAAACGCGTAAGTAAGAACCGCGTAAGTATTACCTATGACGTTGAGACTAATGGCGCTGTAGAAACCAAAGAGCTCCCTTTTGTTGTTGGGGTTATTGGTGACTACTCAGGCCACAAGCAAGATAAAGAAGAAGTAGAAGATCGTACCTTCTATAACGTTGATAAAGACAACTTCGATACGGTAATGAAGCGTGTAGGTCCAGAACTATCATTAAAAGTCGATAACGTTCTTGCTGGTGATGACAGCCAATTTGCGGCGAGTCTTAAGTTCAATTCGATGAAAGATTTCGAACCTGAAGCGATAATCGAACAGGTTGAACCGCTTAAGAAGCTAGTCGAAACCCGTAATCAACTGAAGGTACTGCTTTCTAAAGCCGATCGTTCTCGCGACCTAGAAAAGCTGCTTAAAGAAGTTCTACAAAGTGCAGATACGATTAATGCTCTTTCTGATGAGCTTGGTATTAAAGAAGAAGGAGCTGAGTAATGAGTACTGAAACTGAGAATCAAGCGCAACCGGAGGCGGCGGAAGGCTCACTGAGCTTCCTAGACCGTGCGATTGAAGCAACCACTCAAACACCCGCTGACACAACGAAAGAACTGTTTTCTGTACTAACAGAGCAAGCTCTTTCTGGCACGGTGACATGGGATAAGAACGTTACAAAGACCATTGAAAACGCTATCTCTGAGATTGACAAGAAACTGTCTCAACAGTTATCTGAAGTCATGCAACAGAAAGACCTACAAAAGCTTGAAGGTTCTTGGCGTGGTCTACAAAAGCTCGTAAAAGAGAGCGAACTTGGCCGTGATCTGAAGATCAAAATGGTCGATTACACTCAAGAAGAGCTGCTTGATCAATTCGAAGATGCGCCTGCGATTGACCGCAGCCCACTATTCAATGCGGTTTACCAAGGTGAATTCGGTACTGCTGGTGGTGAACCTTACGGTACATTCATTGGTGACTACGAGTTTAGCGCGAAAGATGAAGATGTTGCCCTACTTCGCTACATGGGTGAAGTTGCTGCAGCGTGTCACGCACCATTCATTGCCGCTGCAAATGCTGAGATGTTTGAGTTTAACGACTTCCAAACCTTCTCTGAAGGCAAACCGGTAGCTGCTGGT
This sequence comes from Vibrio sp. 14N.309.X.WAT.E.F5, assembly GCF_030397615.1. Taxonomy (NCBI): domain Bacteria; kingdom Pseudomonadati; phylum Pseudomonadota; class Gammaproteobacteria; order Vibrionales; family Vibrionaceae; genus Vibrio; species Vibrio sp. 14N.309.X.WAT.E.F5. The sequence continues at coordinate 77,603 of NZ_JAPNXR010000011.1, read as the reverse complement.
TTCGACTCTCCTGCTTACGCAGCATGGAATTCATTCCGTGAAAGTGATGATGCACGCTACGTAACGCTAACGCTGCCTCGCACTCTGGCTCGTCTACCTTATGGTGACAAAGGCCTAAGTACGGATATCTTTGCTTATGAAGAACTAGGCACTGATATGGATGGCAATCCTAAACCAACTAGCAATGACCAGTTGGTTTGGTCAAATGCAGCGTATGATCTAGGTCTTAAAATGACTCAAGCGTATACCGCTTCTGGCTGGTGTACTTCTATTCGTGGACTTGATAACGGTGGTAAGGTCGAGAATCTTCCAAACCTAACTTACAAGTCTGAAGCTGGCGATCTACTTCAGCAGTGTCCAACAGAAGTTAACCTAACAGATGAGCGCGAGAAAGAGCTTTCTGACCTTGGTTTCCTTCCTTTAGTTCACTACAAAAGCTCTAACTACGCAGTATTTATCGGCGGTCAAACAACTCAGAAGCCTAAAACCTTCACTGACCCAGATGCAACAGCAAACGCTGCAATTTCTGCGCGTCTACCTTACATCATGGCGAGTAGCCGTATCGCCCACTACTTGAAAGTAATGGGTCGAGACAAATTAGGCTCGAATCTTGAAGCTCCGGATATCAAACGAGAGCTACAACTATGGATCGACCAATACACCAACGCTGGTGCAATTGGTAATGAGCAACGTGCAAAAACCCCTCTTTGTGAATCTCGCATTGAAGTGGTCGAGCAACCTGGTAAGCCGGGTGCCTACTCAGCAGTCGCTCATTTAAGACCTTGGTTACAACTTGAAGAATTGACTACCTCAGTTCGAATGGTTGCGAAGATTCCAGGCTAATATGGATTTGGCCGGAGCAATCCGGCCAAAAATTTTGTATGAAGTTAAATACAGAATGGCAAAACAAATTCAACCAATTAGATGACACAGATAATACCTTTATGAAAGAGGCTTTATCTCTGTTATCTGAGCTAGACAAACACTCCTTAAACTCTAAATCCTCACTAATTTCATTGATATCAACACTTATATCAACAATCGATACTAAGCTCAGTTTGCAGCTTGATGAAGTCTTACATGAACCAGAGTTTCAAAAGCTAGAACGTAACTGGCTAAGCCTTCAACAACTTGTTTCCCTACCCGTCAGCTATCAAAGAGCTCATGTGAAGCTACTCGATATGAATTGGGCGGAGATCTCCAGTGACGTAAACCAAGCCTATTCCACCAAATCCAGCGACTTGTATAACAAGATAGGCAACAATGAATTGAATACCTTAGGTGGACACCCTTTTGGTTGCATCACATTCAGTCACCCTATCTCGATGGACATCGATTTTGACGCTGATTACGACGATCTGTTTACCGTAGAACTGTTAGGTAAATTAGGCGAAGCGACACTCTGCCCTATGTTGTTTTCGCCAGTATCCACGTTCTTTGGTGAAAGCGGCGCAGATTGGTTTTCAGACATAGAACGTATCAACAAGATCCTTTCTGGTCCCGACTTTAAAGCGTGGCAAGATTTACGCAGTAAACCAAGTTCTCGCTTTATCGGCATGGCGCTTCCTCAAGTGCGCCTTCGTGAGGCTTACCAAAACCGACGAGCAGGATTTATTTATAACGAGCAAGGTAAAGGCTGTTGGGGTTTAGCCAACATGGTGCTGGCAACCACGATCATGCGAGAGTTCCACCGTGTGAACTGGTTTGGTTTTTTGAAATCTCGTTGGAACGATAAGCTTCAAGGCGCTGTCATCAACCTTCCTGCGAATCACTATTTCGATAGCCACCTGCAAAAGCCAGTAACGGACATTAGCTTGTTCGGACAACTGTCGAATTTCTACGCGCAGAGCGGCTTTATCCCATTAGCGAAGAGTCCTTTAACCGATAAGTTTTACTTCAATGGTAACAATTCGATTTGGCAATGCGGACAAAGTGACAACGACAAAGTACTGACCCAAATTCAAACCACACTGATGTCTTGCCGAATCGCGCACTACCTAAAAGTTCAAGTAAGAGAGATGATAGGTAGCTTCAACAACGCCACAGAATGTGAGTTGTTTTTGACACACTGGATAGAGAAGTTCTCAAGTAACGTTTCATTTGCCAATGAGGAAACCTTATCCAAATACCCACTCAGCTTCGCCAAAGTGAGCGTGACGGAATCGAGTTCTCAAGCTGGCAGCTTCGCTTGTACTCTGCGCATTGTTCCTCAATACCAGTTTGATTACTTCAGTGGCGAAGTGGTCCTAACTACCGACCTAAATGAGGTGGCGTAATGAGCTTTTGGACAACCTTTATTAGCGATTCGAAGCCTTATAAGGATGCAGAGATTGAAGACATCAAGTTCCATCTCACCAAACTCCTAGAAGCTGAGGCATCACTGACAGACATTGACAACAGATTGGTCGAAGTAAACCGTTCCAACTTGAAGTTTGGTATCGAAGATATTCAGTTATTGAGTGCAACCTTAGAAAAGACTCAGCTTACCTTACGTATAGAAACATGGATTAAGAGCTTTGAACCACGATTGCACGACATCTCCGTTGAGTTAGGAGAACGTAAAGAAGGCGATAACTCACTGTCGTTCAACATCATTGCCAAGGTAAAGACTAGCTATGGTGAACAGGACCTTATCTTTGATTCCAAAATCGCATTAAACGACTTAACGACCTCTTTAGAAGAAGATAACTATGACTGAACCTATTATGCGTTACTTCGAACAGGAACTGGCCTTTGTGCGCCGTTCATTAGGACAGTTTGGTCAAGAATATCCGACGCACGCTGAAAAGCTCAATATTCATCAAGGTAAGATCGAAGACCCGAGCATGGCTCGCCTCTTGGATGGAGTAGCACTATTAAACGCAAAGGTAGAAAAGAAGCTATCAGAGCAACTACCTGAAGTTATTGAAGGCATTTTAAGTGTCCTCTATCCTTCTTATATTCAGACGGTGCCTAGTGTCGCTTATCTTGAATTAACTACCGAAGAGGGCCTTGTTGAATCCAACATCTTGCCAAAAGGGTCTCTGTTTTCGAGCACAAACACAAAAAATGAGTGCTTATTTAGAACCGTTGATGAACTTAAAATTGCCCCGTTTAACCTAGGCAACATCAAAGCTTTAAGCGCCCCATTTAGCTTCAACAGACCCAAATCGGCCTATCAAAGCTCTGCTGTTGTTCAAATATCACTGAGCACTGGTGACCCAGAAGTACATTTCAGCCATTTAGAACTGAATGACCTCGACTTCTTCGTCAAAGGGTTTGAAAATAACGCAGACTCGCTAGTCGAACTTCTTCTCAATAACACCTTGTCGATTTCGATTTCAGACAGTGAATGCGCTCGACACGTAACCGTTGATAGCCACCAGCTTAAGAACCGAATTAGCGATCTCGAGTTTAAGTTTCTACCTGAACATGGAAATCAATTCACGGGTTACCAACTGATTAACGAATTCTTCTTTTTCAAAGAGAAGCGACAATTCTTCAGGCTCAAGAATTTTGCCGAATACGCGAGACAATTTGACGAATCTGAAATCGTCATTAACTTATTCATGTCATCATTACCGTCTGAGTTTATCCGCTTATTCAATAAAGATGTCTTCAAGCTCAATGTGATGCCCGCGATTAACTTGTTCGAACAAACAGGCGAACCGATCCCTTACGATCACAGAACCCTTTCTGTTCCAGTCAATGCCGACGCGCACAGTGACAACAATATCGAAATCATTGAAATTCAGAATATTTACGAAATCACGCCCAATGGTGAGATACCTTTAGTTCCTCTTTTTAAAGAAAAATATTCACACAACCAACAGTACGACTACTGGCAAAGCAAACACAATCACTTCGGTGAAATGAGCATTGCGATTTCGTTATCTGACACGCCAAATACTGAATTCAGTAAGCTACTCGGTACTCGCTTACTGTGTACTAATGGCAAACAAGCTTGTGGTGTAAGTGGCACGTTAGAATGCCTAGAAAGCATCGACTTACCCGGTGAGTTTTCACCTATTTATCCACCTTCAGCACCCATTCCCAAAGAAGTTGACCAAAACATCCATTGGGAATTTATTAGTTTACTGAACACCAATTTTTCATCATTGGTGCAATCGAGCAACCCAGTCGCCGACCTAAAGCACATGTTAAGTTTGTGTAGTCGTGAACAGGTATCAAGCGCTGAAATTCAGATGATTCATTCCATTACGTTCAACTCCCAAGTGTCCGCTATTCGCGTGTTGGGCAAGAACGTGTTCTCTCCCGGAACCGAGATTGAACTGACACTCGATGCGACCTCCCCTTATTTGGCGTTTGCCGATGTGTTGAATCGCTTCTTCCAGCAATTTTGTAGCTTTGACCGATATATTCAACTCAAGATCCGTATCTACGGACGAGATGGTATCGTCAAAAAGTACCCTAAAATTCACGGTAGTCAGTTGTGTCTATAACGCAGCGAATATCGGTAATACCGCCAGCGATACATAGCCAAAGCGATGGTCATAGGGAGATGATATGAAGAACTTCATCGAAGATTTAGCAACTCAGCCTGAGAAATACGACTTCTCACAGGCGATGAGGTTGTTGGAGCAACTTCAGTCCCAAAGTACCACGCCGTTACAGATTCAATTGAAATCTGAGGCAATGCCGACGGGTAATCCTCAGGAGATTCAATATTTCTCGTTAAAGGGAAATAAGGCCAAGCTCAGATTAGCGAAGCAAGCGCTCTCTGGCGTTAAAGGCGTGATACCGAATTATATTTACGAAGAGCTATTAGCGGCGATACACAACGAAGATCATTCTCTGCAAGATTTTCTGGACGTGTTCAATCAAAGACACTTCGAAATTACCTATCGAACCAATGCACGACGTTGGTTGCTCGTTGAAAGCGAACAAAATCCGAAGAAAACAGCGTTATTGAATCACTTAGCAGCGCTAGGGAAAGAACACAAAGAGTACCTGCAATACTCTTTGCTACTGAGCCAACAAAGCCGCAGCCTTACAACTTTGAAAAAGATCCTAAATGACTTTTTCCCTTATTCGATCGAGGTTGAATGTAAAGCCTTTGAACGACGTCTTTTACCTGCAGATTCATTGACTCGAATCGGTACTGACCGTGATTTCAACAGTCGCTTAGGACAAGGTTTTTTAGTTGGAAGAACCTGCCTAGCCCACTTTAATAATTTGAATATTTTCGTTACTCCGGAAAACAGACAGGAGTTTCTAGAAATTCAACAAGATGATCAATTTGCCAAAGCCGTGTTGTCTTTGACTCAGCATTACCTAAAAGACAGTACGCCCATTGCCATTTACCTGAACGTTAAGCGTTCATATTTAACCAGACCCCGTTTATCAAGCAACGTTTCTATTGCCGCTCGTTTAGGTGAGATTGACTACCTAGCACCTGAACGTAACCCCAATGAAACCGTAAAGATTTTGCTTTTGTAGTTCGTAATACGGAATGTATAGATTATAGAGATACAAGGAATTGACTATGACACAAGTAACTCTCACTAACTTAGTAGGAAAGCTATCTCCCGAGCTAAAGCAAGCGCTGGAAGCGTCGGCGGGCGCGGCGATGAACCAAGGTGTTGGAGCGATAGAAACAGAACACTGGATTCTTCAACTCATCTCGCAGAAAGACGCAAAACTCATGGCGCTGTGCGAATCTCAAAAGCTTTCACTAGACGCACTAGTTAATGAACTGACCAAGAAAATCTCTATGTTGCCTAAAGGTAATGAAGGACAGCCAACATTAAGCCACAGCTTAACTGAGTTGATCAAAGATGCTTGGATGATTGCATCTGTAAACTACGGCCACGGCGAGATTGTCAGCTTGCACCTTATTCAAGCGCTGATGCAACAAAACGTGCTCGGTGTGAGTACCCTGCAGCTCGAAACATTAAGCAGTGTGTCATTAGAATCTCTGCAAGGTCTGATCAAGAAAACCCCTATTGCACGTAACTCTGCCGCGCCTTCAGCTAGTGGAACTGTCGACACGACGCCCGCAGGCAACGACGCATTAAGCAAATACACGGTCAACCTGACTCAACAAGCGATTGATGGGAATATCGACCCAATTTCTGGCCGTAATGCCGAAGTAAGAAAAGCGATTGATATCTTATGTCGTAAACGTCAAAACAACCCGATTATGGTAGGTGAACCTGGTGTGGGTAAAACCGCTGTTGTCGAAGGCTTAGCGCTAAGAATCGCCGCGGATGAAGTCCCGAGTGCGTTACAAGGTGTACAAATTCACTCGCTAGATCTTGGGTTACTGCAAGCTGGTGCAAGCGTTAAAGGTGAATTTGAAAACCGCCTAAAAGACGTCATCAACGAAGTGAAAAGCTCTGAAATTCCTATCATTGTTTTCATCGATGAAGCTCATACGCTCATTGGTGCAGGCGGCGCTGCTGGACAAAACGATGCGGCCAACCTTCTCAAACCAGCGCTAGCACGTGGTGAGTTCAAAACCATTGCAGCGACAACTTGGGCAGAATACAAGAAGTACTTCGAAAAAGACCCGGCTCTAACACGTCGATTCCAAGTCGTAACCATTGAAGAGCCTAACGCTGAAGATGCAATGCAAATGCTGCGTGGCGTAGCCGCTTCATTGCAAGCTCACCATGGTGCGTTTATCGCAGAATCAGCAATAGAAGCAGCGGTTAACCTATCAATCCGTTACCTACCAAGCCGCCAACTACCAGACAAAGCAATCAGCCTGCTCGATACCGCCAGTGCACGAATTGCACTGACACAAGGTGCGAAACCTGAAGTATTGGAAACGCTAGAGCAGACCATTCGCTATCAAGAAAATGAAAAATCGGCGCTTGAGAAAGAAGACGCCCTATTCTCGAACAGCGCCGAGTTAATCAAAGAACTCACTCTATCAATTGAAGAAAACCAAAAAGCATTGGCTGCTTATTACACGCGTTGGGAAAAAGAGATTGAGTTAGTCGACCAAATCAAATCTGTTCAACAAGAGATAACCGAAGAACAAGAGCAAAATGCGGTTGATTCTAACAAACAGAAGCAACTCGATACTCTAAGAACTGAATTAGCGGATCTTCAAGGGGAAGAACCTCTTGTTTATGCCATGGTCGACGACAACACCATTGCTCAAGTCATTGCCAATTGGACAGGTATCCCGGTGGGCAACATGATGAGTGATGAAATCGCCAAGCTGCTTACCTTGGAAGACGAACTTAATACTCGAGTCATTGGTCAAGATGTTGCGAAGAATGAGCTAGCAAAAGCGATTCGCATCTCCCGTGCTGGTTTAACCGATAATCGTAAACCTATTGGTGTGTTCTTGATGTGTGGCCCGAGTGGTGTGGGTAAAACCGAAACCGCCATGGCGCTTGCGGAGCAACTGTACGGAGGTAGTAACGACCTTACCGTGATTAACATGACCGAGTTCAAAGAAGAGCATAAGATCTCTATGTTACTCGGCTCGCCTGCCGGTTATGTCGGCTTTGGTGAAGGAGGTGTGTTAACGGAAGCTATTCGACGCAATCCTTACTCAGTGCTTCTATTGGATGAGATGGAGAAAGCACACCCTGGCGTGCATGACTTGTTCTATCAAATCTTCGATAAAGGCCATATCAAAGACAGTGAAGGTCGCACCGTCGATTTCAAAAACACCATCATCATTATGACGTCGAACGCAGCCGACCAAGCTATCTGTGATGTATGCGCTAAAACCACAGACCGTATCGACAACGATGAGTTACTTGAAGCAATTCGTCCAGATCTGCAGCAATACTTTAAGCCAGCTTTCTTAGGCCGAACCACTATTGTTCCTTACTACCCACTTAATGACGAAGAGCTCGCGAAGATCACAGAGATCTCGCTCAATCGAATCAAGAAGAAACTTGCGGAGCAATATCAGGCTTCGTTCACTTGGGATGCGGATTTCATTCAGTTCGTGGTTGACCGTAATACCGACCCAACGACAGGTGGCCGTGCTGTTGAACAAATCATTAACAGCTCATTGATGCCTAGATTGGCTGAAGAGTGTATTGGACGTCTAAGTCGTAGCGAACCGATAACTCAAGTTACTGTTAGCGCAACCAACAATAGTGCCGACTTCGATTTATCGATTAAGTAGGTCTTAACTAATGAACAGCAAAGCCAGCCAAACCTTGACCAAACCTTCATTACTTAACCTGTCTCTTCGGGTTAAATTGATGTTGGCCATCATGGCGGTTTTGCTGTTTTCCATCACCTTAAATGCTACGTTAAACTATTTCAATTTCGAGAAAAGACTCACTGAAACCTCAGATTCTATCTATGAGATTGTGTTGGAAGAAACACATAACGATATCAACCAAGCCATCAGTTTGGGCTTACCTCTCTCAGCGATATCCAACATCCAAAGTATGCTAGACCGTCGTTTAAAAATCGTTGACGGTATTACCGCCTTGGTGGTCGTTTCTAGTTCTGGCGAACGACTATTTAGTACTGGAGAGGGAAATCAAGAAAATGACCGTCAGCTATCGCTCGACATCACTAACTCCTTTGGTTTAGTCGAAGGCCAAGTAAAGCTCTACTATTCCACAACGCTGTTAGAGCAACAGAAAACCTTCTTGCTCAAGCTCCAGTTTCTCTATTCGGCAATTTGGATACTACTCTCTTGCTTGATTGCCTTTATCGCCTTGAAGTACCTATTGAAAGGTATTGTAGGCCGAGTAAAAGGCGCAACTGCAATATTTGAATCCGCTACCGATTCGGATGAATTGCTACCAACGATTACCCAAGCTCACAAGGCGCTGCAATCCCCAAACTCATTGTCTAAGTTTGAGAAGTTAAAAAATAAGCACTTTCCGGTGTTTATCATCTCTCTTGCTATCCTGCTGACCATCATTGCCAACCTTGGGGTTTCGTATCAATCGCTAGACAAGTTTTCACAGATTTACGAGGTTAAGCTCGAACAAAAGTCCAACCTGATTGGCGACTCGTTAAATCAGATGATTAAAGGGTTACTCGACAAAGGCGTTCCTGACGACAAACTGCATGGCTTAGAAGATGAATTTGCTTTCTTCGTTGATCACCATAGCGAAATTCTGTCGATTAACTTTGAAGGACAGTCAGGCTCTTCCTATCGCTACCCTGAAGAACAAGTTGTGCACCCTTCTATCCGAGAATCGACGTTCTCACTCAACAACAGCCATACGATTCAATTGAACGTCACCACAGATAATAATTTGATCATCAACCTACTCAAAGAAAGCGTCATGGACATGATTACTGTCTTGGTCGCCTCTTGTCTTGTGGTAGCCGAAATCATTCTGTTCATGTGCAATTTCATGATCATTTCGCCTTGGAACCAAGTAAAGAAAGTGTTCATGTTGGTGAACCGCGACATCGTTAATCACTTGGCGAAGATCTCTACGCGCGATGAAATTGGCAAACTACTTAACCTCACCAACCAAGCCATTACTAAGCTAAACCCAAATCAGCCATCTCAAGATATCGACAAACAAGACTTTCGATTCATTCGCTTACCCCTATTCTTATTGGTGTTCTCAGAAGCGTCTTCGTTGGCCTTTTTCCCTAGATTCGTCTCTTCATTAGAAAACACAACCGGTTGGATACCTGAAAACCTAGTCACTAGCTTACCCATCTCCCTATTCATGCTTTGCTGGGCCATCTCGCTGCCGTTTGCTGGTTATTGGTCAGACAAAGTAGGTAGAAGACATTCGTTAATGACTGGGGGGCTAATCACTTGTATTGGCTTAGTCGCGACGGCTTTCATTCAATCTTTAGAGTTCTTGCTTATAGCGCGCGCTTTCACGGCTGTCGGCTACGGTATCGTGTTCATTTCGGCGCAAGGCTATGTCTCAGATACCACCAATGATTCTAATCGCACTAAAGGCATGGCGACTTTCTTGTCTTCGTTCTTTTCAGGTTCTTTATGTGGAGCCGCTATCGGAGGAATCTTAGCGGAGAAACTTGGGTACTCAGAAACGTTTATGCTTGCAGGGTTATTGGCAACACTCAGTGTGTTACTGGTGTATGTGTTTTTTGAAAAATCAAATACCGGAAACTCAAGCAAACCCGTCAAACTAAAAGATTTCAAGCTGCTGTTAAGTAACAAGTACTTTGCCTTGATCACGATATTCAGTGCTATACCTGCGAAGATCGTACTCACCGGTTTCCTTTACTACATCTGCCCTGTTTATCTGCAATTCCTTGGTGAAAGTAGCTCTGTTTCTGGGCGTGTGATTATGGCTTATGGCCTCGCGATCATTCTAATTTCACCATTGAGTGCCATTTTAGTCGATAAGCTTAAAAACAAAATGGCCTTTATTTTTATTGGCGGATTACTTTCGTCCCTTGCCTTGCTCAACTTCTATTTTTTCCAAGGCACATTAGGGTTGCTACTTATTGTTATTATAATTGGTATCGCACACGGCATCTGTGTTTCTCCTCAAATACCTTTAGTCATCGACCTACTTTCTGGGCAAGGGATCGAGAAAGGCAAAATCATCGGTATCTTCAGGCTTACAGAGCGTATTGGTAATATCGCAGGGCCAATGCTAGCTGGGGTATGTTTAAGTATCTTCGGTTACGACCAAACCATTCTTATATTTGGCGCATCACTACTCGCAAGTTCCTTTAGCTTAATTGTCTTTTTCTCCATATTTTTGAAGTCCGATAAACAGAAGCTAGGGGTTCAATCATGAGATTTATAGTGTTCGTCCTTAGCTTTATTTTAATAACTCCACTCTCGTTCGCTAAAAGTGACGAAAAACATGTCATTCTTTTATTATGGCGAGGGGTAACCGATGCCGAGCAAGGCTTCATGGATTATTTATCGCAGCATGTTGATGTGCGGTTTACCATTCTCGATGCGAATAGGGATAAAGCACAGCTCAAACAACACATTCAAGATCTAGAATATAGAGATGCCGATCTCATTTATTCCTTTGGTACGACTATCACCTTGAATTTACTAGGGACTTATACAGAACCCAGCGAATTTAGAATGAACAACTCGACGCCTGTTGTGTTCAGTATTGTGACCGACCCCGTGGGTTCTAAGTTGATTGCTGATTTATCTTCAAACGATAGAAATTTTACCGGTGTATCGCACATCGTACCCCATGAAATACAATTTAAAGCGATAGAAAAACTCAATAACATTTCAAGCCTTGGGGTTATATATAACGCTGACGAAAATAATTCGATTATCACCGCAAATAAAATGATGGAGTTATCGGAAATTTATAACAAGCGTGTTATGTTGTACCCACTAAACATTGATAAAAGTAAGTCAAACAGCGACTTAATTAACCTCACGATAAACAATATGAAACGTGATGGTGTCGATATGGCTTATTTACCACCTGATTCATACATCATCACCCAAGGAGGGGAAGTCGTATCAGGGCTACATTCGAAAGGTATCCCCACATTTTCGGCAACCGAAAGCCCAATAAGAAACCATAAGGCCTTATTTGGTATTGTTAGCCGCTACTACAATGTTGGTCAATTTGCTGGATACAAAGCGAAGAACATATTAAAAGGAACTCAAAAAGCTTCAGACATTCCTATAGAGTCACTTAGCCAATATTCCTATATTGTTAATATCGAAGCCGCTCATAAGCTCGACTATTACCCGCCAGTGTCAATATTGAAAATATCTGAAGTGATAGGACACTCTAATGATGTTAACTAGAGCCTCAACCATCAGATTATCGTTACTCACCCTACTCATCTCGACGTTTTGGTCGATGAGTGCTTCTGCTCAGGTAAAAACTGGGCCATCTCGCCTAATGCTTACCACACAAGATTGGCCGCCGTACCAAACCTATGAAAACGCCTCAATGCAAGGAATCGCATTAGACAAAGTTAAATGCGCCTTAGGCATGATGGGACAGCCTTATCAACTTACGATGACCACTTGGTCTGATGCTCAATTGCGTGTTCACAGTGGCAGTCAACACGGTTTCTTCGTGGCAACCCAAACCTCAGAACGTGATGAATACGCAACGCTGTCGGCACCTATCGCAAAACAAACCTTGAATTGGTATTTTGGCCCAGGAGTGGAGCCGAAGGTTGATGAATTGTCAAAGTTAAACCTTAACTTTTCTGCCAAATTTGGCTCAAACAAATGGTTTTGGCTAAAACGTAATGGATTTAACGTCGTTAAGCAGCCACGAGATGCTAAAGTATTACTAAGACTTTTAAAACAAAGGGAAATTGATGTTGTTTTAGAGGATGAGTTGGTCTTTAAAAGAGAACTGGATAAAGCCTCTTTACCACTCGATTACTTCAATTCGACGAACTTAGATACCAAGGATATGGGGGTCTACTTCTCGAATCGATTCCTTAAAACCTATTCAGGTTTCTTAGACAGTTTTAACTCAGCCATATCCAAGTGCAAGGAGTAGCCATTGTCCATCAGTGTCCACATGATTTCTGTACCTGCTGAAGAGGTTGTATCCTCTAGAGTGACGTATCTGCCCGAAAGTGGCGGAAGCTTAGGTCGTTCTCCATCATGTGATATTGCGCTACCCGATCAAACGAAATGGATCTCAAGAACTCACTGCCAGCTTTACCCAACAGACCGCGGTTACGTGATTAAAGACATCAGTAACAATGGAGTGTCGTTAAACGACAAGCCGCTGGCAAAAGAGAAAGAGTACGTCATTAGCGATGGTGACATCATCAAACTGGGTGGCTACACACTCCTGGTGAGTCTATTGAGTGACCCGAAAATGAGCGCGACCAATAACACCACACAGGATGAAACTTTTATAGAACCTTTCAACTTAAAACTCGATGACAGCGACACAGACTTTTTAGATGACGCACCACAAGTCGCGACAGTTAAGAAAACCTCAAACTTCTCTTCGAAGAATGTATTGAGTGACGACCCCTTCTCGTCTGATCCTTTTGAAGACTTAGATGACGACAAAGTCGTGCCCAACATTGAAGTGGACGAAATCGGTCATCGCGATAGCAACTCTATCTCCTCTACTGAATTAGAGTACTTACCCGTTAATGTTGAGAACAATACCCGTATTGAAGAGTCGATCGACAAACTCATTACGTTAACTGAGAAGAATCAGCAGTACTTACAAAACCCACAGCTACAACAAAAAGCGCTTTTCGACGCATTAGAGCAGACGGTTGATCAGTTCTTGAATGAGTTTGCACCAAAGCAGCTTGAGAACCAGTTTAGTGAATACGTAAGTAGCGGTATTTTTACCAACAAAGATAAGAAATATTGGAAGATCTATAGAAAACACTTCCAACACCGCCAAGACAACGGAGATTTCAGACGTCAGTTCAAAGCGCTGTTTATGGAGAACATGCAAAAGCAAAGTGAGGAGAGAGAATGAAACGTCTCATACTCTTATCGCTTTGTTTATTGATCTCAGCATGTTCTTCATCAGATCCTGCTCCTGTTGTCACTCAATACTCATTGACCGTTAAAGCGGATGCGACAGTCAACCAATACAATGACGACCAAGCCAACCCTGTTGTGGTTAGGCTTTACCAATTGACGGATCAACAACTGTTTAAACAATTACCGTTTATTGATTTATACAACAATGACCTACAGTTATTGGCGGCCAACCTAGTTTCAAAACAAGTGCTGCCGATTGTACTGCCTAGCTCAGAACAAAAACTGACGTTAGACATCAATAAGAACACTCAATACATTGCAGCACTGGTCGAATTCGCTGATTACCAAAATGGCACAACCAAGACCGTTTTGATGATGCCTTCCGACCCAGAGCAAACCTTAGAGTTAACGATTACAGGGAAGAAAGCAGAGTTAGCCGTGATACAGCCTGACTCCAGTTGGTGGCAAATCTTTTAATAAAAAAGCCAATATATAAAAATAATAGAAAAGGATTTTACGTGGACGCTTTCAAAAAAGTAGTTTGGCAAGAAGGGATGTTTATTGCGCCTCAGCACTTTCAGCAGCAAGACCGCTACGTGCAAAACTACATTCGTCAGAACATCGAAACACTAGCTGGTTTTGCCCCTTTCTTTGGCATCACCGAATTAGTGCTGAACCACGATCTATTGAAGATCGGTAAGTTGTCTATTCCAAGCTGTTCTGGCGTGTTCCCCGATGGAACCCAATTCAATCTCAAGCAAGAGATCGTCGTCGACATACCTAAAGGCACCATTGAAACCATCGTTTACCTTGCTCTGCCAATCTCTTTGCAAGGCAACAATGACTACAGTGAAGACGGTCAAGAACAGAGCCGCTACATCACCCGCTCAATCAACGTCTTCGACACATCTACCTCTGAAAATGCCAGTGTTGAAGTTGATGTCGCACAGCTTAATATCGGTCTCAAGTTTGCTGGAGAAGACACGTCTGGATTCACCCTGATTCCCGTCGCTAAGATCTTAGAAATCAGTGATTCCGATGAAGTGATGCTTGATAGAGCCTTTATCCCTGCCTGCTTACATTACGGCGCTTCAACGCTGCTTAGCGAACGAGTCAAAGAGATTCATGCACTGGTCAGTAACCGAGCTCAGAACCTTCTTAAACGCATCGAGGCTGGCCAAGGGCAAAAAAGTCCTCAGTCTATGATGCAAGATTTCCTGTGGCTTCAAACGCTCAACACTTGGCTACCGTGGTTTGAATTAACCATCAGTAACACCAAATACCCAACGCACGAACTGTATTCAAAGTTAAAACAGTTTGAAGCTCAAGTCATGGCGTTGACACCGGCGATTCCAGATGAGTGCCAGCCTTTAAAATATGACAAGCTCTACGACAATTTTAACCCGCTATTTTCGAGCCTGAGAAACTTACTCACGCTGGTTCAGCAAGATTCGGTTATTGAGTTCAAGTGGGATATTTCACTGTTTGAGAAGCGCCGTTTACTTCGCACGCTAATCAAAGATCCAAGCAGCGTTTATAACCGCCGTTTCGTTCTGAGTGTTAAATCCGACATCAGCAGTACAGAGCTAAATGAGCTGTTCCCTATTTCCGCTAAGCTCAGCAGTAACAATAAGATTGTGGAACTCGTTCGTAGCTCGCTGTCTGGTATCTCGTTAACGCCACTGCCTATTGCACCAAGTGAGCTGAAACCGATGCAAGGTGTCGCTTATTTTGAGGTCGATACAAAAGACAGAAACTGGCTTGATATGCTCGATACGCGTGATGCGATTGCGCTGCACGTCGATGCTCGCATACCCGCTCTCGAAGTCGTTCTATACGCGTTGAGATAATGGCCATGGATTATTTAGACGAAGAAACACTGGTCATAGATAAAGCATCAAAAGGCTCTGAAAATACAGAGTCTGACCAAGCTTTTTCTAAATTAGTTGCGGTGCACTCCACCAGCACCCAAGAAGAGTTTCTGCGTCACTTTGATAAGGCAGAGAATCAACTGATCAACATCAGTAGTGATTTACTGACCAAAACACTCAAGATATCAACGCTGTCTGAACCCGAAGATTTAACCGTTTTCCGAGAGCAGTTTATTCAGGGCATTAACGATATAAAAGCTCAAGCCACTGAGCTTACCTACCCTATTGCCGTTATCGATAAACTTTGCTTTTTGTATGCCGTAGTCATCGATGAATTCATCATCTACACCGAGTGGGGAGAGAAACGCGGCTGGGAAAACAAAACACTGCTTAGCGAGCTGTTTGGCATGCGTAATGGTGGTGAGCTGTTCTTTTCTGTTGCTGAAAAAGCCGCAAGACAGCCACACAAACTGATCGATCTTCTGGAGATCATCTACCTCTTCATCAATATTGGGTTCAAAGGCCAATATCGCGAAGGCGGCGCTGAACAGTTAAAGGCGTTCGTTCATCAATTAGAACAAACCATCAGTCAATATCGTACCGCCAGTGGCGTTCACTGCCGCACGAAGGTAAAGCTACCTGACGTAAGAAAACCGACAAGACGTAAGCGTTACTTCATTACCAGCTTGTTTTTCTTTTGTTTGATAGCAACCAGTATTGGTTTAACAGAGTTCTGGTACAACAAAACCCACGCACAGCGATCGCGTGATTTCACCTTTTTGCCGAACTTTAGCCAACGCTACGTTCTATCTGGAGAAATCAAAGACATTGTCTTCATCAGCCAAGATAACGATTTGGAAAATCCTCCTCGTCACGCGAGTAAAGCTGACGCGGTAGAAGCAGCAAAAACGACTAACTTCACGCCAAGCTCAGCCAATTGGTTGGTTCAACTCGCGACGTTCTCAAGTAAGAAAAATGCCCAAGCTTTCATCAAAAATCTATCTCCGTCAGCTTATGAGCCAATAATCTCACCTTACAAGAAATACTATCGAGTGATATTAAGAGCTAACACCTCAGAAGAAGCGAGAACAACCAAAGCTTGGTACGTAGAAAACGACCAAATAAATGCCATTATTGTTCGCACTTCTGCGCATGACTTAAACAAGGAAGAGTCTAACTGATTATGCCGGATGCCAAATCAAACAAGTCAGGCAACGTTAAGAAAACAGTAGGCATTTCTGCCCTAGCCTCTGTCGCCTTTTTTACCGTCGCCTCTAGCGTTATTCTGCTAACACCACTCAATGCTTATTTGGTGTGGGCACTGACCACTATCGCCATTATCTCTACGCTTCTCGGCTTCATTTGCTATTGGGTGCTCATCAAGCGCAGCGCAAAATCGCAACAAGAGTCTTTCGACAAAGAACTGATCCAGAAAAGAAAAAAGCAATTAGCAAACCATTTCAAGCGCATGATCAACGGGCAAAAACGCAAAACTCGCTTAACCAGCCGTTACGATCAACCGATTTATTTACTATTGAGTCAAAACCCAAACAAAGACAAAAGCATCATCACTCAAATGGGTTACGAAGCCTACAAGCTTGATGACTTCGGCAATGACATTGAATTCCCTGTTCTGTTTTGGGTTAGCGAGCATTCTATTTTAGTGTCGGTAAGTATGGGCGAAGACCAACATCCTGAATATCTAAAGACCCTCACTCAATCACTCACCGAATGGCGCCCGAGACAAGCTGCAAATGGTCTGTTACTCACCACTGATGTATCGTCGCTGCTGGAAAACAATGAAAAAATAACGCAGCAAGCTGATGAGATAAAATCGACTATCAAGACATTTAATCAAGCATTCGGTGTCAGCCTACCGATTTATAACGTCATCTCTAATATGGGCAGCATCAGCGATTTTTGTCAGTTCTTCTCTGCTTTTGACGAATCAAAAAGGGATGAAGTATTCGGTGCCACAGCCCCTTACTCTGCACACGGTGGTATCGATGCGAACTGGTATAATGATGAATACGATCATTTAATCAGTGAGTTGATCGCTAACATGAGCAATGCATTGGCTGGCCAGCTGAATCAAGATTATCGAAACTCTATTGCTAGTGCGCCTTTCCAGTTTGGACTATTGAAACAAAACCTTTGGCTGTTCCTCAATCGATTGTACCGAGGTGAACAACTCAGTGATGCCCTGCAGTTCAGAGGCTTCTATTTCACTCATGATGGCCAAAGCTCTCCGCAATCCGATTTACTAGCGAGTGCAGTATCTTTTTCTGTAGGTCACGAACACTATCAACAGAATGAGCAAATCCCTGTTAATCAGACCTTGTTTGCCCAATACCTCATGACACACGTGATCTTATCTGAACGCGAGTTGGTCGGCGTAAACAAGCGCAAAGAGAACACTTTGTTGGTTAACCAAGTACTATTCACGCTCTCTTGGGTTGGCTTACTCGCGGCTGTGTTGTTGGTAATTAAATTCGACTTTGACTTCCAGAACCAACGCGAGACCAGAGCTGATGTGATGCTTGAGCGCTATAAAGAAGCGATATCTGCCTCACCTTATGACATCGAGAATATGGCAGATAACATTCCGAACCTGTTTTCACTACAGCGAATCTATAACCTCTACAATCAGCCTGAGCCTTGGTATAGCTTGCCGTTTATGCCGAACCCTAGCATCAAGGAAGAAGTGGAAGAGGCCTATTTCACAGAGCTACAACAGGTGCTTATCCCTTCGATGGAAAATACGATCGAGAAAGACCTGTTTGTGTACGTAAACCTAGAAGATCAATCTCAAACGCTGTCTCTGCTCAATAACTACCGTTTACTTTTCAGCAAAGACAGAGCCAATGTTCAAGAGCTTAAAAACTACTACATTCGTACGCTGCAAGATCAAGGAGAAGCGGATAGCGTCAACATTGCTCAGCTAGAAGTACTGTTAAATGACATCTTTGCACGTAACTTGACGCCAATAAAATCAAACCATGATTTAGAGAGCCTAGCCAAGAAAGTGATTACCCAGACAGGTATTGAAACGCTGTTGTACGAACATATCCAAAGTTCTACGGCCTACGCAAAGCGGGTCGATATTCGTGGAGAGTTAGGTGATAATTTTGGCTCAGTGCTTCAATTCTCGCCAAGTTACGCTGGCTACTTAGTTCCTTATATCTACACACCGACAGGGTTTAACGAGCTCGATTTATCGGTCAATTCCCCGACTCTTAAATCTGCTTTACAGTCTTATGAAGGCGTTGCCGGTGCTTACCCTAGCGCACTCGAGCTTCACCGAATCAGTAGAGAGTTAAAACAAACCTATCAGAATGATTACATTAACTATTGGCGTGATTTAGTTCGTAATGTCGAAGTCAAAGAAGTAGCCGACCCGACACAACTAAAAAACACGTTAACGAGCCTGTCGCAAGCCAGTAATAATCCACTAGTCAGTTTGTACTCGACGATCGCCAAGTACACCTATGTAGAACTAGAAATACCAGCCAAGGATGACAAGCAACAAGATCCTGCAAGCATGCCGATTCAAGATCCTGATAAAAAGGAATCCGCTCGTCAGATATCTCTTAGTTTCCAAGCATACAAAAAACAGGTTTCTGCCAATGACCAAGGTAAGAAGCCCATCGACAACCTACTGGCAGCATTCATCAACGCGAAAAAGTGGGGAGACAAGTTTTACGAGACCAAAGAGCCACAAAAGGTCGCCTTTGAAACACTGTCTGTGACGTTGCAAGCTGGTAATCCGATTGCGTCACTATCAAGCCTTTCCAACAATCATTTAGCGGTCGCTGAAGAGCTGATTAATAAGGTAGTACATCATAGCAATGAAACGGTGATGTCATTAGCTCACGATTACCTGAATAAAGCGTGGTCGAACGAAATTTATCAACCTTACCAACAACGATTAGCTTCGTTTTATCCGTTCAACCGAAAATCCAAATCGGACGTGAGTGTTGCGGATGTTAAAGCCTTCTTCGTGACTAATGGCATCGTTGATAAATTCTCTCAAACTCGTCTTAATGGATTCATCAAGAACAATGACGAAGCACCCTACTTACCGGGATTGCTACCAGGTACAGGGTTATCCATTACGCCAGAAGTTTGGACAATGATTGATAAGGCCGCTGACATAAAGAATGCCCTATTCTTAGCTGATCCATCAAACATTCTAATCAACTTCCAACTGAAAGCCGTCGATATGACACCAAACATCACGGAGTTTTCGATCATTTCGGATAAGCCTATCTTTACTTATCGTCATGGCCCAACACTATGGAGTCAACAATCATGGCAAGGTGACGCGAAGTTTATCGAGAAATTAGGCATTCAACTTAATGCTCAGGATTCTACAATTGGCCAAAACACCGTAAAAGGGACATGGAGTTGGTTCCGCTTGTTTGAGCCAAACGTGAATTTTACATCCACTCAAGATACTCAAGTTGAGTTTGTTTACGGTGACAGCAAAGTGAAGCTGACCATAAAAACTCAAGGTCAGTCGAATCCGTTTGTTCCCGGTTTCTTTTCTGGATTCTCACTGCCAAGTGGTATCTGATAACGCATTTTCAAACAGCTCGTCTTGTCCATCAAGGCGAGCTCAAACTTCTGAGGATGGTCTATTCTCAAAAACGAACTTGAACGATGAAAAGCTTCTGCAAGTGTTCAAAGCTCATGGATACACTGACCTCTCTCGTTTAAGTTCACGGGTTTTCAAAGCCCAGCACCCTAGTTGGGGGCTGGTTACGATAAAATCTGCTCAAGAGTTAAAACACCGTCATTTCTTAAAACAAGAGGCGGAATTTCTGTATTCAAATACCAATTTCAATACCGACTCCAATAACAGAGATATCTGGCCGAACTATTGTGATTATTTTTCTAGCCACAAGAGTGACTGTTTAGTTCTTTCTTACATGAATGGTAAAACACTTCTAGAGATACGAGCAGATTCAGATTTGACGGAATACTTACCCTCTCACTGGATTCGTACTTTAGAAGCTACGATTAACCAAGTCCACACGTTAGGTTTCGTTCATGGTGATATTAAGCCTTCCAACATCGTATTCAGCCCGCAAGGCCAAGCCCAACTCATTGATTTTGGTTCTGTTACTAAGATAGGTACTGAACACGAACAGCTTCGATTTGAGAGTTACACGCCTAGATACTCTAGACAGCACTTGGTCACTAGCAAGCTTGACGATTGGTTCGCTCTCGCGATTATGTTAGAGGAATGGGTAGATGATTCAGCAGTCCTGCCAAGTCGATATAAAATTCTATTGAAGCAGAACCGGAATACCAAACATACCAGCAGGTAACAAAAAAGCGGATGACTAGTCATCCGCCTTTTACATTTCATTTAAGCACATTACGTCTTCGTTTAGCCTCGGTGGTTAAATAATTCAGGTAGCCTTATTATTCAGGTACTAGGAGCGATTCCAGTCCACCAGCCACCGTGGCTGCCAATGCTTTGGGAGCAAGACTTTCTTTTACGCTCTCTTTAATTGTGGTGCCATTGAAGAGATTTTTGACCTGCTGTTTACGCACAGCCTTAGTAAACGCTTTTTCATCCGTTCCCGGAATAAAGTTCGGTTCACCACGCGCGGCATTTAACGCCTGCTTCACTCCCGGTTTATTACTCTCTAAAGCGATTTCGCTATTGGCAATAAACGCCTTAGCCTCTTCTTGCAATGTGGCATAAGCACTTAAAGTCGATTTCTGGAAAGATAACTTAATCACGGATGGGTCAGTATTCACCTTACGGCCAAACTTACGCTTAATTCTTCGAGTTAAGCGAGTCCTCATATTCGGAGGTGGTGGCGTGATATCGGTAATTGAGAGAAAATTGTATGGAGAACTGTAACAAGGCATGCAAACCATGTAAGAAGCGATGACGGGAATCTCCTCCATCTTCATTTTGAACCAGTCTCGGAAAAAGTTCGCGCCAATAACATCCCTCTTCTGGTTAAGCATCACGCACTCTTGCTTAAACTTACGAAACTTACGCTCCATTACCCACTTGTCGTATAAACCGCGGAAAAAGTTGAAGATAGAAAGAACGGCTTTAACAATACTGGTTACGGTAGCACCAATTCCTGAACTGGCTAAGTTAATCGCGATTACACCACCATGAGCTAGTGCAATCATTGAGTCTTCGATTGCAACAGCGCGAATCTCACCTCGAATTTTATCAATCACATCAGCACCAACGCGCGTCGTTGTCATTGAACTAAGGTGACGAGTTTTATGATTATTAACCGCTTTACCCAGCGCCGAGTAAATTCGTGTTGCCGCTTCTTTGATATCATCAATCGCAGGGGCTAGGTCGGCAAATATTCGTTTAACCAAACTAGGGATCATAGCGAGAATCTGAGCCTTAATATCATCCATCGCTATGGATGTAATACTCTTCGCATAGTCCAAGAATTTTTCTTTTATCTGCTCGGTTATGTTTTCAATCATACCAGCAAGACTTGTTCCACTCCCTGTCACAGCCTCGGTAATGGTGCCCGTTAAGCTGTCAACTTCTGTTGCAGCGGCAACAGCAATTTTAACCTTATCAACTTTAGTCACACCCACCAAATCTGCATTCGCAAACAGCGATAGCATGTCTTTCTGAATGATGGTCAGCCCTGTATTCGGCATCCTACGTTCTCCCTGTAACAAGTCCACTTTAGATTTGAAAAGTTACTTGAACGACTAAGTACCTCTGAATTATTCAGTCTTAGCAAACTCGATCCTGAACTATTCAACCTTGATCGCACTACTACACAATCCATGTCGTTATTCTTTGTTAAATAAAGGTTAACATATAAAATATCTATTCATAGAAAGGGACTCCATTATTTCCTTTTAGATTCCAAAACCAATAATTAACCCTCCAGAAATCATGCATTTCCACCAAATTCCACTACGCTTTAAAAGCATAGAACATAGCAATCTGATTAAATTTTTTAGGGACGAAAAATGAATCAAATTACGACAGATAAACCCATTATTCTGGTTGTTGATGATATCCCAGACAACATCCATACACTCTCAGGGATCCTCAACGACGATTTTAAGATCAAAGCGGCGACATCTGGCGAAAAAGCATTAAAGATAGCTTCCTCCTCACCAAAACCTCATCTAATTCTTCTCGACATCATGATGCCGATTATGGACGGCTATGAAGTCTGCCGTCGACTCAAAAGCGACCCTGTCACCTCTGACATTCCAGTGATCTTTGTTACCGCCAAGACAGATGTAGTCGATGAGCAACGTGGTTTTGAATTGGGCGCCGTGGATTACATCACCAAGCCTGTTAGCCCACCAATCGTCAAAGCGCGTGTTGCTACCCATATTTCTCTGTATGACCACAACTTGGCACTTTCTCGTAAAGTAAGGCAGAGAACGGAAGCTCTGGCAATGAGTCGATTGGAGATAATCCGCAAGCTCGGTCGTGCAGCAGAGTACAAAGACAATGAAACGGGAATGCACGTTGTAAGAATGAGTTACTACTCGAAAATTCTTGCTCAACACTTGGACGTTAATGACGATTGGGTAGAACTTCTTTTCCAAGCCGCACCAATGCATGACATAGGGAAAATCGGTATCCCCGATTCCATCTTAGGAAAACCAGGAAAGCTGGATCCTGATGAATGGGAAATCATGCAAACACACGTCACCATTGGTGGTGATATTATTGGCGACAATGACTCTAAACTACTCAAGCTTGCGCAAGAAATTGCGCTCTATCATCATGAAAAATGGGATGGTAGTGGCTACCCTCACAAGCTATCCGGTGAAGATATCCCTCTCAGCGCGCGAATTGTAGCGATTGCCGACGTATTCGACGCACTGACCAGCGAACGCCCATACAAAGAAGCTTGGCCTATTCAAAAAGCCATTGAGCTGATTCAAGAACAAGCTGGCCATCATTTTGATCCTAACTTAGTGCCTATCTTCATAAGTAAGCTCGACGAGATGTTAGCGATCAAAGACTCTTTTTCTGATGAACCAGAACGCTAAGTTCGCTGGTACTTTATCAATACAGGTATTTTATGAATACTGTTTCAAGATTTGCTAACGATTCGAAAATAATCTTAGTCTCTTTTCTCGTAGCAGCCATCGTGGTGTTTTCTGTCGCTGTAGGCGCTTGGATCAATCTCAACGATCGCTTCATCGGCGTTGAAGAATACGCTTCCAGTACTCGCTTATTGACCTCACTCGATAAGCTGCGTGTTTATGAGTTGTCTTTCAGTAACGACTACAGCGAACAAGTCATCTCTAGCTTTGATCAAGAAGCAGAACAGACTGTGGATCTAGCCAATGATTATTCCGACCAATATGTAACGTCCCTTCCTATCAACTTGCTCACGGAATATTTGGTTCAATTCAAGCAATATGTCGACATTGTTGAGTTGAACCAATCAACTCGAACGCTTATGGACGAGCGCTCCAATGCCGCGACAGAGTTATTGCGAGAGATGAGGGATCTACACAATCAAGCGATCAATCAAAACAATCAGAAAACTCGCGGTCTACGACTAAACAGCGAAGAACTGACCAACGTTGCACTAAAAACCAGTCAACTTGCCACTCTAGCCGTTAACATACAAAATCTTGAAAAAGAGTATTTACTCGACGGCGACCTAAAGACTCACTCGTTAGTCAAACTTGAGATGCAAAAGGCTTCACGGCTCATTTCAGAGTTGCAAGAACAGATTTTGGATGACAAAGGACAACAACTCTTAGAGGTTGTAGATAAGGCAAAAAATCGCTATTACACTAACTTAGTTCAGCTGCAAGGCATACCGACGTCTTCGAAAAATTTAAGAGCATCCCTTATCAATCAAGTCACCCTAAGCGGCTCTGAATTCTCACGCTCAGTTAGCTTGCTCTATCAAACCAAACAGAGCCAAGTCGCGGAACTGAGTCATCTCGTTTCTCAATCTCAAGCAGAACTCTCTTCCCAATTGCTCATAGGACAAGACCTATTGGCAATTCGCACGCTACTAAGCCGCTCAAATCGATTCAACCGAGATTTTCTGCTCGCAAATTCAAAAGAACAGAAGCTCATCGCCGACAAAGTGTCACATGTAATTAATGAGATGCAATCCAAATCTAGCAACGCGCAACGACTGATTGCCTTGTACGCACCAGAGGTAAAAATTACTGCCTTTGACGACCATATCAGCGTTTATGAGGCACAATTCACTGAGTTAGTGAATTCACAAAGGCTGAGTCATCAGTTACTCAAGGCGATGGATGAGAGCTTCTTAGAATTTCGAGATTTCGTCTCTCAACGTCACCTTTCAGAAAGCGTCAATGTAAAAGACTCTTCTAGCGTGACGTTCCATTTAGCCATCGGTGGAATGATTTTCTTTGTGATTATTTTGTTGATGGGCTTGCTCGCTAACAAAGCGCATTCTGCGTTAGAAACCTTCGCGCACAGCCTAGCTGCTGCACGTGATGAAGCCGATGCCGCCAATCATGCAAAATCCGATTTTTTAGCTAATATGAGCCATGAAATTCGTACGCCAATGAACGCGATCATTGGTATGAGTTACCTCGCGTTGAAAACAGATCTAACCAAGGCACAACGTAACTACATTCACAAAGTTAAACTTTCCTCCGACACCCTGCTCGGGCTAATCAATGACATTCTCGATTTCTCGAAAATTGAAGCAGGAAAACTCGACATAGAGAAAGTCGATTTCCATCTAGAGAATGTGCTCGACAACATAACTAACTTAGTCGGGCTACGCGCGTCAGAACGAGGTCTAGAACTGCTTATCCAGGTCGATAGAGATGTGCCGACCAATCTTATTGGCGACCCTTTAAGGCTTGGGCAAATATTGATTAACCTAAGTAACAATGCCGTCAAATTCACGGAAAAAGGTGAAGTGAAGATCTCTATCTCTGTCGCGGAAAGGCAAGGCGATGATATCAAATTGAACTTTGCTGTTTCAGACAGCGGAATAGGCATGACACAAGAGCAAGCCGCTAAACTGTTCAATAAGTTCACTCAAGCGGATAGCTCTACCACTCGAAAATATGGCGGTACAGGCTTAGGCTTAGCGATCAGCAAAGAGCTCAGCCAATTGATGGGTGGAGACATTCACGTCTCAACAGAACTTGGTAAGGGCTCAACCTTTTCGTTTACGATTGCCACTCGCGTTAGTCACTCAATTCAGCAGCATCGAGTTGTAGTACCTACTTCAATTAACAATTTGAAGGTCTTGGTCGTCGACGATAACTCCAGTGCTCGTTTGATCATGGGCGATATCCTAGAGTCGCTCAAACTAACTCCAACGCTGAGTTCATCCGTTGATGAAGCGCTTGCTGAGTTACACACTGCCGACGCTCAAAGCCAGCCATTCGATTTAGTGATATCGGATTGGAAGATGCCTAAGCGAGATGGTGTCGACTTACTTGAAGCTCTAAACGTCGGGCAACCGTTAAGCATTATGCCTAAGATGATGATGTTGACCGCTTACGATCGAGAAGAACTTGCAGAAGCTATCCAACAACGCGGCTTTGAGATTCCGAGCATTCTCGACAAACCCATTACCTCCTCTCATCTCTATGATTCTATCGTTTCCCTCTATGGACTCGACTCAGACCGCGTATCTCGCAGCGAATTGGAACAACAGAATCAACTCGCTAACGTGCAACAACTGGCTGGAGCTAACATATTGCTGGTTGAAGACAATGAGATAAACCAAGAGCTCGCAACAGAGCTTTTAGAAGGGCAACAAATTAAAGTGACCATCGCAGAGAATGGTCAGCAGGCGATAGACCTTTATCAACAAGCCATAACTGACGACGTGCCTTTCGATGGTATTTTGATGGATTGCCAAATGCCAGTGATGGACGGTTACGAAGCAACCCAGCATATTCGTAACAAGATAAAAGACACACAAACCCCAATCATTGCGATGACAGCAAACGTGATGGAGCGGGATAAAGAAAAAGCACTCAACTGCGGGATGACTGACATTATCGCGAAACCGATTGATGTCGGCTCGATGTTCGCGACCTTAGCCAATTGGGTGTCGCCTTCTAACCCTGTGCAATTTAATGTTGTAGTGCAAGAATCCCCTAACGCTCCACAAGAGAGCAACAACGCAGAAAAAGTGCCTGAGGCATTACCAATCATTAACGGTCTTGATACCAACATGGGATTAATGAGAGCGAGCAATAATCACACCTTATATACGAAGCTATTGAAACGATTTGTTGAAGCCTACTCTGATAAGAGCACCTTAACTGTCGAACTATCAAGTAGTGCTCAACAACGTTACTTGCACACTCTCAAAGGTGTGGCCGGTAACCTCGGAGCTAGCGACTTGCATAGTCTATGTGAAAACCTAGAGTCCGAAATCACCGATGACGACCTAAAAGAAAAGGTCATCAAAACCACGATTGAACTCAGCCAAGAGATCGCTAACTCGATCTGCCACACAACAGTCGCCACCGAGAATACACGTGGCCAGCAAGCAAAACCGGAGACATCGCCTAATCAGCCAAGTACTGAACTATACGGCCAATTATTAGAAGCGGTATCCAATGATGACACCGAAGCTCTTAACATTGTTCTTAACATTGAGGACGGTGCTGTGGTTGGGCTAACACCTTCGGAATTTAAAAGGTTGGAAAGCGCACTCGAGGAGTTCGATTTCGATAGCGCAACTGAGCTGCTAAAAGGCTCAACGCTGGCTAGTTCATCATGATCGAGAAACACTAAATATGTCATAAGTTACAAACTGTTAAAGAGAGCCCAAGTGGCTCTCTTTTTTCATCTGTCTCCAACAGTTAGGACATCCTCACCTCTCTGTGAACTTTATGAACTTTATTCACCCAATGTTCTTTATCCTCAATATCGCCGCATTAAAGACAATTCGTTAACACATCGTTAACTTTAACCTCATCTACTAAACACCCGATTCGTGTATTTAGTAGCTGGATATAAAACATAAGTTTCTCTCCATTGAAGAGATCCCCTACATAAGGAACGTGAACCATGTTCAAGGCACTGAAACCTACTCTTGCGGCTTCTATCATCGCAGCAACCTTTTCTTTTAACACTTTTGCTGCTGACGTAGAGAAAATCCACTTCCTAATCCCTGGCGGCGCTGGTGGCGGTTGGGATATGACGGCTCGTGGTACGGGTGATGTATTAGTGAAATCCGACATCGTAGAAAATGTCTCTTTTCAAAACTTGTCTGGTGGTGGCGGCGGTAAAGCCATTGCACACTTAATCGAGACGGCTCAACGTCAAGAAGACACGCTGATGGTGAACTCAACACCTATCGTTGTGCGCTCGCTGACCGGTATCTTCCCTCAATCTTTCCGTGACCTGACTCCGGTAGCAGCAACTATTGCCGACTATGGCGCAATCGTTGCGTCTGCTGATTCGAAGTACAACACTTGGGAAGACGTAGTAAAAGAATTTGAAAGCAACCCACGTAAAGTGAAAATCGCAGGCGGCTCGGCTCGTGGCAGCATGGACCACCTTGTTGTAGCGGCAGCGTTCAAAGGCGAAGGTTTTGATGCAAAGAAAGTGCGATACATTGCTTACGATGCAGGTGGTAAAGCAATGGCGGCTCTATTATCTGGCGAAACGCAACTGCTTTCGACAGGCCTTGGTGAAGTGCTAGAAATGTCTAAATCAGGCCAAGTAAAAGTATTGGCAGTAACGGCACCAAAACGTCTTGATGCGGCACCAAACATCCCAACACTAACTGAGTACGGCAACGAAACAGTATTTGCTAACTGGCGTGGCTTCTTCGCTGCACCAGGTACTAGCCAAGCAAAAATCGACGAGTGGAATGTAGCGCTTGGCAAAATGTACAAGACTGATGAATGGCAGGTGGTTCGTGACCGTAACGGTTGGATTGACAACTACAAAGCTGACAAAGATTTTTACGCCTTCCTAGAAGACCAAGAAAAACAGATGGGCGACCTAATGCGTGAGCTTGGTTTCTTGAAATAACCAGCAACCATAGAGGGTCTATGTGCCCTCTTACTCTTTCCTTGTTTCGCCGTACATGAGTTAACTTCAAACTCCTTTGTTTATTCGTAGACGTATTACTAACGCTTGCCGATTCGTTGTAAACGCAAGTGGCTGATAAACCAGTACCGTAATTCGCTTACCTTTGGTTAGTGATCCCAGACATTTCATTGACTCGCTCATGTACGGCTTTTTTACTTTCTATACCATCCCAAATGGAGTTGGATATGTCGGACTTACCAACCAAATTTTTGAGTAAGGAATCTTTGCTATCGAAAGATCGCATCGGAGCCATGATCTTTATGCTGGCGTGCTTGTGCTATGGCTACCAAACCACGCTAATTCCCTTGTTTCCCGGTGACGAGTACGAACCCTTCACTGCAAGAACTTTACCTACCCTATTAACGTTTATCGGCATCGGCCTGTCGTTGATCCTACTAGTTACAGGACAACCGGACCAGAAGGTTTCATGCGACACCACGCCGCTGAACTGGAAGCTGCTTATTGGCTTTTTAGTGTTAATGGCTTTGTACGGTGTTGGACTGACTTATCTTGGCTTTGTTTTAGCAACCAGCTTCTTCTTGCTTGCTGGCTTTTACCTATTGGGTGAGCGCCGTAAATCTGTTTTATTTGGCGCGTCATTTCCTTTCGTTATCGCGTTCTTTTTATTATTAACTCAAGGCTTAGATATCTACCTAGAGCCTGGCTTAATCTTCACTCTTTGGTAGGGATAACATTATGTTAGACGGAATTTTACAAGGACTTTCGACCGCTGTGATGCCAATGAACATCATGATGGTAATTGTGGGCTGCTTCGTGGGTACCTTCATCGGTATGCTTCCGGGGCTAGGTCCAATTTCAGCAATCGCGTTGATGATCCCGATTACATACGGCCTAGATCCTTCTTCTGGCTTAATCTTAATGGCAGGTGTGTACTACGGCGCAGTATTTGGTGGCTCAACGTCATCAATCTTAATCAATGCTCCGGGTTGCTCTTCAACGGTAGTAACCGCATTCGACGGCTACCCAATGGCACAAAAAGGCCAAGCTGGTAAAGCGTTGGCACTAGCAGCCTACTCTTCTTTCACTGGCGGTACGCTATCAGCAATCATGCTTTTGATTGCAGCACCGGCTCTAGCAAGCGTCTCATTGAGCTTCCAGTCGTCAGACTACTTCGCATTGATGTTGTTAGGTCTATCGGCTGTAGCAGCGTTTGCAGGCCCAGGTCAGGTAATAAAGGCATGGATGATGACCATTCTTGGTTTGATGTTATCTACTGTTGGTATCGACAAAGGCGTTGGTGTTGAGCGTTTCACGTTTGGCCTAACAGACCTAATGGATGGCTTTAGTTTCCTACTTCTTGCTATGGCAACCTTCGCTTTAGGTGAGACTTTAATGGGTATTTTGAAACCTGAGAAAGACACCAGCGGCGAAGAAAGCCAAAAGATGGCCGATATTGGCAGCATGAAAGTGACCAAAGAAGAGTTCAAAGAAGTCGCGCCCGTTTCGATTCGCTCTTCAATTCTTGGCTTCTTCACTGGCGTGCTTCCGGGTGCTGGCGCGACTATCGCAGCTTTCTTAAGCTACGGCATGGAACGCAGCCTAGCGCCAAAAGACAAGCAGAAAGAGTTTGGTAAAGGCAGTATTCGTGGTCTTGTTGCTCCTGAATCAGCAAACAATGCAGCTTCAAGTGGTTCATTCGTTCCGCTACTGACACTCGGTATTCCGGGCTCTGGTACTACAGCAATTATGCTTGGTGCACTCATCGCTTATGGTATTCAGCCGGGTCCACGCCTATTCGTTGAGCACCCAGACGTATTTTGGTCGGTGATTATCTCGATGTACTTTGGCAACATCGTGCTGGTTATCTTAAACCTACCGTTGATCCCTTACATCTCTAAACTGCTAGCGGTACCAAGAACGGTACTACTGCCAATGATTATTTTCTTCTCAATCACAGGCGTGTACTTGGTGTCTTTCAACACGATGGATGTGTTTGTGATGCTAATTGTGGCAATGGCGGCGATAGCGTTAAGGCTGGCCAACTTCCCGCTCGCACCGTTACTGCTTGGCTTCATATTAGGTGGTTTGATGGAAGAGAACTTGAGACGCGCGCTGATGATCAGTGATGGTGAACTCAGCTTCCTTTGGGAACGCCCTATCACTATGACCTTCACTATTTTAGCGGTATTGGTTCTATCTAGTCCGATTCTGGTTAAGCTGTTCAAGAGCTTTAGAGCAAAGCCTGTTGAAGTGTAAGCTTGACTTAGTTTAGAAAAACAAAACGAAATAAAGGGAGCCTCAGGCTCCTTTTTCGTATCAGCCATTTCAAAAAACCACAGCTCTAAGATGGTAGCAAACTCACAAACCCACCTCTTCACTGCACATTGCCCTGATATTAATAACAAAATCAAGTAAGGTAGCCAGTCAGTTAACGTATTGGATTCTAAAACTATGGATTGGTTGATTCTATTCTTGTCAGGCGTGATCGGTGGCGTGTTGAATTCCATTGCAGGAGGAGGCAGCTTCATCACCTTCCCCGCTCTATTGTTTGCAGGTGTTCCACCAATAGCAGCCAACGCGACCAATACCTTTGCTTCGTGTGCTGGTTACATCAGTGGTGCTTATGCATTGCGCCATGAAATTCAATCTGGTACCAAACAACTCAAACTCGTTGTTGGGCTATGTGTAATTGGCGGCGGCATTGGTGCATTTTTACTACTACACACGCCAGAAGCGCTATTTACCCAATCCGTGCCTTGGTTATTACTGTTCGCCGCTCTGCTTTTTACCTTTGGTGGCACACTCAATAAATGGCTAAAGAAAGTAACCGCTAAACATAAGCACGCCACCAGCGCAGGCGCGTTCTTTTCAGCGTTATTACTTTTGATCGTGTGTGTTTATGGTGGTTATTTTAATGCAGGCTTAGGCATTGTGACATTGAGCTACTTGGCACTGGCAGGGTATACCAATATCAACGTGATGAATGGTATCAAATTGTTGGTATCGGCATGCGCATCACTCGCGGCAATCGTGTTCTTTGTTGTGAATGGTTCGATTGATTGGCCGTCAGGCATGGCCGTTTTGTTTGGGACATTGGTCGGTGGTTACTATTCAGCAAAAGTTTCTCGTCGTATTCCTCAACAATATGTTCGCACCACAGTGATCATCGCGAGCTTTTTGATTACCGCTTACTTTTTCTATACCAACTAAGTTTTATGCGAAATACGTTCTATGCAAACTAGATTTCATTCAAACAAATTATTACAGTAATCACGATTTTCGTTAGCAAAACACAACGTAAATCGTTATGCATGAAGAACTGACAAAGCCCTCGGTTGGTTATTTTATGAACCATAAAATAACCAAGCCAAAATGTGTGAGACGAGCCCTTTAATTAGCAAATTTGATAACAATTTAGACTGTTTTTTAGCCTTTATTTTGCCAAAGGTGGGATAATTCTCCTGTCGAAAGTGAGACTTCATTAGGAGGCGTTATGAACATTAAACTCGGTCATGTCATGTCATCAAGTCGACTCATTTGCTTTGTCGCTTTTCTTGCTGCCACATTCGCGTGGATTCTAAAAATGCCCGCTCTGTTTTCTGTGTCAGCGCTATTCTTACTGATCAGCGCTATTGTCTATGGCGTTGACCTTTGGAAGAATCAAAGAAAGAACCGCGAAGCTTAAGGCGAACGACTAAATCGACACGCATTAAAAAAGGAGCACTTAGGCTCCTTTTGTATTTTATGCTTATCGCTTTAGCTGATTGGGCTATTTCGACGGCTTATCTAGCGACGCCTTTCTATTGGCGAAGGTCTTACTTAACGACGCCTTTCGATTAACGACGCCCTTTTGCTAGCGACGCCTTTCTATTAACGACGAAAGTTACGACCGTTGCCGCCACGACGCTCTTTAAATGCAGATGCCGCTTTCGCTTGTGATGCTAGAATCGATTCAACCGTTAATTCCATTGGTTCACGAGGCTCTAACCCGTGACGGAATGTACGTGAACGCGGAGGCATCTGGTATTCGATATCTGAAGCTTTAGGCATGCGCTTGAAACGGTAAAGGTAGAAATTCTCTACTTTCTCACGAGCCCACTCTGTTTTCTTCAAGTATTTAACGGCACTTGCTACTGTCGGCTTAGTGTTAAAGCAGTTCATGCGCATTGCTGCATCCAAAATTTCCCAACCGTAATGATCCACTAATTCGTTGATCATGGTGTCCAGTTTTAAGCCATGCAGTGGGTTGTTTTGTTGCAGTTCGATTCTTTCTTCTTCAGTCATAACATTACCTTTTCCAAGGCAACTAAAGGCCTTGAATTTACTCTAGAACACCGTCATCACTGACCGCTTCTAGCTCAATCATTTGGGCATATCATCCATTGCCCTTATCTATGCCTTTATGATGGCATAAAGCATGCTCGTTATCCTATTTATCTTTCAATTTAATTTTAAAATGGTCACTTACCATCCTGATGTTGCGTGTAATACAGCCGCCCCTCCTTAAAAGGGTCTCTCTTAAAGATCCACCAAACTCGCTTAAGTTAACAAAAACCATGATAGAAGAATGAAATATCCCCACTTTACCAATGGAATTTAAATTTATTAGAACGCAGTGTTGCTAATTAACAGTGAGGTGCTATGTTAGAAGTGGTATAGAAACCTACTAATAATGATATTAAACAATGATATAACTATAAATAAAGGTTGGCTTTGACCATGTTTGACTACTCCCAAATCAGCAGAGTAGCCGCCCAAGATAAAGACATTATCGCTATCGTTGATGATCTCTTTCGGCTAGCTCGCGAACATTACCCCATTCTATCTAGGCTTTCGGTCGTGCTATGCAATGAAAATAGAGCATCGAATTATTTTGTTTCGGATACTCTGTGCCAAGAAGCTGAGCATCGCTACATCGAGCAAGAACTTAAGCCAGAATCAGCTTTATCTAGAATGGCTGAGTCTTTAGATACTCGAATCATCCACGACCTCACCACCATTAGCCCAACCAAACAAATATCTCACCTGCTCGATATCGGTCATCAAAGCAGTTACACAACACCTATTCATCATCAAGAAAGTAATCTTGGGTTTGTGTTTATCAATGCTTCATCAGCGGGGTTCTTTGCTAACCAAACTATCCAGTGTGATATCGCTTATCTCACTCAAGTGATCTCTAGCCTTTTCGTCCAATGGTTTGAGCGCCAGCGTCACTTTCAATCCTCTTTAGCGATTGCTTTAAACATGGGTCATGCTCGAGACCCAGAAACTAAAGAACACCTTATTCGCATGGGTAAATACAGTGAACACATTGCTCGTACTCTTTCGCACAGCAAGGAAGAAATTACACACCAATTCATTCACCGAATTCGGCTGTATGCACCCTTTCACGACATAGGTAAATATCGAATTCCAGATAAAGTGCTATTCAGTAGCGCACGCTTTAATGAAGAAGAACGAGCCGTCATGGACAACCACACCTTGTACGGTGAAGAAATGATTAACAATGTGGTTGCCCTATCATGCCATAGCGCTATGTGTTCTGAGGAAATTCAATTCATTAAGAATATCGTACGTCATCATCATGAAAGATTTGATGGCACAGGGTTGCCCGATGCTTTGAGTAACACAGCGATACCGCTCGAAGCACGCATCGTGACATTAGCCGATGTATTCGATGCGCTGATGAGCAAAAGAGCCTATAAGCACGCGTGGACACTCGATGAAGTCATGGATTACATTGAGGCTCACTCGGGTTCGATGTTCGACCCTGAGTGTGTTGTGGCTCTTAAACAGAACCTAGATGGCTTTATAGCAATTAGGGAACAATACAATGACGATGTTCAACCGCACGTCATGACAGCTTGAACTGTGATGCCTTGAACTATGACACCTTGAACTGTAACGCCTTGGTTGTGTAGACCAAAGAAAACGCGAACCAACAAAAAAGGATGCCAATTGGCATCCTTTTGTTTTCTAGTCTCAGCTGAAAGAACGAACGTGTTCTTTACTGATTCTAACTAACGATTATACGTCGTAAGTTGTAGAAGCAGTGTCGCCGCCTGTACCAGTCCAGTTTGTGTGGAAGAATTCACCACGTGGACGGTCAGTACGCTCATAAGTGTGAGCACCGAAGTAGTCACGTTGAGCTTGTAGAAGGTTCGCTGGAAGACGAGCTGTAGTGTAGCCGTCTAGGAACGTTAGTGCAGAAGTCATACATGGCATTGGGATGCCTGATTCCATAGACTTAGCTGCAACTTTACGCCAAGCGCCCATGCAGTTGTCTAGGATGCCTTTGAAGTATGCATCTGAACCTAGGAAAGCGATCTCTGGGTTCGCTTCGTAAGCATCACGAATGTTGCCTAGGAATGCAGAACGGATGATACAACCGCCACGCCACATAAGTGCAACGTTACCGTAGTTTAGATCCCAGCCGTTTTCGTTCGACGCTTCACGCATTAGCATGAAACCTTGAGCGTAAGAGATGATCTTAGAAGCAAGTAGAGCCTGACGGATTGCATCAACCCACTCTTGCTTGTCGCCTTCAACTGGAGCAACAGTCTTGCCGAACAGTTTCTCAGCTTCAACACGTTGATCTTTAAGTGCGGATAGGCAACGAGAGAATACAGACTCAGTGATTAGAGTCAGTGGGATACCCATGTCTAGTGCGTTGATACCTGTCCATTTGCCTGTACCTTTTTGGCCAGCAGTGTCTAGGATCTTCTCAACTAGCGCTTCACCGTCTTCATCTTTGTAGCCAAGGATGTCAGCAGTGATTTCTACTAGGTAGCTATCTAGCTCAGTTTTGTTCCAGTCAGCAAATACAGCCTGCATTTCGTCGTGGTTCATACCTAGGCCATCTTTCATGAACTGGTATGCTTCAGTGATAAGCTGCATGTCACCGTATTCGATGCCATTGTGAACCATCTTAACGAAGTGACCAGCACCGTCGTTACCAACCCAATCACAACAAGGCTCACCTGCGTCAGTTTTCGCAGAGATACCTTGGAAGATAGGCTTAACCGCTTCCCAAGCTTCAGGAGAACCGCCTGGCATGATAGAAGGACCGAAACGAGCGCCTTCTTCACCACCAGAAACACCCGTACCG
The DNA here is from genome assembly GCF_030397615.1 of Vibrio sp. 14N.309.X.WAT.E.F5. Classification (NCBI taxonomy): domain Bacteria; kingdom Pseudomonadati; phylum Pseudomonadota; class Gammaproteobacteria; order Vibrionales; family Vibrionaceae; genus Vibrio; species Vibrio sp. 14N.309.X.WAT.E.F5. The sequence goes on along the minus strand of NZ_JAPNXR010000011.1, from coordinate 42,261 downwards.
ATGAAGTGGATGCCTTTCTCACGAAGAGCAGCAACACGACGGTTAGTGTCTGGGAAGTTAGTGTTACCACCATCAATGATGATGTCGCCTTTGTCTAGAAGTGGTACAAGCTTGTCGATGAACGTATCTACAACGTCACCAGCACGAACCATAAGCATCACTTTACGTGGCGCTTCTAGCTTCTCAACTAGCTCTTCTAGAGAGTAAGCACCAACAATGTTAGTACCTTTAGCTGGGCCTTCTAGGAACTCGTCTACTTTCGCAGCAGTACGGTTGTGAGCCACAACTTTGAAGCCGTGGTCGTTCATGTTTAGGATAAGGTTCTGACCCATTACTGCTAGGCCAATTACACCGATATCACCTTTCATTATTTTATCTCCTTGCGGCTATTCGCACTTATGCGATAGCACTTGCTGCATTTGAATCTAGGAACCACTCTGTTTCGCCAGTTTTAGACTGGATTTTCGCTGCCGGGTAAGGCAGTTCTGAAGCAGGAGTTGTATGAATTTCTTGAACGATCTCAACTTTACCTGCACCCAGTACTAGGTAGCTGATTCGTTTTGCTGCTTCTAAAACTTTCGCTGTTTTAGAAACACGGATCTGGCCTGACTCTGGGTGAGAAGCTAATACAGATAGGTTCTCATCTTGGTAGTCAGTTGCACCCGGGAATAGTGAAGCTGTGTGGCCGTCTGCGCCAACACCTAGCAGGATCCAATCGAAAACAGGCGTGCCGTTTTCTGTTGGAATCACGTCTGCCATTTCTTTCGCGAAACGCTCTGCTTCTGCTTTTGGCTCATCTTCACCACGGATGCGGTGGATGTTTTCAGCAGGAAGGTTTACTTGTGTAAACAGCAGTGCGTTTGCTTCACCGAAATTACTTTCAGCATCATCAGGTGCCACGCAACGTTCGTCGCCCCACCAGAAATGAAGGTTATTCCATTGAATGCCTTCTGCGTATGGCGCTTGAGCTAAAAGCTTAAAAAGCATTTTTGGCGTGCTGCCACCTGACAGTGAAATGTGAACAGGTTTACCCTGCTCGCTGTAAGCTTTCATTTCGTTTGCTAGGTTTTCAACGACTAATTCAGGCGTTGCAAAGATCTTGTGATTGATCATAGTTCGCAGTAATCCGTGTCTGTTAAGTTTTTGCATGGGAAACGCCATGCGCGGCCATCACGCTGCAGAAGCTCATCGGCTTCTTGTGGGCCCCAAGTACCACAAGCATAGCCAAACAGTGCTTGAGGGTCTTGCTTGAAATCTAAGATCGGTTGAACGTACTTCCAACATGCTTCTACTGCATCGGTACGTGCAAACAGAGTCGCATCGCCGTTCAGTGCATCAAGTAGAAGACGCTCATAAGCCGTTAGCATTTGAGTTTCAGGCAGATCAGAGTAAGAGAAGTTCATTTTCACTTCTTTTGCTTTGAAACCTGCACCTGGCTCTTTCAAACCAAAGCTCATCTGAATACCTTCATCCGGTTGGATACGGATAATCAGCTTGTTCTCTGGTGCATCTTGACCAAACACTGGGTGTGGCGTGTTCTTAAAGTGAATCACGATTTCAGTCACACGCGTTGGTAAGCGTTTACCCGTACGTACGTAGAAAGGAACCCCATTCCAACGCCAGTTGTTGATGTGTGCTTTAAGACCAATGTACGTTTCAGTACGAGAGTCATCTGCGACACCATGCTCTTCACGGTAACCAGGCAAATGTTGACCACGAACGTCCGACGCTGTGTACTGACCTAGAACCAAATCTTTACGTAAGTCGTCTTCTTCCAGTGGTTTTAGACACTGAAGTACTTTAACCACTTCGTCACGAATTGAATCCGCATTGATTTGTGCAGGTGGCTCCATACCAACCATTGCTAGCACTTGTAGCAGGTGGTTTTGGAACATGTCACGAACAGCGCCAGAACCGTCGTAGTATCCGCCACGCTCTTCAACGCCAAGGAACTCAGCACCTGTGATTTCAACGTATTCAATGAAGTTACGGTTCCACAGTGGTTCAAACATCGCGTTTGAGAAACGAAGCACTAGAAGGTTTTGTACCGTTTCTTTACCAAGGTAATGGTCGATACGGTAGATCTGGTGTTCTTGGAAGTGATGATGGATCTCTTCATCCAGCGCTTGAGCTGATGCTAGATCGTAACCAAATGGCTTCTCAATGATCAGACGACGCCAGCCGTTCTTCTCATCGTTTAGGCCATGTGCAGCAAGGTTTGCTGGGATCACACCGTAAAGGCTTGGCGGGGTTGCCAAGTAGAACAGTGTGTTATGGTTTTCGAATTGGTAGTCTTGCTCAAGCTTATCCAGACGTTGGGCTAGACGAGCGTAATCGTCTACATCTGAAGTGTTGATCGCTTGGTAATGCAGATGTTCAATAAATGCATTCAGCGTCTCTGGCTCAGTTTTTTCCATTTCCTGAAGAGACTTCTTCAGCTTCTCACGGTAAGACTCGTCGCTGTACTCAGTACGGCTCACTCCAAGAATCGCAAAGGATTCTGGAAGTTGATTGCTAGCATACAGGTGGTACAAAGCAGGAATTAACTTGCGGTAAGTTAGATCTCCCGACGCACCAAAAATAACGATGCTGCTGTTTTCAGGTATTACCATCATCTTTCCTATAAAAACAAGGTTTTTAGTATTCGCCAAAGGTATCAGCGACATACGAAAATAGATAATAGGTCTTAGCTATTACATCAATAGCGAGTGCCTATTACACTTGAGAATGCGTTTGGTAAACGAGGGTGAATGCTATCACCTCTATTCGGGACAGTATTGTCTATGAGTATTTGATTTACATCAACCACTGTGAAAGCAATCGATTAAATATTGACTCATTTCGAACAAATTCTAGTCGATAGCGAAGTTCACAAAGGTAGAAATAGCAGTAATTAGGCATTCTCAAACATTGTAGTAAAGAAAGAATGCCATCTGGTCTGTGGAGTGAGTAGTAGATTGGTGTTAAAAAGTAAACCGTTCTTATTCAACTTGTTTTACAGTTGAATAAGAACGGGATTGTGTCTGTTGTTATTTGTCTTGGGGAAGTCACATTTGTTGAGCGCGACTACTTTCTCGGCTTGTTATAGCAACGTTCAGGTCGCCCTACTGTGCCATAGTTTAAGTCAGCCACTAACTCGCCAGTTGTGATGAGAAATTCCAAATAGCGTCGAGCTGTCGTTCGGCTTGCTCCAATGCGTTCGCCTGCCTCATCCGCAGTAATATCAGCGATGTCGGCTTGTTGAAAAATGGCTCTAATTTTATCAAGCGTTACTCCATCGATCCCTTTAGGTAACGTAGAAACCTTTCGAGAATCGGCCTTGGCATTGGCTTGCAGCATCTTGTCAACCAAGCCTTGGTTTAAGTCAGACACACTTTCAAATTCTTGTTGTTGCGATTGGTACTTTTTCAGTGCCGCTTCCAAGCGAGGAAACATCACAGGTTTCAGTAGATAGTCGACGACTCCACCGCGCATCGCCTGTTGCAGTGTGTCGACATCTCGAGCGGCGGTAATCAGAATCACATCACAGCCCTGATTACTGCCACGAACGTGGTTCAAAATATCAAGTCCGCATCCGTCCGGCAGATACACATCCAATAAAACCAAATCAGGTTTTAAGATATCTAACTGCATTAACGCTTCAGACTGTGTGGTCGCAATCCCGACCACATCAAAGCCACCCATCTGTTCTAAATAGCGATGGTGAAGCTCTGCAATCGCAATATCATCTTCAATGACCATGACTCTCGTGATTGCGTTCATTTATGTTCTTCCTTTAACCATTGTATTCCTGTCACGACGATCTTTATTCGATCGCTCCGTGCTCAATTATTATTTTTGTTCTTCTTTCGGTAAATACACCGTCATGCGTGACCCAAAATCAGGGTTATCAACCATTTCTAGTTGCCCTTGATAACGATCGGCAAGTTGCTTAATGAGATACAAACCAACCCCTCGGTTCTGCTTCGCTTTACTCGATACGCCTTTTTCGGTAAGCGCATTGGTTGCCAAGTGTTTTGGCAGACCACACCCCTTGTCTTCGACTTCCACTATGATTTCATTGCCAAAATCGCTGATCGACACATCGATTACTCGACGAGCTGGTGCTATTGGCCCTTCTTGTTTAATCGACATCATGGTGGCATCAAACGCGTTATCAATCAGGTTGCCAAGAATCGTCACGACATCCTCTGCGTTTAACCAAGCGGGTAATGCCTCAAGCCTTGATCCCTCTTCGACTTTAAGCTCTAACCCAATCTCTCGAGCTCGTTCTGTTTTGCCTAAAAGCATGCCTGCAATAAGAGGGTCTTTCACCGTCTCTCTTAAGAATTCAATTAAGCTCTGGTAATGAGCGGTTTCTTGACCAATCAATTGTTGAACAGAGTCCAGCTCGCCCATTTGAATCAAGCCACTGATCGTATTGAGCTTGTTTTGATGTTCATGCGTTTGCGAACGAAGTAAGTCTGCATACTCTTTAGTTTGAGAAAGCTGATCGGTTAAATCGTTAATCTCATCTCGTAATCGGAAACTCGACACCGCGCCAACCACTTCACCCGCCACTATAATTGGGCTGCGGTTGGCAATGATTCGCTTATTGTTCAGGTACAGCTCAACATCGTGATCGGTATCGCCAGTCGATAACAGCTGTTCTAAGTCACTGCCCACCAACACATCTGATAGACGTTGCTGATTGAGTGCTTTATCTCGGTCGATAGACAAAATATCGCAAGCGCTTTTGTTTATTGAGCGCAAAATACCGTTCTTATCAATGCTCAAGATACCTTCTTTCACGGTACTCATAGTCACATCAAGTTCTACATATAAGCGACCTATCTCTTCAGGCTCAAAGCCTAATATAGCGCGCTGAAAACGACGAGACACATAGCTTGAAATCACCGCATTGACGGCAACCACCAGCAACGCCATCACAATCAAAAAGGCTAAGTAAGGTTCGATTCGATCTTGCAAAGAATCCAATAGATAACCCACTGACACTACCCCAATAACGGTGCCTTGGGGGTCTTTTACCGCAGATTTACCACGGACAGAGAAGCCAAGTGAACCTTTAGCCGTCGACACATAAGACTCGCCTAAGATCAGCGCTTTTTGATTGTCACCACCGCGCATTGGCTTACCCAACCTATCGTCGTAGGGGTGAACCAGGCGAATGCCTTTCTCGTCACCGACAACAATAAAGGCAGCGCCAATCAGTTGAGTCAGGTTTCGGAATTTGATTTGAGTTTCGTCGGATACAACATAAGGATCACCATTGGGATCAATGGTTCCGTTTTGTTGGATAGCACGCAAGACAACTGGAGACTCGGCAAGAAAATCGGCAACACCTAGTGCTTTCAAACCCATCTCTTGCTCTTGAGATTGTTTGATATAAGAAAAGCCGGCTGCTGATAGTATTAATAGTTCAACAAGGCCAGTCACCGTCATGATAATCAACAATCTTTTTCGAAAGCTGACATTACTCCATTTCATACAAAACCGTCCCTAGTGCTTAATCATCAATGTTAACACCAAGTTAAAGGTATAGCCTTTTTGCTTATGCGAATTTGTGACTGTTACTCAACTAAATTATTGAGCGGATTGTTAATTGATATTCCTTTACGTTATGCAACCAGATTGACTGTTTGTTTTTAGAACTGATTAGCTCTAAAAGACAAATAAACGAGTAAATATTGAGCTAGATCACTAAGCTTTTAGGTGTTTTTTAGGTTGTTTAAAATAAATACAATTATAATGGTTGCATATGCAGAAGTTCATTGTTACTAAGCTATGCGTCGCAATTTTAAGACAGCATTGATAACTGAATTTTCAGTTAACAGAAAGGTAACAATCATTCACTCAGTGGACGTGTCAGCACGTTACGAAATAACAAACTCGCCGTTACCGAACGTTTATCAATGTGCGTACCTCTCCAACCCCATTGATACAACAAATCAGTATGAGAACGAAGAGGCGCTACGTATCAATCGGCGCCCAATAAAATAACACTGATAGGCAGAGTGACACCGTCGACACGAAACAGGATAAAAAACATAACGTACAAACATTGTTGAAAAGGAAACCAGGCAATGAAACGCGATAATTTTGGAATTTGCCTTACTAAGGCTATGCTGTTCAAAAACTTACAATCTACTTTTACTCATGTCAGAGCTTATGAGAAGGACGAGACATCCCCACTCGACCTAAAAGTGTTGTTAGCTTTCCCACAAATGTCAGGCAGAGATTTATTACAAACCATGCAAGGTTCAAGACAATTGGTGTGGCGTGCCGATCACCATTGCCCAAGCTTCAAATAAAGCCCTTCATTTTGTAACAAACGCTTCTATACTGAACTTAAAGAGCACGCTTTGTCGTGCTCTTTTCGTCTCAGTGATCTTTAATATCCATATCACGTAATATATTACATTTAATTAACGAGTTATGAGAGTTTCTATTCATGTGAGACAATCAACTCAAGACAAACGATGATCCCCCTGTTAACATTAGAGCTAATACTCTAATTTGGTATTTAATGCAGATGACCAAACCAAAATTACGATGCCTTGCGATTGCCAGTATTCTTATCGGTACTATCGGCGCGCCAAGCTATGCAGCCCCGCTCTCTTTCCCAGAAGCGTGGCAAATATTACAAGAGAACAATAACTCTCTTGCCGCTCAACAAGCGAATGTTGAGCGTTATCAGCACCTTCAGAACTCAACAAGTAGTCTCAACTTGCCTTCAATTACCTTAGGGGCTAACTACACGCACCTTGATAGTGATGTGACTATCAATGGTGAACAGTTCACTGACAGCTTAAGTGGCGTGCCAAACTTAGGCGCAGTTGGAGGTATTCTTCAGCCTATATTAAGTGGGCTTGGCGGCGTTACCTCAACCATTACTGAACAAGACATCTTCAGCTCTTCCATCCGTGCTATTTGGCCTATCTTTACCGGCGGAAGAATTACCGCTGCGCAAACTGCTGCCGAAGGTAAAAGCGAAGAGGCGCAAAGCCAGTTGTTGATGGAAAGACAAGCTCGCTACGAAGACTTAAGTAAATATTACTTCTCGGTGATCTTAGCGGAAGATGTAGTAAAAACACGTCAAGCCGTTGAAGCAGGCTTAACTCAACACCGTGATTTCGCTATCAAGCTTGAACAACAAGGGCAAATTGCACGAGTAGAACGCCTGCAGGCGGATGCCTCTTTAGATAAAGCCGTTGTTGAACGCACCAAAGCGCAGAACGACCTTAAGATCGCTCAGTTAGCGCTGACACAGATCCTTGGTCAGAGCCAAAGTGTCGAACCTTCAGAACAACTCTTTATCAACAAAAACCTGCCTCATATGGACGTATTTGTTGATCAAACACTCATGACCTACCCAGGCCTTAAAATCCTCGATGCAAAAGAGAAACAAGCGAGTAGCTTAATCAAGGCAGAAAAAGGCAAATACTACCCAGAAGTTTACCTTTACGGTGATTACAGCCTGTACGAAGATGACTCGCTAGCCAGTGAAATGAAACCCGATTGGTTGGTCGGTATTGGTGTGAATGTACCGCTACTTGACACATCAGGTCGTTCCGACAAAGTCGCTGCCGCTCATAGCGCCGTGTCTCAAGTCCAGTTCCTCAAGTCGCAAGCCAAGCAAGACTTAACCGTTTTGGTACAAAAGACCTATCTTGAAGCGAACCAAGCAATTGAAGAAGTTCAAGGCCTCAACTCAAGTCTGTCTTTAGCTCAAGAAAACCTTTCACTTCGTAAAAAAGCCTTCACTCAAGGCTTATCTAATTCGTTAGAAGTGGTTGATGCTGAGCTGTACCTTGCAAGCATTAAAACACAACAATCTGCTGCTCGATTCAAATACCTAATTTCTCTTAATAAGCTGTTAGCTCTCACCAGTGAAATGAATGCTTATTCAAGTTACTTAACGTCTTCTGTCCCGTCTGACTTCGATTCAAAAGCAGACACCGCTAGCCAGTCAAAAGGATAATTCATGAAACCTATTAAGCCACTTATTCTCTCTCTGGTTGGCATCGGCATTATTGGCTGGGTTGGGTACAGCTTTTACCAAGCGTACCAACCACAGCCGGTTAAGCTTCAAGGCCAAATCGATGCGCAGCAATACAGCATATCTTCTAAAGTACCCGGCCGAATAGACGAAGTTTTCGTACGAAAAGGTGACTCTGTTGAGAAAGGTGAATTGATCTTCTCCCTACTTAGCCCAGAAATTGACGCTAAATTAGAGCAAGCAAAAGCAGGTCAAAAAGCCGCTGGTGCTTTAGCAAAACAAGCAGAGAATGGTGCTCGTACTCAGCAAATCCAAGCCGCTAAAGACCAATGGTTGAAAGCAAAAGCGGCAGCCGATCTTATGGACAAAACTTACCAACGTGTAAACAACCTTTACAACGATGGTGTGGTTGCCGAGCAAAAACGTGACGAAGCTAAAACACAATGGCAAGCAGCGAAATACACCGAGAGTGCCGCTTTCCAAATGTACCAGTTAGCGCGAGAAGGTGCGCGTGACGAAACCAAAGTCGCGGCAGCTCAAAAAGCATTAATGGCGGCTGGCGCCGTGGCAGAAGTTGAAGCCTACGCAAAAGACACACAGATCCACAGTTGGTTTAGTGGTGAAGTGGCTCAAGTACTATTAAGTAGTGGCGAGTTAGCACCTCAAGGTTTCCCTGTTGTGACCGTAATTGACACTAAAGATGCATGGGCGGTGCTCAACGTGCGTGAAGATATGTTGAAACATTTTGAGAAAGGCAGCCAATTTGAGGCTTACCTTCCTGCTCTGGATAAGTCGTTAACCTTTCAAGTTACTCATATTGCCGTAATGGGTGATTTCGCGACTTGGCGTTCAACGGATGCAGCACAAGGCTTCGACTTACGTACCTTTGAAGTAGAAGCTCGCCCCGTCGATACAAGCGAGACTCTGCGCATGGGTATGAGCCTTGTGGTTGAGCTTTAGGTGACATATGTCTGCTAACTTTCGATCTATAGGCTCTCGATCTACAGCCTCGCAATCTAGAGGCGCGCAATCACCTGATCACCGTCGAGTGAAAAATACATTGCTTAGGCAGTGGGCGATTGTTCGTAAAGACAAATGGTTGTTGTCTTGCCTAACTTGGATTCCTTTGTTGCTTGCCGCCAGTATTTGGCTGATTTTTTCACAAGGGATCGCTCGAGACTTACCGGTTGCGGTTGTCGACCTTGAACACAGCCAAATCTCGCAACAGTTCACGCGCCTTGTTGATGCGTCACCTACCCTACAAGTGACTCAGAAATACAGCTCGGCGAGTGAAGCGGCGAAAGCGATGATTGAACGCGATATCTATGGTTACGTCGTGATACCAAGACACTTTGACCGAGACCTTTTCCTAGGCTTGAACCCGCAAGTGTCCGTTTTCTATAACAGTCAATTTATCTTGATCGGCAAACTGGTGAACTCGGCTCTGTTGCAAGCTCAAGGGACATTTAACGCGCAACTTGAAGTGGTTAAACAGCTCTCGCACGGTGATACCACGGTACAATCTGCATTGGGGCAAGCGGTAACGGTACAAAGCCAGATTACGCCACTGTTTAACAAGAACACCAGCTATGCTCAGTTCTTGGTTTCTGCGGTTATTCCGGCTCTATGGCAGATCATGATTGTGGTGGGCACGATATTGGTTTTAACGGCGAACGTTAGAGCTCGTGGCCTGCACGCTTGGTTATCCAATGCCCCGCTGAAGTCACTAACGTCAACATTAACGCCCTATGTTGTCTTGTTTTTGATGTTTGGTATCGCATTTAGCTTTTGGTTCTATGTCCTCTTAGACTGGCCGTTTAACGGCAGTTTTGTGGCATTAACCATTGCCCAACTGCTTACCGTCATCAGTTGTATCATCATGGGGTGTTTGTTTTTCTTCTTAACGCTTGATCCAGCAAGGGCGATGAGTTTCGCTGGCGCCTTTACAGCACCAAGCTTTGCGTTCATGGGTATTACTTTTCCAGTCACCGACATGAACACGGCGGCGCAAATCTGGAGAAGCTTATTGCCCGTGAGTCACTACATCGAAGTACAAACAGCACAATCCAGTTATGGCGTGAGCGCGGCACAATCGCTGATCAGCCTCTCCTCAATGTTGTGGTATGCAATTCCTACTTTCGTGGTGGTGTTATTAATTAAGAAACACTTGGCTATATCATCAAAAGCAACATCGTCAGCACAGCCAGATACATCAGCACAACAAGGAGTAAAACGATGAGCTTTACTCAACTGCTCAAGCAAGAACTGTTAGCGGTAGTGCGCAACCCTGTTGTACTTCTAACGGTATTTGGTGGTGTGGTCTTCTATTCATTCTTGTATCCGTTGCCTTACGCAAACCAAGTTCCTCAACAACTTAAAGCTTCCGTTGTGAACTTGGATAAGAGCCAAAGCAGCTACCAGTTAGAAAGAATGGTAGATGCCACGTCTCAAATTGACTTGGTACGCCGAGACTCCACCATCGCCGATGCTAAGCAAGCTGTTCTTAATCAAGAGATTGGCGGGTTCATCGTCATCCCAGAGAACTTCTATAAAGACCTGCTCCTAGGTAAGAGCCCGACGCTTTCTTACGCTGGTGATGCATCTTACTTCTTGGTCTACGGAACCATTGTTGAAGGGCTTGCCAAGGCTGGTGGCACGTTAGCTGCACAAGTTAAAGTCAGCCACTTGTTAGTTGAAGGTGTGCCGTTAGAATCGGCTGCAAAAGGCTACAGCGCGTTTAGCTTGAACCTGAAACCAACCTTCAATAGTCGCATGGGATACATCGATTACGTAGTTCCAGCCGTCTTTGTACTGATCCTACAACAAACCTTGGCTATGGCTTCTGGCTTAGTCGGTGCAACACAAAACGCTCAATCGACGTTTGGCTATTGGAGTAAGACCTCTCCAGCGAAACTGATGCTTGCTCGCTGTTGTACCTTAGTTGGCATTTATTACCTGTTGTCGATGTATTACTTCGGCGCAAGCTTTTCGATGTATGGCATTAACCTGCTTGCCTCCATAACAAACATTTTGACCTTACTCATGCCCTTCTTATTGGCCAGTTGTTTGATTGGGATTTTTGTCGGTGAGCTGGTTCCAAGAAGAGAGTTAGTCACGGTTGTGGTGTTAATCAGTTCAATGCCACTCATTTTTTCTTCTGGGTTTATCTGGCCCGTTGAAATGATGCCTGAATGGTTAGTACTGCTATCACAGCTATTTCCGAGTACACCGGCGATCCAAGGTTTCTTAGCACTTAATCAGATGGGTGCTTCTTGGCAAGAAGTGGCGTCTCAATGGACTCTGTTATGGGGGCAAGTCGCTCTATGGGGATCGCTGTTAGCGCTCAAGCTCTTTCATAAATCAAGTAAGAGCATCAGTCGAGTCAGTCCCCACTAGCTTAGCTAAGAATGTTGAACCATCAGATTTATGGTTCTTCAAAAAACCATTTAAAAGCTCTGATAAAGGGCTTTTTTATTATCCTCAGATCGGATTACATCTTCAGTCGTCAATAGTCAAAAACCGCCAAAAACGTATCGAACATTCAACTTCGCCTACTTCCTTATAATCTGCCCCTCTTAGTCATATCCACCACTCCTCACCCTCACTTTCGTCCGTTGCTCTAAGATTTAGGTTACTTTGACTGCAAAATCACGGCTCAGGTTTTCATGGGAAGCGTTTTAAGCAAAGGAAAAAGCCTACATAGCGCAATTCACCAGTTGCTATAGCTACGACTGCATATGCTTTTTCTAATCCAAAAAGCATCGACTTATTCCAAAACAATGACAAAACCCGAACAAATGTAAATTTATTGTAAAAAATTCTTTGATGGTATTATTTTTATGTATAGGATTATCAGTAGGACGTGGCAAGCCGAATGCCATAGTCTTATTGGTTCACATTCCAAAAGGATATCCATACAAAGCAAGATCAGTACTTATATTTGTTTCGTTTTTCGACCTAGATACAGCCGTTTATATTGTCGTCGAATGAACTAAATAAACCACTGAAATATAAAAAATCAAATAGAAACAAACACAACAGCAACAAACATAATTTAATAAAAAGACAGGGAAAACCATGAAAAACATACGTGAATTATTTTTTGGGTTTATATTATTATTTAGTTCCAGTGCATTTGCAGAAGAAGGATCATTTAGTCAAAGTATCAGTAACTTGAGTAAAAGTGTTGATGGATTTTTCAATGACTACACAGGGTGGTTCGTTGGATTAATTTTTAAAAGTGTTCCGCTTGGTGAAGCGAACTTCCCAATCATTGTTGGTTGGCTCTTGCTCGCCGCGATTATCTTTACTGTTTATTTTGGCTTCGTTCAATTTAAACGTGTTGGCATGGCCATAGACATTATCAAAGGTAAGTATACCGACCCTAACTCCAAAGAGGATGGCGAGGTTTCTCACTTTCAAGCTCTTACAACGGCTCTTTCTGGAACCGTCGGGCTTGGTAACATTGCCGGCGTTGGTGCGGCACTTGCGATTGGTGGCCCTGGTGCAACATTCTGGATGATCTTGTGTGGTCTTCTAGGCATGGCTTCTAAATTCTGTGAGTGTACCTTAGGTGTAAAATACCGAACTATCCTACCTTCAGGCGTTGTTTCGGGTGGTCCAATGTACTACCTAAGCCAAGGTCTTGGTGAAAGAGGATTGGGTGGATTAGGTAAAGCCCTTGCTATTGGTTTTGCCTTAATGTGTATTTTAGGTGCGTTGGGCGGCGGTAACATGTTCCAAGCTAACCAAGCACATGCCATGCTCACTTACGCATTTGATGTACCGAGTGAATACGGTGTCATCACAGGGCTTGTACTCGCAACCTTAGTGTTTTCCGTTATCGTTGGCGGTATGCCTTCTATTGCGTCTGTAACAGAAAAAGTTGTTCCTTGGATGGCTGCTCTGTATATCGGTATGGCTCTCATCGTTATCGGTTCTAACCTTGATCAAGTTGGTCCTGCGTTCAGTGCAATCTTTACAGGTGCGTTTACTGGCGAAGGTGTAGTTGGTGGATTCATTGGTGCCTTAATCCAAGGTTTGAAACGTGCGACGTTCTCAAACGAAGCGGGTGTAGGTTCAGCAGCAATCGCTCACTCAGCCGTAAAAACAAAAGAACCAATCACCGAAGGTCTTGTATCACTATTAGAACCATTCGTTGATACGGTAATCATTTGTACAATGACAGCATTGGTTATCACTATCGCAGGCTTAAACGTAGGTCCATATGATGGAACTGGTTTAACGGGTGTAACGCTGACTGCTGCATCGTTTACTGAAACTGCAGAAGTGTTTAAATACACACTCGCTCTCGCGGTAATCATGTTTGCATTTTCTACCATGATTTCTTGGTCGTACTACGGTCTAAAGGCGTGGACTTACCTATTTGGTGAAGGCAAAACAACGGAACTGATTTTCAAAGTGATGTTTTGTGTGTTTGTTGTTATTGGTGCGACGATTCAGTTTGGCGCGGTAATCGACTTCTCTGATGCGGCTATCTTTGCGATGTCTATCTTCAACATTCTTGGCCTGTACTTCCTAATGCCTGTTGTGAAGAAAGAACTGCAATCATTTGTTGCTCGCGTTAAATCAGGTGAAATCAAGACTTACGACAAGTAGCTTATCGATTGTCGTTAATAACACTGTTCTAAAAATTTTTGTAAGACCCTTTGCTTGAGAAAGCGAGAACAGGACTGCAACTTATCCAAATCCCTACTAGCTTAGCTTGTGGGGATTTTTTATGCCTGAATTTTCTTGTTCAAGCAGTTCAGGATCTTGGCTTACTTTTTTACGATCCACCGCCTCTTCTACTTCAATCATATCTCGTTGCGCTAATGGCGAGTTACAATCATCAAAACAATAGGCTACAGTGCAGTTCTCACACAGATATTCATTCATGGTTTAATCCCTGTCCATTGAGATGGTCTAATCACAGAATGACAACAGACCGCGTGTTCATCCTAGAACACCGTTATTATGCTGTTTCCCTAGCGAGCAATTATGCGTGCAAAGTCACCCAATATTCAACTGACCACATATGAAAAGCAGTTTTACGATTCTAATCACAGATAACCTTAGTAACAACGTGCAAACGTAGCCTAGACATTCAACAACACAATGAACACTTTCACTCACTTTGCATCATTCAAGCCTAACCCTCTGCTGTAAGCCACCCAAAGACAGGGAGTACAAAGCACGATACCAACCGCCACATAAACCAAGGTATTGAAATCCAAAGACGCATCAGATTGTGGCTGTACCAGAGCACTACTGAGCAATCCCCCAAAACCCACAGCAAAATGTTGCAACGAACTTTGTAAACGAATCAAAAGCGTGCGTTTGTTGACGCTAAGAGCGTTAATTAATTCAACAGATAGAACTAAAGTCCGAGTAGAGCTCACCACGACAAAGACAACAAAAGCCACAGCAGCGCTGCCCACATTAAGCGAACCAAAGCCCCAAACGATAGATATGACCATGCCCAATGATAAACACACAATGAGGCGAAAAACTGCTTTATCAGTAACCCTAATACGTGCGAAAGCTTGCATCGCTATGAAGGTACAGGTTCCGCTGATGGCATAACAGTATCCTAATAACGTTGCTGATATTCCGAGGTTCACCTCAAGCATCACTGGGAACTGCGTAGAGACCAGAAAAGTACCCAGTACAGCGCTGAAAGCCAACACAATTGCAAAACGAAGATCCCGACTACATAAATAGTCACCTAACTTAAACTTTTGACTATCAGTGAATTCTGATTCTGCAGACCCCTCTTTTAATTGGATAGATGGTGACAGAGATACCACAGTGCCAATCAGCAACAGTAATCCTGCAATAACTTGAAAACTGAGTTGCCATTCCCCCATTGAAGACAGCATGATAAGCGCCGGTACGCCCGCACTTAACGCCAATGGAAACGAGCTCAGTAAAACAGCAATGTTTCGCTTTCTATCGTCATCACAAGAGATCAACGTAAGATAGTTCAGGTTTAGAACGGCTAAAGCCCCACCAAATAGTCCCGAGAGCATTCTATAAACGATCAAGAGATCAAAATCTGAGGCCACTGATGTCAACCACGTCGTTACCGCTAAACCTACAACGCAAATATAGACTCGTTTAATTTCTCTATTCGGGTCTAAACTGCCTTTCGTGAATAAACATATCACTGCAGCCGCGATAGCATAGGCTGAAACAAGGTAGCCAGCTTGCGAGGCATCATCTCTTAAGCTCAGGCTTATTGTTGAACTCAATGGGACAATAATAAGAGCATCAAGAGCGACTAGAAAGTGGATTACAAAACAACATAAAATGGTACGACGTGGTAATAAAGCCTTGAATTTCATTAAATACTTAATTAGAAATAACGCTTTAATTCGATTTGTACTTAACAATTTTTACTCTACTTTATTGATTGATAATGGTGTTATTGTACAAAGTGAAACCGGTCAACAAAGTGGCTATTGTTGGTTTCATAATCCAACATTTCGGGATAAAGATGATTAATCAAATAGAACAACAATGGCTTCGAAGCTTTCACTGTGTCTTTGAGAACAACAGCTTTAAAAAAGCGGCGGAGTTTTTAGATTTACCAACATCAAACGTTAGCCGCCACATCGCCTTGCTAGAGGAAAAGCTCAATACTCGGCTGTTTGAAAGAACCACTCGTAAAATTGCGCCAACAGAAGCTGGCGAGAAGCTATACCAATCGACACAATCTTTACTGGGTCAGCTTGATGAAGCGCTAGAGGAAGTAACTCGATATTCACACGGCGTAGAGGGACAACTAAGAATATTGATGCCAGACACACCTGCACTCGCACAGGCTGTCATTTCATTCTGTACTGAGCACCCCAAAGTTTCATTGTGTTGTGACACGAGTTTAAGTCCTAAAGACGATCTGCTCGATGGTTTTGATCTTATCTTGAGCTTTGGCCGAGGCAAGCTACCAGACAGCAATTGGATAGCCCGAGAAATTAGACGTTGGCCAAGTGCTGTCGTTGCATCGCCGGAGTTAATTCAGGACTCTAAACGTCCATATCAAATAACAGATTTAGTCCACGTCCCATGTATCAGTAGCTTAACAGCGTTGAGTGGAACGCCTTGGGTATTTAGAAGCACAGAGGGAGAGCTTATTACGCAAAAAGTTAGTTCTTCATTTCGAGTAAATAGTGGAAGCCTTGCCAAAGCAGGAGCCTTAGCTGGCCTTGGGTTTTCTATACTGCCAATCGAAGTCTGTGTTGAAGAGATCAAAGCAGGATCTTTAGAGGTCGTAGAACTCGAGCATAAACCTGAAGATTTAGTTTTATATGCGTTTTATGCATCGCGAAAACATCTAGCAAAGAAAATATCGATGTTTATTGAACACTTACAAACTAGTCCTGCTCCCCTTCAGAAATAGCCTCAACGTATTCGCCATATACTATTGATCGTCGTAACGAAAAACGCCCACACCATTTTCATGATGTGGGCGTTTGAATAGCTATAGCTATAACCAAAGATGTTTGAATTATAGGTTTGAGTTTATAAACCCATCTCTTCAGTTAGCGTTTTAATTTGCTTGAGATCCATGGTGTGAACTTCAATCATTTGTCTGATATCACTCAGTCGAGAGTTCGCGTTATCTTGTTTCTCACAAGCGTCAGATTTTGCATCCCATGATGTGCCATCTAAGAAAACATCACATGCCTTTTTCAATGAACCAAGGCTCTGTTCAAGTTCGTCTCTTTCTTTCTGTAGCTTTTCAAGCTCTTGAGATATCTGTAATTCTTTTCGGAAGACTTCGCGTGAACGTTCGAAAAGGGTCGACTGCATATCAGCCTGACGGTTCAGCTTTTGGTTGTTTTGCTGAGTTTCTTCTAGCGCTTGTTTCTGCTCATTAAGCTGCTGCTCTAATGAATAATTCGCCTTTTCTAAAACGGCAGACTGCTTCTCTAAATCTTTCAGTTCTTTTTGATGCTCTTCGGTCTGCTTCACTAAAGCGGCTTCTACTTTTGCATCGATCTCGGTATCGACTTTTGCCACCTTAGCTTCAACAGACGTCATCAATTCGGTTTTGCTGTCGCGCAGTTCTTGATAACGAGTTTCGAGTACCTGATAAGTAGACTCCCACTTGGAAGCCGTCACTGTAGAACCGATTAAGCCACCAAGAGCTAAACCTATAACCGCAGCAATGCCGATATAAAGCTGACTGCGCTTATCGCGTTCTTCAATAACAACCACTTCATCTTGTTCGCCTTGTCCAGATTGCTGGTTCACTAGCGGGTACTCCCAAAAAAATGTTTAACGTTACGCGGTCACTGGCACCAATGCCAATACTGATAGTGTAGGCTCAGTTAAACCTATCGCTCAAGTCAGAAGCACTTGAGCTTTGCTAACACGTTCATCCTATCTGTTCACAGACAGATTTAACGAGTTAACTCCGAAATCATCAAGCTGGCAGTATACAAAAGGAAGCTGCTAACGATAACTATCACTACCCATTTTTGCAGTTTTTCGTTTGTCCGGTAACGAAACAGCACAAATGCCAAAGCCAATAAAAAAACAATCGCTATTAATCGAGTCATAACTCCTCCTTGTTTCTCTATTTTATACCATTTAAATAAGCAAGTTACGTCAGAGACTCGTTGTTTGATCATTTAGTTGAACAACATTTGAGCAAACAGATATTTTGTAGCTGACATCACATTTTATATGATCTAGGATACGCCTACAGATTACCTAATTATTTAGGTAATTGTTCCGATGAAGACTGCAGGAGAGTGGTTTTTAACTAAATTTTAACATTTAGTTAGATTAACCCGCCGAAGAAGTAAATCTTTCAGGCGCTTTATGCTGGAGAAATCCAGAAAAGTGAGGACTGTCGTTGGAGGAACCTCTGGAGAGAACCGTTAGATCGGTCGCCGAAGGAGCAAGCTTAGTGCCCGTTACTTATCTATAAGTGATTCGCTAAGTGAAACTCTCAGGCAAAAGGACAGAGGAGTGGAAAGCAACAGCCTTAATTAACAAAAGAATTCTATCTAGAAATCCGTATGTATTAAGTAGTGCTATCGATCCCTGTGATCTGCACTGCCTTCCCTCTTCTCCTTAAATTTTTAATTTATTAAGGGGAAACTATGAACCACCTACAAGCTACACTACAAACCATCAACCAATTCGTTTGGGGACCACCACTACTTATTCTGCTAGTGGGAACGGGGATCTACTTTACTTTTCGCTTAGGCTTACTCCAGTTTAGACACCTTCCAACTGCGCTAAAAATGGTGTTTAGCAAAGACAAATCTGGTACGGGTGACGTATCAAGCTTCGCCGCTTTGTGTACAGCGCTTTCTGCAACGATTGGTACCGGTAATATCGTAGGTGTAGCGACCGCAATCAAGATTGGTGGCCCTGGTGCCCTATTCTGGATGTGGCTTGCTGCTGTCTTTGGTATGGCAACCAAATACGCAGAATGTCTACTTGCTGTTAAATACCGTAGAACCGATAGCAATGGCGAAATGGTTGGCGGCCCAATGTACTACTTGCAATACGGTGTCGGCTCAAGAGTCTTAGCGGTGATGTTCGCTGTGTTCGCCTTGGGTGTTGCCTGCTTCGGTATTGGTACCTTCCCACAAGTTAACGCTATCTTAGACGCGACTGAAATTTCCTTTGGTGCTTCGCGTGAAATGTCTGCTGTCGTTCTTACAATATTGGTGGCAGTGGTAACCCTTGGTGGTATTCAATCTATCGCTAAGGTGGCAGGAAAAGTCGTTCCTACCATGGCTGTCATGTACATCGTCGCGTGTTTGAGTGTTCTGGTTTCCAATGCAGACCAACTACTCAATGCTATTACCCTTGTTGTGACCTCTGCGTTTACCAACACGGCAGCAACCGGTGGTTTCTTTGGTGCGAGCATCATGCTTGCTATCCAATCAGGTATCGCTCGTGGTGTGTTCTCGAACGAATCAGGCCTTGGTAGCGCACCAATGGCGGCGGCGGCAGCAAAAACGGACTCATGTGTGAAACAAGGTCTTGTCTCTATGACAGGTACCTTCTTCGATACCATCATCATCTGTACCATGACAGGTCTGGCTCTTATCTTAACGGGCGCTTGGCAGACTGATCTTTCTGGCGCTGCGATGACCACTCATGCATTCGCTGTCGGTTTAAATGCAGATACGCTCGGTCCAATGCTGGTTTCTGTAGGCTTAATCTTCTTTGCATTTACCACGATTTTAGGTTGGAACTACTACGGTGAGCGCTGTGTTGTTTTCTTGCTGGGTACTAAAGCGGTTCTGCCTTACAAGATCATCTTCATTGCATTGGTTGCTTCTGGTGCCTTCTTAAAGCTCGACATGATCTGGCTGATGGCCGATATCGTGAACGGCCTAATGGCAATTCCAAACCTAATCGGCCTGATCTTGCTACGTCGCGTCGTCATCGAAGAAACAAAGCTCTTCTTCAAACCTTTAACTTCTTCGAGTGATTGTGAAGCCGTTAAAGCGTAACCTGAATTGATTGAATACAGCCCGCATTAAAATGCGGGCTTTTTTATATTTATTCAAACGTTAAACTAAAAAAATCATGACGAACACTTATCCCCTAACATATAAAATTATATTAATTAGGCCGCTGTGCGAATTAATATGCCTCATAGAAAGCTAATAAAACCAACTCTTAATTAGATGTTACTTATATTTAACAGATTATGTATAAATGGCCGTTTTTAGTCATAAACGAATAAACAACGTTTTGTTTCTACCACACAAAAAATCACTAGAATAAAACATGTGACTTTAATTCATATAATAGTCCGTTTATAGTCATCTACATTGTTGAGAGAATTATAATAAAAATAAAGCGTTGGCTATATGATCAGATTCGACCCAATTAAAAACCGTATTTATAACGACGAACGTTCTATTAAAATAGGATATCGTGAGACTCGTGTTTTAGAGTTATTACTTAAAAACTCACCAGAGATTGTGAATAAGCAAGAGATCATTAGTTTCGCATGGGGAAGCGAATTCATTGGTGATACATCACTTGCGAAATGCATCAGTTTACTCCGCCAAGGATTCGTGAAGCTCGGCATCAAAGAGACGCCAATCGTGACGGTACCAAAGGTTGGTTACCGCCTTATCGATGATTGCGTCTTTATTGAGTCGCAACCACAAAGCGGAACCACGATTCCTCTCACTCCAGTGAGCGATCAAGTTCCACTCGATAACAGCAGTATTGCGAACTCTATTGCAAGTAGCCATGAATCTATACCTAAACCAACGTCGCCTGCTCACCAGAAAATCAGATCACACAGAAATAGACTGTGTTACTTTACAACTGGTTGTTTACTGTTTGCATCAGCGCTGTTGGCTTTTGCTAAGGTGCACGACAGAAGCCTTGGCGATATCAACTCAGTCAACCGACTCAATGAACACTGGGTTGGTCAGGTACAAGTGTTCCAAGAGTCTGAGATGGCCATGAGCCCTGAACTCGAAGCCATTCTCTATAAATACCAATGTGATTGCGTGGCATACATTAGCGAAGAGCCTGACTACTCTGAGCTTTCAATACTCAATAAAGAAACACGCCAGTCCGTCAATATCTTTTACACACCCACGCAACTAGATCGTGCGAGTAGCGAGATAGCGTTATTCCTAGAGAGAGGCCAATTATGATGCCATTTGTTGCTCTATTTTCCGCGTTAGCTCTATTGGTTGGCATATGGAGTATTCCTAACTCTCCACCGCAAGAAGAGCACCGTTACCAACATAGCGTGGTAGACCTCATACTCGATGGAAATGTATTACGTACCGATGGGCTCACCAAAATAAGTAACAACAAAGTTCTGCACCTGATGTCGGTTCAAGATGACAACATGCCCGACCCTATTGTTCTAAGGTTTAGAGGTGAGGCTGGCCCTTCTCAATCACTTTTCTTTTCAATATCTGGCACCATTGATTTAGTCTCAGTACAAAAAATAAGTAAAACAATGAATGACAGCTTATTGTCGCCCTATCTACTCATCAACAATGATCCATTAACGTTGAAGGTTGATGTCTTAAGTTCGAATGATTTATTTGCCATTATTCGAACGTGTAATACGGGCCGAACACAACTACTGGCTAAACGATAATTTATCGTCATTTGGCTACCAACTGAATTTATCGACGTTTAATTAACACCATCCTAAATATTACACATAAAAAACGGATGGTTATTTTTATGACTATGTCAGTAAGTAACTCTCACATTTAAACATTCGATTAATCGGATGTTTAAAACAACTGATTGCATTTAAAAACCTAAGTTAAATTTATATCGTTATTGTTAATTCACATATCAACATAAAGCTGTAGGCGATGTGAATAATATGTCTCCTATTGTACTTACTCATTCACCTCACATGTGATTAAACAACGTCAAAATAATTTGACGTTAAAGTCGCGAGAATAACACCTCATTTTTCTAAAAACGGTTTGAGCCCCATCAAACAATTGACTTCCAGTTGCATACAATTTCACCATAGAAACACTTCTAGCAATACAAGTTATTGAATTGATTCGGTAATTTAATTCAACCCTTTTCAGTATCTATCTATTTATCAACATGAAAA
Source organism: Vibrio sp. 14N.309.X.WAT.E.F5 (assembly GCF_030397615.1). Taxonomy (NCBI): domain Bacteria; kingdom Pseudomonadati; phylum Pseudomonadota; class Gammaproteobacteria; order Vibrionales; family Vibrionaceae; genus Vibrio; species Vibrio sp. 14N.309.X.WAT.E.F5. The sequence goes on along the minus strand of NZ_JAPNXR010000011.1, from coordinate 20,668 downwards.
AGTGAATTGGTCTTGTTAACTGCACGGCGCACAAAACATTATCAAAATAGAAAAATTACAAACGAGGGAATTGTTAATGATTAATATAAACAGAAGTCTCTTAGCAACCGCAGTGTTGTCTGTTCTATCTACCGGTGTGAATGCAAAGGTTTACCCAGACCAAATAGTGTTCGACCAACTTGGTGAAGATGTATGTCGCTCTGGTTATCGTCCTTTAGACCGTTATGAGGCTGAAGAACAGAAGAGTGCTTTGGTTGCTCGTATGGGCACTTGGCAGATCACAGGGTTGAAAGGAAACTGGGTGATCATGGGGCCTGGCTATCATGGCGAAATTAAACAATCAAACAGCGGGTCAACGTTCTGCTACCCGAACAATGACCAATCTGAAATTCCAAACTACTCTGCTAAAGCCGTCCCAGAAGGCAGCGAGATAGATGTTGAATATGACTTAGTGAACAACCGCAATGATTTTGTACGTCCTCTTAGCTATCTAGCGCACAACCTAGGTTATGCATGGGTTGGCGGGAATAATAGTCAGTATGTTGGCGAGGACATGACGATTAAACGCTCAGGTGACTCTTGGGTAATACAAGGCAACAACAGTGGTTCTTGTGATGGTTATCGCTGTGGGGAAAAAACTAAGATCACCGTCGACAACTTCACCTACACGGTTAACGACAATAATTTTTGGCACGGCGATGTCGTCGAGTCCGATCGTGAACTGGTTAAGACCGTTTATGCAACGGCAAGAAACAGAAGTAACATCGCGCAACAAGTCGTTGTCGATCTGAAAGTCGATGAGTCTACAAATTGGTCGAAAACGAATAGCTATGGGTTCTCTGAGAGTGTTCAAACAGAGAATACATTCAAGTGGCCTTTGGTTGGCGAGACTAAGCTAACGATTAAGTTAGAAGCGAACCAGAGCTTTGCTGAAACCAATGGCAACTCCACTAGCGAGCAAGTAACACTTCAAGCTCGTCCTATGGTTCCGGCAAATTCAGAGCTTCCGATTCGAGTTGAGTTGTATCGTTCAACCATCTCTTATCCTTACCGATTCAACGCTGACATCAGTTACGATGTTGAATTCAACGGCTTCCTACGTTGGGGTGGTAACGCATGGCACACCCATCCAGACAACCGCCCTTACAAAGCTCACACCTTCACTATGGGCCGTAGCAGCAATGAATCAGCCGATATTCGTTACCAATGGGATCACCGATACATCCCAGGTGAAACGAAATGGTGGGACTGGGGCTGGGCGATCAAAGAAGCCGGTTTATCGAGCATGCAGTACGCGACTGGAGGAAGCTTACGCCCATTCCACTCTTACGTATCTGGCGATTTTAAGGCTGAATCTCAATTTGCAGGCACCATTGAGATTGGACAAGCAACGCCAATTACCAACAGTGTTCGAAGCAAAAGAAGTGTTGATTCAGTCAACGAAACCACTGAGCGCATTGGCGATATCGAAGTTACCACCAACTTCAATGCAGATGAGTTGAGTGACTTAGGTTTCGAAGGCGCTGAGATGAACATTAGCGTTGTTGAATAACACAGTGGCTCACATCTAACACTCGGTTTACCAATAACAAAAAAGCCCACGATACGTCGTGGGCTTTCATCTATTCATCTATTCATCTGCGACAGAAAAGGAAAACTACGCAGGCTCTTCCATCAGAAGCTTAACGCCAAGCCCCACCAGCACCATGCCCGTCACACCTTCCATCCACTTCATAAAGCTCGCGTTTTTAAGCAAGTTTTTAGCGGAGTTCAGAGCCCCAGCCAAACTGCATTGCCACACCATCGCAATCATAAAGTGCACCGACGCCATCACCATGGATTGCAATAAAGGTGAACCTTCTGGGTTTACAAATTGAGGTAAAAAGGCCAAATAGAAAACCGCCGTTTTCGGGTTCAGCACATTAGATAAGAAGCCCTCGCGTAGAGAGCGCTTGGCACTGTATGCTTGCTTAGCTTGCTCCCCAACCTGCATCCCGCCGCCATTTTTCATCAAAGCGCGTAAACTGCTTAAGCCAAGCCAAATCAGGTAAACCGCACCCACCATTTTAACGGCTTGAAAGAGTTCAGCAGATTGAGCAAGAATCGCGGAGATCCCCACAGCAGAGAAAAAGGCATGCACATAAAGGCCGCCACAAATACCAAAGCTGGTCATACAGCCATCAGCTAAGCCCGAGCGGCTAGTATTGCGAATCACCAATGCCGTGTCTAAACCCGGCGTTAGCGTTAAAATAGTGATGGCAATTAGAAATGCCTCAAAGTTCAAAATATCCATATCATTGTCATTCTTGTTCAGCGATCTATCATCAATACCGTGTATCTGAACAATTCGCAAGCAACAATTGCCATCTGCTATACAAGTCACTGATTTTGTGCACAATGGAACAGTTTAATTTGTTAAGAAATAGTAAATTCAAGGCATCGTATCGCTTCCTGCTTTTATCGCTAGATCTTCGACTACGAAGTACAGCGCATTAAAAAGCAAAGCCATAATCAAAGTACATGAGAGATGAACCTTAACCGAAAAGAAATTTAGGGATCATTTAAAGAAACCAAATTAAGAGTAGTCAAATGAGCGCATTCAAAAAACTAGTCGAACACTCTCAAAAATGTTCACGCTTTCAACACCTAGCCTCGATTTGTGGTTGGGACCAAGCTTCAATGATGCCATCTGGTGGCAATCAAGCTCGCAGTGAAGCGATGGCCGAACTCTCTGTTCATATTCACGGGCTAATGACTCAACCACAGCTTGGCGATTGGATTTCAGACGCTGAAAACGAAGCGCTAAATAACGAACAACAATCGTCTCTGCGTGAAATTAAACGCCAATGGCAACAAGCCAACCTACTCCCAGAAAAGTTGGTTGAAGCTAAATCTCTAGCAGGCTCAAAGTGTGAACATGCATGGCGCAGTCAACGTGGTAACAACGACTGGGTTGGGTTCGAAAAGAACTGGCGTGAAGTGGTTGAACTGTCTCGTGAAGAAGCGCAGATCCGCGCAGACGCAGCGAACCTAACACCTTATGATGCCATGCTTGATATCTATGAACCGGGCACAAGCTCTGCTTCACTTGATGTTTTGTTTGCAGACGTTAAGACATGGCTACCAAGCTTGATTGACGAAGTGATCGAAAAGCAATCGAGCGAGCAATTTAACGCGCCATCTGGCATCTACTCGACTGAAAAACAGAAAGCACTTGGCTTAGAAGTGATGAAGCTGCTTCAGTTCGATTTTGAACATGGCCGATTAGATGAAAGTGTTCACCCATTTTGTGGTGGCGTGCCTTCAGACGTGCGTATCACGACTCGCTACGACGAAGCTGAATTCGTTCAATCATTGATGGGGATCGTCCACGAAACTGGGCACGCACGCTATGAACAAGGCTTACCAAAACATCTGGCAGGCCAACCCGCTGGTGAAGCGCGCTCGATGGGTATCCATGAATCTCAATCTTTGTTCTTCGAGATGCAAGTTGGCCGAAGCGACCCATTCATCGGGCACTTAGCAAACTTAGCGGGACAGCAGTTCTCTGGTTCTGAGTTTGAGCAGAAGAACTTCCAGAAGATCTACACTCGAGTGAAGAAAGATTTCATCCGTGTCGATGCTGATGAACTGACCTACCCTGCACACGTTATCTTGCGTTACGAAATTGAACGCGACTTGATCAACGGCAACATCAAACACACCGATGTTCCAGAATTGTGGAATACTAAAATGCAGTCATACCTTGGTTTCAGCACTCAAGGTAATTTCACTAACGGTTGTATGCAAGACATCCACTGGACAGACGGCGCATTTGGTTATTTCCCATCGTACACATTGGGTGCGATGTACGCGGCTCAGTTCATGGCTTCAATGAAGAAGACGGTCGATGTGAACTCAGTAATTGAAAGCGGTGATCTATCCCCTATCTTCACTTGGTTAGAATCAAACATTTGGAGTAAAGGCAGCCTGCTGGCCACCGATGATTTGGTGAAAGGCGCTACGGGTGAAACCTTGAATGCACAGTACTTCAAAGATCACTTGAGAAGTCGTTACTTATAGTCACCTCAATGAGCAGCACTTTCGCTGCTCTTTTTTTTTGCTCGTTATGTGGGAGATGCAAATTTACTCACTTCGTCTCCTCTTGAACCATATACGCCCATTCTTTTGATAGTAAGAGCTCTTGTAGGCCATAAGACGAAAAGCTAAAGCGTCGAAAAATGGAATTTAAGTTTACACTGACGTACTCAGGACTCATTCCACCAGCGATTGTTAAATAAATACATCGGCGTATAGTGACCATTTTTAAAATACAACGAGAGGATATTAATACCTGTGTTAATTACGCCGCCTTAAACGTTCCATCCCCCCTATAGCTCTCACTGCTAACCGAAGCTTAGTACTAACCTTTAGTATCTTGCTCACTCTTTGCGCTTGTTAATTATCCGCCTATCTTAGGCTGCTTTTTCGCGCCAAAATTTTATCAAAGAAGCACTCATCCGTACCCCAGATCTATTTCTGGTGCGTTTTGCCGTGCCCAAATTGAGAATTCAATGTACAAAAATATCAAACTTGATTGGATGTCGAACATCCGTGGAGACCTACTTGCCGGTCTCGTTGTTGCACTTGCTTTAATCCCTGAAGCCATCGCCTTTTCTATCATCGCTGGCGTTGACCCTAAAGTTGGCTTGTATGCCTCTTTCAGTATTTCTGTTGTAATTGCTTTCACCGGAGGCCGCTCAGGGATGGTTTCAGCCGCCACTGGAGCCATGGCATTATTAATGGTCACCTTAGTCAAAGAACATGGCCTAGAATATTTATTGGCTGTGACCGTGCTGACCGGTGTTCTGCAAATATTGGCAGGATATTTGAAGCTTGGTAGCCTCATGCGGTTTGTCTCGCGTTCTGTCGTAACTGGCTTTGTAAATGCCCTCGCTATCTTAATTTTCCTTGCTCAACTGCCCGAACTCACCAACGTGACTTGGCATGTGTATGCGATGACCGCTGGCGGCCTAGGGATCATTTACCTGTTCCCTTACCTTCCTGTTATTGGCAAATTAATCCCTTCTCCTTTGGTGTGCATCATCATCCTTACTGCGATCGTAATGTGGTTCGATATTGACATTCGTACCGTAGGCGACATGGGGAACTTACCCGACACTCTGCCTATCTTCCTATGGCCAGATGTACCTCTCAACTTAGAAACCTTGTTTATCATTTTCCCCTATGCCGTTGGACTTTCTGTAGTAGGTTTATTGGAATCGATGATGACAGCGACGATCGTTGACGACCTTACCGACACCAGCAGTGACAAGAACCGAGAATGTAAAGGGCAAGGCATTGCTAACGTCTTTACTGGTTTCTTAGGTGGTATGGCTGGATGTGCGATGATCGGGCAATCAATGATCAATATTAAATCAGGTGGTCGCGGCCGATTATCGACGCTATCAGCTGGTGTATTCTTATTGATTATGGTCGTTTTTCTTGGCCCATGGCTAAAGCAAATCCCAATGGCAGCATTGGTCGCTGTGATGATCATGGTCGCGATCGGGACCTTCTCTTGGGGCTCTATTCGCGATCTAAAGAAGCACCCTTTATCGACGAACATTGTGATGCTTGCTACGGTCATTATTGTTGTGGCTACTCACAACTTAGCCGTTGGCGTACTTGTTGGCGTGCTGCTTGCCTCACTGTTCTTCGCTAACAAGATCAGTCGAATGATGGTCATCAAAAATGACAACACGGAACAAAACAGCCGCAGATATACCGTTATCGGACAGGTCTTTTTCGTTTCATCCGATAAGTTTATTGAGTCGTTTGATTTTAAAGAAGTGATTGAATCTGTGACGATAGATTTATCGGCAGCACACTTTTGGGACGTCACCTCCGTTTCAGCATTAGACAAAGTGGTGGTTAAGTTTCGCCGTGAAGGTACACATGTGGACTTGATAGGAATGAACCAAGCTACACGTACCATTGTCGACAAATTTGGCGTGCACGATAAACCCGAAGAAGTTGAAAAGTTATTAGCCGGACATTAAGGAAAACACATGAAAAATATAATCGCTTGTATTGATGGCGCTAACTCAACAACTTCCACCTGCGAAGCCAGTGCTTGGGTTGCGAACAAAGTAGAAGCTCCATTGGTTCTATTCCACGCTTTGGATCATTCGACTCAGCCCGTAGTGAGTGAGTTCTCTGGCCAAATAGGTTTAGGGAGCCAAGAAGAGTTACTTGAAGAGCTGGCCGAGCTGGATGAAGCACGCAGTAAAATCATGCTAAAACACGGTAATACGTTACTGGAAGAGGCTCAAAAATGGGCATTAAACCAAGGCGTGAAAGACGTGAGCAAATTGCAGCGTCACGGCAGTTTATTAGAAGGACTCTTGGATCTTGAAGAAGAGTTACGTGTGTTGGTTATCGGCAGATCAGGGGATTCTCACTCGGTCGGCTCGCAACTTGAAACCGTCATTCGCTCGATTAAATCTCATATACTCGTTGTGTGTGAAGGCTTTAAGCTTCCAGACTCATACCTGATTGCGTTTGATGGCAGTGCCATTAGCGAGAAGCTGATCGACAAGGCAATTCAAACCCCTTTGCTAAAAGGATTAGATTGCCACTTGGTGATGATTGATGATGGCGGAACTAAAGACGCCGCGTTCGAGAAGGCAAGAGTCCAACTCGAAGAATCAGGGATCAGAGTAACCGCAGCCTCACTAACCGGTGCAGTCGATAAAGCACTTATCGATTACCAACAACAGCATGAGATTGGCATGATGGTGATGGGTGCTTATGGGCATTCTCAACTGAGACAGTTTTTTGTAGGAAGTAATACCACCAAAGTTCTGTCGAACAGTTCCGTTCCTCTATTGTTAATTCGATAGGTTTTCGTCGGGCCCCAATTCATTGGTAAAATCCCGATAGATACTTATCTAATGCAATAAAAAATGGCTAAACATCGTGATTTACTCACGCATGTTTAGCCATTTTAACAGTCAGTCGTATTCCATTAGCCATTTGTTCCGGCTTAGTTAGCAACCCATTCTATAAGTCATCGACCCTATAAATTACCTAACCTAAAAGCTATCAACCCTATAAGTCACCCAACTTATAAGTCACCAAACCATCATTGTTAACGGTGAAAGTCCAAACATGGTCACCTTCAACGAAACGATACTGATTGTCTGAGTCAGTCGGTTTCACTTGTTGCAAGAAAGCCTGAAGGCCTGACTTTTCAATCAAAAAACCACCATGCGAGGTGTTATTGTCGAGGTTATTAACCACCTCAATATCAATAGTCGATTCAGGCAAAATATCAGGTAACCACCCTCTTTCGAACAAGTTATCCTGTTGCGCTTCTGCATATGTCGCGTATTGATTTGTAACAGCATCAGAACAGCCAGCTAATAGAACCAAGGCTGATAGTAGAGATATAACTTTCATTTTATGACCAAATACTTATAAATTTCAGACTGGAGCACAATACAAATTGGCGACTCCAGAACTACTTCGAATACATCATTTTAAAACGGCCAATCACCGTCGTACTTCCTAGACACCAGTATAAACTTGTTAGTAAGCATCAATGCCACGATCTAGCTCCACACTTTTCACACTTAAATTCTTCTTCGTGATCAAGGTGGAATGACCCGGCATGAGAATCACCTTTAAACAACAAAGTCGTTAAATACTCGAATAAGATATGAAAGCTAGATTGCTTAACCTCTAATGCAGAATCTTCAGATTTTTTGACAGGAACATGCGGAGTCAAACATTGACACTTTTCGCAATTATGCGGGTGCTTAATGTATTTATTATCAAACATTTATATAAACCAAGCGAAGATATAAAACGAACTGCACAATATCAGTTTATCAATCAAATCTCTAACATCATATTCAAGGCACCATTTGGTTAAGTGGCATCAGCAATTCGATAATTTAGACCTTCAAGGTCACCATAAATCCTTAGAAGCTCTTGTTTTCTCGTCAGAGGTAATCTTTTCGATTCGAAAGAAGCATCAAAAAGAGAACACATTAGAATTCTACATAACACATGTTGATGCGTTAGGTTGATGGCTGGAAAGTCATCACCAACTCATTTCCATCGGTGGTCTTAGTTTCAAAACCAAAGTCTTGATAAACCTTAATAGCGGCGACATTGCTGGCAAAGACAGTCAGTCTCAACTCTTTTTCAGAGCGTGACTCTAAAATTGTATTAGCTTTAGCCAACATCTTGGACCCAATGGCTTGCCCTCTGAATTTTACAGAGACATACATCTGAATAATTTCTAAAGCGTTCCCACCAACTGGTGTTAAACCGCATAAGCCAACCAAACCCTCACCGACATAAGCACCAATCATGACACTTTCTTGATTGCCGCTTTCAATAAGCCCCTCAAAATACAGAGTCGGCAATTGCGATTGAGCTTCGTAACCTGAACCAAAGCATTCAGGGTGTAACTTCAAGCTTTCAAGCCTTACAGCACGGTACTTTAGGCTATCTTTACTTGCTACGATTTTACAATCAACGTCCATATTCTCTCCGAGATAGTGATGAATTTTACGTATTTCAAGCGAAGCAATACTTGCAACATTTAGGAGTGGTTTAGCATGTTTTTTTAGCCATGCTTGGGGGCAAACATGATGATCGCCATGCCAAAGAGTGCTATTAATCCACCAACCAAGTCCCACATCGTCGGCTTTTCGCCATCAACAAGCCACAACCATACCAGTGCAACTGAAATGTACACACCGCCATACGCGGCATAAACACGGCCTGTTGCTGTCGGATGAAGCGTTAATAACCAAGCAAACGCTGCTAGGCTTAGCGCTGCAGGGATTAAAAGTAATATGCTCTTGTCTTGCCTAAGCCACAGATAAGGTAAGTAGCAACCTACTATCTCTGCTATTGCCGTTAAAACGAAAAGACCCACGGTTTTAAATTCAAACATAAAAACCTCGAAATGGTGAAAGACGATACCTCGCTAAAATGCTCCTAAAGTGAGGCATTCAGCCAAAGCCGTTATTCCTTTTATGTTACAAGCAATCGACATCAACCGTTAGAGGAAAACTCAAAGATAAATACCGAGCATAATGAATCAACTTAGACGCACTATATTTTGTTTAGTTACCGTATATTGCTATTTAGAACCACCGCCTAACTTTTCGGCAATAGTCCTCGTAGTCTTGACCAAACTTATCGCGCATCATTTGTTCTTCAAATTTTATGTACCATCGGTCAGTCACAAGGACAAAGATCGCCGTAAGCAAAAAAGAGGAATTCGCGGCACCGGTCAGTACTGCAAAACCCAACAATGAAACAACAAACCCCAAATACATTGGGTTTCGAGTGTACTTATAGACCCCTTCTGTTACCAATAGGGTTGGCTCATCAAACGTCATGATGTTTGTGTTTCGTTTTTTGAATAGTCGCTTGCCAGACATCGCCAGTAAAAGCCCAACACCAATGACAACCAGTCCAGCTAGGTTATACGGATAAAGCATGTGATGAGGAGAGCCAAGCCACCAGCATATTAAGCTCATACTAATGACGAAAATCAGGAAGAGAATGGGAGGTAATAGTTTTTTCATTTCGATACTCCGTTAAAAGAGTCATCAAGCATATAAAAACCGAATTGCCTTCACCTTAACCTATGTTAAGCCCATCTCCCGACGAATTCTCGATAGAGTCACGTCAGTAACCCCTATATACATAGCCACATGGCGAAGCGGTATATTCTTACTTTCGTCACCAAATTCAGTTAAGAATTCTTGGTAGCGTTCTTTAGCACTCAACAGGAGAAATCCTGCTTCCCTTCTCTCTTTCTTGAGCACAAGACGTTCGAATAATTTACGCAGGTACTCGCCCCAATTACGGTGACTTCTCGATAGCTCAACCAAACTTTCATAACGTATTGAAGCAACAGTACATTCCGTCAGTGCTTGAGCAAAAAACGGGCTGGGACTCGATTCGATCAATGAGCCCATACTTGTGAACGCGCCACCTACTCTCACCAAAGATTTGTTACGCTCATGTCCCTGTTCATCGATATAAAAATACCGGCCGATCCCATCGAGAACAAAGTGAACATCTGATACCAAATCACCACTATGAAATATGTACTCTTTCGGTTGGTATGTCTGAGTCGTGAAGTATTGAACAGCCAATTCCACATCGTTTTCGCTCAATGGAGCTATTGCTGAAAAAGTATCGTGTAATCGTATTTTGTGGGAATTATCCATAGTTCCTACTCAACCTAATTCGTTGGCAGCACAACTACGCGATGCCTAATGCCATTGTCATAACCTCTCCCTCGGTTTGCGCGTATTACTGTGTATATCGCTTACCACTTTCTATCTAAGTCTTTGCTATAGAGTAAAATAGCTCGCTGATACTCTTTAATGGCATCGCTATTTGTTGTCGACACCAAAAGGTCGAGCAATATAGACATCGCTTCCTTATGACGCCCTACATTGTACAAACACATAGCATAAAAAGGCTGAACTTCTATTGAATCAGGATACTCACTCAGAGTTTGCTCGAAATAACTCAAAGCCTCTAGATATTGACCCAAGCTTCGATAAGTAGAAGCCAAACCAAATAAAGCATCAAAGCGTTCTGTCGCTGACAACTCGCCAGACAAAGACAAGAGGTAATGATCGATAGCTTCAAGCTCTTTACCTTCGTTGTCATATGACCACGCAATCTGTAAATGAGCTTTCGCCGCATAATGACTGTTGGTTAGCAATGTCTCTAACAAAGAGCGAGATTCTTGATACTTAGCTTCTTTACGTAATTCGATGGCTTCTTTGATGATCTGTTTCATAATTCCCTCGAAACTTATAACGATTATCGACTAGTGGTTAACCTTAACGATTAATCCTAACAAATGTTGAGAATCAACCATCAAAATTTACCGCCCTACTGCTGACTAGTACATATAACCTAACCAATCGACGGGAATAGGATGGCTCTTAACTAAAATGAAGCTTATGAAGAGAACGTCATTAGGTGATAACTGTCTAGCCCATCATCATAAGTTGAAGCAATCACAAAACCATTTGAATGGTAGAAATCAGTAGCGCTTTCATTAGCAACTAAGCATTTTAAGCTCAATGTAGAGTAATGTTGCTTACTGAGATTCAATAGTCTTGAACCTGCTCCATGACGTAATTTATGAGGGCTAACAAAAAGATGGTGGATAAAACCATCAGGTTCCCAGATCGAGATAAACCCTAATACTTCGCTCCCTTCAACAGCAACCCAAATTTGTTCGCCGTCAGTATCTCGTTCAAAATCTGACAGTTCAAATACGGTGGTATCTTGCCACGTAAACGTTGCAGATCGAGAATCTAAATATAACTGCCTAAGTGCAGGTAAATAATCACGATGATACTTTTCTATTTCCATTATTCGCCTTTATACCAGATGTCGAATTAAGCCACTTTTAGCGCGACCAAAACCCAAAGGCATCAATCACCCTTCAACATGTCTAAGAAAAGCTGCCTGGACTCTGGTGTATTATCTCTGTGAGTTTCATAACTTACGTGCGCTTCTGAATCCACCGATGGCTCCAATTTAATGCTCCAAAGTGCTCTCAATTGGTTCGGTACAATCGAATACCGGACATCGATAATACGCATTTCATCCGCTGGATCTTGTGCCACATAGCCATTTGAGAACCAGCGGAAACGTTCAATATCTTTTGCTTGTTGAGAATCAGGATCGAGCCATGAGAAATCTCTGCTAACGTTGAGTTTAGCGATTGATTCGCCAGGGTATGTCTTAACAGAGGTACCGACCCGCACAGCATCTACGTAGTACCGATTCTCTGTTTCGTACACCACTTTCCAAACCAAGATATTCGCAAAGCTCGGCTTAGCCTCTAACCGGATAGGCGTATGTTGTCGCTCTTGCGCTAATTGCCATCCTACAACCTCTGCTCTATCCCTTTGTATCATCCCAAGCGTTGGATAAATCAAAGCCCAAAGAAACGCGGCACGAGCCAACCAAGGGATTCGTTTCCATGTAGCAAACACAAGCAAGATTAAAATAGGCAGTGTATAGACAGGGTCGATAATCGAAATGGTGTTCCAAGCATAACGTTCGTTGGTGAGAGGCCAAAACAACTGAGTGCCGTAAGTAGTGCATGAATCCAACAAAGCATGAGTGCCATAACCCAACGCGCAATACAGCCAACTTTGTTTAAAAGAGAGACCACGCCTTTTGGCAATCAGTAGGTGTAAAACCAACGCGCAAATCAAGCTGCCAATGGGAATAAACAGAAGTGAATGAGTAAATTGCCGATGGAACTCCAAAGCCAACAAAGGATCACTCTGCGATCGAATAAACGCATCTAAATCTGGCGCTAATCCAGAGAGTAAACCCAAAACTCCAGCAACCACCAAGTGCTGCTTTTTGCTCACCGATTGTGACAACGAAGCGCCTAACACGCCCTGCGTTAACGGATCCATACGTCACTCATTTTTAGCATTCCATTGAATCTAGTAAGTACATTTAGCTATAGCAGTGAATCGAGTCAAACAACAAGATTTTATCAACAGACTCATAGACATAATCGTATAAATGTAGACTGGCAAACAAAAAGAAGCATCAGATGAGAAGCTATGAGCAGTAGTCACTCTTGTCCTATTACCTTTCTTAACTTTCTTAACTTTCTCGTTTAGCGTCTTAGCTTGGACGTAAATGCTCTCCAGATTTACCTACGAACCCTCAAAAAGTTCGACCATTTGTCTTTCACGTCGGACGTCAAATCCAAGGTAAATTCATAACCTAAATGGTTCTCGCGGGTAATCTCAAAGCCTAGATGCTTGTGAAACTGTACTGACAATTCGTTTATGCGTAACACATTACTGACCAGAACATTCGCTTGATTGTTCTTGAGTGTCTCGGCAATTGAACGGAATAACGCAAGAAAAGCGGCCTTGCTTCGGTAATTAGGATGAACAACAAACATCGGCACAAACCATCGCCCATCACCCAAGTTACGCAGCGTTGTGTATCCTATTAATTGGTCTTTCCTGCGATATTCGAAAAGTAGCCCTTGCTCAATGGATTCAGCCCGTGACGCTAAGTAAACTTCTCTCTCGATTGGAAAACCAGCCTCTTTCGAGATTGCCTCCAGAGTAAGCATGTCTAGCTCTAAATACTCTTCCATAACTCCCTTTACCAACGAATGCTTGAATGAATGGCTATCAGTAGTAAGTTGCTACTTAATCGTTCGCCACTAACACTGAAACCCAACCCTAAAGTGCCATGCATTATGAATCAACCTAAATTACCTATTTAGACTAAAACTCGTCGCTCGTATCTCGCTCATCGTAGTTAGGGAAGTCGATTTTCAGAAAGCCATTTTCATCGAGAGTAAATGATACTCTCCCGCGTTCTATTCCCGATTCATTCATGTCAGAGCATCCACGGAAGACCTCCCAATCAAACGAATAATTGAGCTGATACTGAATACCTTTTATGTAATGCACACTTTCGATCTTTATACCGTTCGCGTTGTGAGCCATATGATCTATGTGAGAAAGGTCAGGGATTAACTTGCTTTCAAAGTCACTCTTTTTTTCAGTGAGGAAAACGGCCAATTCAGAGCATAACTCTGAACCGCGAACTAAAGATTTAGACGAACTAGAAAAGATCACGTTCAATTACTCCCGAGACCAATGTTGAATTTGAGTATTCACGCCTCATTAAAGCGAAAAACGATTAACATAAAATATTTTATTTCAATAACTTAAGAACAAAACCTTAAACCTAGGTTTCGTGTAGCAAATTTGTAGCTTGATAATTCTACATGTTTGAAGCCAACAACAGGCAAGTTTTGACTCATGTCTGAACAAAATCAATTTACAACTATAGCTCTAAATCATCCATACAAGATTAGAAAAAGTATCTTGAAACCTTAAATGCTTGTCATGCCCGATTTTCTGCTCGAAGGGATTTTTCCCAAATACTCTCTTTGCCTAAGTTTACTGCAAAGAGCCTTTCTTCAACATGCTCAGGGTCCCAGACTGCTGCACACTCTAAGCCGATACATTCGTCAAGAGAGGATTCAACCTCTTGGTCATCAAAATAGTGAGAGTATCTTTTAGGAATTAAATCAAACTTATAAAACACGGGTTTCTCTATATCCACATCAATATGCCCTACAACTTTCCAATGACGTTTACTAATAGCATGTTTCATAACCCAAATTTTAAACGATAACTCATTAAATAGAGTATCAAATTCAGTTTGAGGCTCACTAAAATATAGAGTGCTAAAGGCTATTAGCGGAGATTCAATTATAACTCCATATGCATAAATTCCATTTTTTAAGGGAATCTCAACTATATTACCTGGTTTCCAGTTCCTAGACATATTACTCCATCGGCATAATGCCCTGTTAAGGTGTGAGCAACGCAACACCGCATATCACCATAAACACTTAAACACAACGCACAGTGAAAATGCCACGCATTGCGAATCACTCTTAAACAGATTGTTAGGTAATATTGTCGTACGGTAAGTAACCGAACCGTACAATACCAATGCAATCATAATTGATTAGCCACTTTTTCTGCGCAGAAACCAAGTATGAAGCTTAGCAATATCGAATTCCGTCTCTGTTGACACCGTAACCCATTCACTGGTTCGGTTTGTTCCGGAATCCCATTCAATGCGATACAAGTCAGGTTCAACTACTCGCCTGATATCTCTTGGTCTAAGATTTATGTCTGATAAGTTCATATGTATTATCTAACGCCCTTGTTATACGTTAAATCCAAACTTGATCTTCGGCTGACACTGTAACTTCACTTTTATCTTCGCCAGTATGTGCTGTTGAAGATGGCTCGACCATCATAAAGTGTGTATCTGGTTGCGCTTTAGGACAATGTTCAACCCCTTTGGGAACCACATACATTTCACCCGGATTAAGAACAACATCTCCAGCTTTCATCATCAAAGTTAGCTGACCTTTGAATACTATAAAAAGTTCATCTTCGTTATCGTGTTTATGCCAAACAAGTTCGCCACTTCCTTTTGCAATTTTCACCAGTTGCCCGTTGGATTCAGCTATGATTTTTGGTGTCCATTCTTCAGAGAACAGACCAAATTTTTCATTGATACTTACTTTATTCACGTAACTTTCCTTAACGTATAACGCCTTGTTATGTTCATTGTTGACTCTCATGCAAGGCCGCTTTTATTTCCTTCATTACTAAATAGGTTATTGGAGTGCACTTTTCCGGCAACTCGTTGACATTAAACCAACGCAACTCTCCACACAAATCAGGCTCTGCGTTCTCTATTTTTCCAACCTAATCAAGGCAGAAGTAAAAGTAATGGCGGATAGGCAAACTAGGGTCATCTATTTCGGCAATTAAGTTCAATGCTCTAGTATTCACCGAAGTTTCCTCAAAAGCTTCACGTTCTGCCGCATTTATTGAAGATTCACCGTTTTCAATTCTTCCAGAAGGAAAGCCCCAATACTTATCAAACGCTTCGGTATTTTGTCGAAAAGCAAGCAATAACTGATTTCCTGAAACAAACACAATTTGGACTACGTTTTTCATCTATATGATATTTCCTCTGGAGAACATAATGCCTTGTTAGTTTGCATATAACTTAGGTAAAAACCACTTAAAATTTGCGGATGCTTCAGAATCCCAAGGCCAAACACCAGAAGTATCCGGATAGATGAACTGAAGGACTTTGAAATTATTGCCTTTGTAAAGCCAGTTAGCCCAACCAAAGTATTCAGCGTAGTATTCTGGACTTACTTCTTTGAAAGTTATATCAAATCCTTCAAGGAAGTCTGAATAGTATTCATCTGGCTTAAATATCTCACCAGCTCTAACTCTATTGTTGTATTCGTTTGCAACCCAATGTGCTACTTCTTGATTTAAACCGGTGATTATTATCTCTGGTTGACTGCTTGTTTTCTCTATACCAATTGAATAAGAGAATCCTGGGTACTCATCCTCTTCCATGATATGGAGGATATAACATCCGTACTGTTTTATATCTTTAAGCGCTTTTTCTTCGTATTGATCCATAATCTACCTTTGCAAAACTAACGCCGCGTTAAACGCCGCGTAGGGTGATGTTATTTTTTCTGTTTTTCCTTTTAGCAAAAATGGCGGCAACCGTAATGCGTCCGATTTGAACGACTTGTTATATGCCCGACCACCAAGCCTATTTTTACATCAGTTCAAAAGCTGGACATGGTGTTCCTTGATGATACTTCAACTGCCAGCAAGTACCGGTAAAAACCCAGATAGAGCAACGCTTGGCAAAATCGCTTATTTCACCAGACGCTGCTACCAAAGCTGACTCATACTTTAGAAGCTGAACCGATAGCTCAAGTTGAATACATTCATAGTTCTGCGAATGAATCCGAACATCTGAAGGCTCTTCTGAACTCATCATTTTAATGATAGAAGCAAAGTCATAACTGATGCCTGATTTACCAACTTCAGAAAAGCTTGGGTGGATTAGGCGCTCAATATCAGATCGACTTTGACGTATTTCGTATTGGTGAAGCTCGACTTCTTGTTCGACTAAAATATCCATTTATTCTCCTGAACTGATAAAGCATATAACATTTTAATATCGTGCCAGCACGAATTGATGCATTCAGAATATCTCAAGCCCCCTATCTAACCAACTGAAAAGTATACCTATAATTCAGTTTGGATCTAATTTCTAGTTAAGAAACGTTCAAGTACACGTTGCTTTCGATTCAAAGCACGTTATCAATCAAAAACTTCCCTTTAGTTCTCTATTACTCAATAGCTTAGAAATAGTTGAACAACATATTTGTGCCTAACTACGATTGAAAGTCAGTCTGTTGTGGATTAGAAAATTTAGCCACATTGTTGGAACTTTAGGTATGAGGAAAAGTAAGGTAAGTTGCAGGGTTTGAAAAAGAGTTCAATCCCTCTCTGGCTCATTTTGGGGCACAAATCATTTAGCGATGAAAGACGGAATCTACCCTTCGGATAACTTCTGGTATATTAAAACACAGCGACCACCGTTAATTTACGATGCTTTTCATTTGAGGATTTATGGCTGAAACAAAAAAAATGCTAACACACTATCTAAAACAGTTAAAAATCATTGTGTCCAAAGTACCACCCACTATTTATCATTACTCTCTATCAGATGGCATGTTCTCACTAGAAATGCATGCAAAAATCGCATCTAACTTTGCTTTGCGGGGATATTGTCCATTATTAAATGTTGAGACGGTTTCTTTCTATAAAGACGAGGGCGGAGAAAAAGCCTTTTTAAATCAGATAGATGAAACGGTTATCTATCTAGAAAATGCTCCTGATATTAATAAATATGATGATAGTAAAGTTATCACCGATAAAGCTGGTTTTGCTGAGGTAAAGTTATGTCAGTCTGAGTTCATAAATATGTATATTGTGCCTAACATGTTGTTCCACATGAGTATGGTTTACGCAATAGCGAAAGCTAATGGTGCAGAGTTGGGTAAAGGTGATTTCGATGGTTTACATGTTTATCCCAAGGATTTTAGCTTTATTAAATAAGCCTTACCTCAACCAAGAGCTAAGGTATTCAAGATTCGTCTAAGTAGATTAGGTGCCAAATCCCCCTATTTTGCTGACTTTTTCTGGTTTACCATTGAACTCTTCATAGCTACGTATCACATAGATATGCAAATATGAAATCAAGCGGGAATTGTTAAGTGATGGAAGGAAATGGGAGAAAGTGCGCATAGCTCTTTCGGTACCATACATGAGGAAAAGTACTGCGATTTCAGTGGCACGATCTACAACTGAGTAATTGCGTTAACACCGAATGGGGCAAAAATGCGTTAGCTAGGATTTCACAAACTCGGAGATAAAGAGAAACAGCTTAACGGGTATTACATTAAGATCTAGGCAGCACTGCCGCCTAGTTTAAACCATCACATCATCAGCCAGCGCTGCTAAAAAACTAAAGAACTGCGACGCCTTCAATCTCGATCACTGAGTTAGCGTTCGCTCTCTCGATTATTTTTAATAAGGTTGTTTGAATGAGCTCATTGTCTCTGATTTCAGTTTCACATGAGAAGCGCTCTTCTTGGACACTATCGCCCTCGCCTAGCGTGAATTGAACAGCCACTTCAGTTGCGCATTCTTTGGTAGCGCCGTAGTACGCTAGAGTAATTTTAGGATAACCGTTGAAGCCTTTTTTGACCTGTTTAGCGATACGTTTTTTAGCTTTATCCAAGTTCATATTACTTCCTGTTTAATAGTGTTCCTAAGACCAATATAACGCCCAATTCATTAGTAAACCAACACAAATCTGAACCTCACGTAAAACACCTTTGCAGTAAAACCATTAAGGGCTAAAAATGCCAAGCAATAGGAATCATTTTTCAGAGCTTAGCTATCAACCTGACTCTAGATTGAACACCTTTTCTAACCACATCGAACTGATGTACTGCCCGTTTTTCTTTGCGTACTCTTTGAAGCTACACCTCAATGCATCTGCCTGTAGGCATCGCCTCCAGACGGTCTCCAAGTACTTCTTTCAACAAACCATAAGCCTTCTGGCCGGTACAGTGCCCTGTGTAAAGTTTATCAATCGGATATTGTGATAGTGCAATGCTGAGATCTTTGATGCCTTGCTTGGTTCCGCCAATACTATTGAATAGTGGTAACCCAACGAGATGAAAGCCCCCAACAACCGCCTTAATCTTCTCTCCTTGGAAAAGATCCATCGCCGTATCAACCATGTTGAGAACGCCACTGTGCGCACAGCCGGTGAAGATAACTAAACCATCACACTCTTTGATTACCAATAATAACTCGTGATCGAACGAATCTTGCTCCCATCCACTTTGAGATTTTGTATAAAGGTATTGGTTTCCCTTTGGCTTCTCATGCTTAGAGTTGATATCTGTGACGGCAAAAACATTTGGGGCAATTTCAGTCGTTTTATTGATGAAGACTAACCGATCATTATTATTTTTTAGGAGCTCTGCATTGATACCAACATCACTTCTAAATCCATAAGATCGAAAGTAATAATTCTTTTCTTCGCAGTTTTTTAAATACACTTTCGCTGTGGAATTATGCTCAACAAAAGCGCCAGTGCCATTGCAGTGATCATGGTGTCTGTGCGATATAACGGCTAAATCGACATCTTCAATATCAACATCCAATAGAGCAGCATTTTGGCAAAACGTACTGCCACTTCCCATATCGAATAGTATCTTTGAGCACTCAGTTTCAATATGCAGCGATAGCCCTCGCTCAACGGCTAAATCTTGCCTTTCATCTAATCGGGTATTATCTACCAATGTCGTTATTTTCATGGCTTCCTTCAGGCTCTTTCTAACGCTTACGCCTAGAGAATAATATCGGCTCCCTTATCGAGGGTCTACTACGCCCCTGTGGTACTGAGATCAGAAGTGGGGAATAGCGGTATTCCGAATCAACATGGAACAAATTCCTATGTTCGTAGTTTCAAAATTAACGTCCAATTTTCAGGACTCAATACACATTTTGGAAGGTAAATATTACGTTTTTGCATAGTATCTACAGTATAAGAAAGCTTCACGACTGACCCGATTTGACGAGGTAAGAAACTACTTTTCAAAGCTATGTCGCAAGCAAAACCATTAAAACGTAGATGACCGCCTGATATTTCAAATGAGCTACCGCGGAATTGCCACCATAACGTTAAGATTTTTGCTGCTGCCGCGACGCAATATATCAACCCAATAGTTTGCAGTAACGAATGATCACCGCCTGAGAGCCAATAGACAAGCGCCAGTGCAACAGCAATAAATGACAACTCTGAAAATACGTATTTAATAATATTTAATTGGATACGACTGTCCATGATTCCTCTTGGTAATACAGTATGGTGAAGATGTGAACAACTTAGTTGTTAAACGAAAAACTAACGTGATAGTAACTCGCCATATTCGTTTTGGTGGTTGACTCTGCAGGATTGAAACGTCGAGTCCTGATGATCACCCTATACGGTTGATTTCCCCTTTAACCAAATTTGATACGTATAATCAATGTTCGAGTTAAACTTCTGCTCAAACACCTGATTGAAACTATCAGGAAGCGAAGGGAATAATACATCCCCAGAAATGTCGCTATGAATGACCGAAAGGTGCACTGTGTCAGCCTGATCGATTAATGCTTTATATATTTCACCACCGCCAGATACAAAAACATGTTCAGTCACTTGAGTTAAATAAGCCAACGCAAACTCAATGCTCGTGAAATAGAGAACATCTGGCTCAGATGAAGTAATTTTCGAGCGAGTTACTACAGCATATTTCCGATTAGGTAATTTACCCATCGAATCGAACGTTTTACGCCCCACGATAAGCCACTGATTGTAGGTCATCGCTTTAAACAGCAACTGCTCCCCTTTTACCGTCCAAGGAATATCCAGCCCAGAGCCAATAACTCCGTTTTCGGACACTGCTGCCATTAAAGATATTTTCATTTTCCCTCCAGAGAACGAGTGCAGCAAAGCCATGAGCAACACACCTAACCATTGTGTCTTAAACACTAATTTTTAATTGAATTGAAAGCTCGACTAGCTTGTCCGCCCTTCTGAATACATCGGTCAATCTGGCTGTAATTCACACCAGTTCGCTTTGTAGTTGGTGTAGATC
>NZ_JAPNXR010000010.1:0-191371 GCF_030397615.1 Vibrio sp. 14N.309.X.WAT.E.F5 | reverse complement strand
GTTGCAGGATGTTGGTTGTCTCGTTCATTGCACCTTCAGCAGTTTGTGCAATAGAGATACCGTCGTTCGCGTTACGAACAGCAACATCAAGACCACGACTCTGAACGTTCAAACGGTTCGAGATTTGTAGGCCCGCAGCGTCGTCTTTTGCGCTATTGATTTTAGAGCCTGAAGCTAGACGCTCCATTGATGTTTGTTGTGCGCTGTTTGCGTTGTTTAAGTAACGTTGTGCTGTCATCGCTGAAACGTTGGTGTTTACATTCACTGCCATGGTGACTTCTCCAATTGATTTTCCGGTATAGCGGTTTCCGACGTCTCGGAAAACCAAGTAGTTATCTCTAAGTTACTATTAATAACGGCGTGAATACCGAAACCTTTAGGAAAAAAACAACAAAATTAAAGAAATAGCGGTAAAGGGGAGGAAAGCGTGACTGGCAGTAAAATTATCAAAAAAAGATGAGAAAAACGCTAAAGTTGTCGGGATGTCAGTCGATCGAAATTTGTATTTTTATTAACCAAAGGGCTTTAGTTAAGCTGAAATATCTTTATAAGATTCGAAGTGATTTATTAACCTAACAAGGTTAAGGCAAGATTCGGCGCTTGTTTGGCTTGAGCCAGTATTGTGGTGCTCACTTGCTGCAATATTTGCTGCTTGAGCATTTGAGTGGTCTCTTTGGCGTAATCTGTATCTTTGATTCGGCTGTTGGATGTCGCCAAGTTCTCATGAACATTTTCGAGATTATTAATCGCATGATCAAAGCGGTTTTGCATTGCGCCGAGTTCGGAGCGATGACTATCCACGTACTTCATCGCTGTATCCAAAATAGAGACAGCACGCTGCGCTCCACCTACATCAGTGACATTGATGTCATCGACTGATTCGTAATAACCCGCCGACATCGAAAGCTCACTGGCTAACGAACCTGAAAAAGAGATCGTGCCTGCCGTGTCTTCGCCAGACATATAGATCTGAAGCTGCCCTTCATCATTAACTGAAGCCGAAACCAGATCTGTTTGACCATTAATGTAAGTCGCCAACTCTTCGATATCATCGCCCGCTTTCGCGTTGATGGTGATCTCTTGTGGCTGACCAAAACGGTCGGTAAATGACATCGTCATATCATTCTGGTTGGATTTGACTTCCCACAAGTCACTTGCCTTGCCATTGGCAACATAACTAAATCCACCCATGTTGATGTCATCGGTGCGCATATTTTTCAAACCTATCTGCACCGCTTCACCAGAACTGCCACCGATTTGAAATGACGTGCTACCAAAACTACCGTTAAGAAGTTTTTTACCGCCAAATGAGGTGGTTTCAGCAATTCGATTCAACTCATCATTTAGAGCTGTCACTTCTTCTTGAATAGCCGTCCTTTCCGACTGGCTATTCGAACCATTACTCGCTTGCAGCGACAAATCTCGCATGCGCTGCATGATATTGGTGGTTTCATTCATCGCTCCTTCTGCAGTCTGCATAATGGAGATTCCGTCGTTGGCGTTTCGAACCGCGACATCAATACCGCTCATCTGCGCTTCTAATCGATTCGAAATTTGTAAGCCAGCTGCATCATCTTTTGCACTATTAATACGACTCCCTGAAGCTAAGCGCTCCAAAGATTGGTTCAGCATGTTGTTGGCATTCGACAGATTCCTCTGAGCCACCAGCGCTGAGACATTTGTATTAACAGTTATAGCCATAGACCTTCACTTACAAAAAGATGAATAAAACTCACGATTGCTCTTATATCGACCAATTCATATAAAGCTTTAATAAAAAAGGAGCCCTGAGGCTCCCTTTATTGATTCTATTTGAGACGATTTACTTAACCGTTAATGCACTCAACATGTCAGTCGACGGTGCAAAGTAGTAAGCGCCTGTCACTGCTTTAGTAAAACGAAGCAATTGGTCCGTTTTACCATCTGTCACGCCGTACATGCTCTCTAGCATCGCATCAAAGTTATGACGAACGTTACAGTAAGCAATGAACAGTAGGCCGTGGTCGCCCGTTGCTGTGCCGTAAGGTAAGCTGTGACGAACAATTTTAAGGCCCTTGCCTTGTTCTTTGATATCCACACGACCAACGTGAGACGCCGCAGGAACATCATCTAGCTCGATTGAATCTGGCTTAGTACGGCCAACCACTTTCTCTTGTGCCGATACATTCAATCGGTTCCAAGCAGGTAGGTTATGCACAAAACGTTGCACCATTACATAACTACCACCAGCAAATTCACCTTCAGGCACAATCGCCACTTCAGCGCGCTGTGCGTCTTTCGGGTTTTCGGTGCCATCAACGAAGTCGGTCATGTCACGTGAATCTAGGAAGCGGTAACCGTACGTTTCATCAACTACTTCAACATCCGCAGCTACTTCAGATAGCAATTTACGTAGGATGAAGAAGTGCAGATCGTGTCGATTTGAATGACAGTGAATCAGAACATCAGACAATGTGCTCGGTGCAGTGACATCACCTTCACCAAGCGCAGGGAAATCAATGAGGTCAGACGGAGCAGCTTGCTCGAACTTATCCCAAAAAGCTTTTGAGAACGCAACCGACGCCGTTAAGTTCGCATCTGGTTGAGTTTGGTTGAGCTCTTCGATTAGCGAAGGAATCTTTTGAATTTCTGCTAGTACGTTAGCAGCGTTAGCATTCACTTTTAATTGAACGTAAAGAGCGAAAGGCCCAGCTTCTGGCAAGATAGCACTTTGAACGTTAGGCTGCTCATTTGAGATGTTAAGCATAGATTAATCCTTTCATTTTTAGCTTCTAAGTATAATTGTGAATGGGACAAATGTTTTGATGAGAATCAGTCTTCGAGCTCAACCACTTTAAAGCAATCCCTAGCGGCATGACTATTGGTTAGAAAAAGCGCTAACCATAGGAGCAACAACAGGGTGATGCCATTTGACCAACGGAACCATCCATTATCCAAATAGATTAAATAAATGGTATGAGACCCCTGCGCCAAGATAGCCATCATGGTGACCCAACGCCCCCAAGACACGACTTTATTTAGGCGCTTTCTATCTGGTGTTCTAAGCCCAAACAGCCACATCAATAACAGGCTAGGGACACTCAACGCGATTCCGACATAAAACATCTGGTGGTCAGGATAGATTATCTCGAGGATATCCGTACCCGACTCTCGGCTTGCGCCCGCAACAATGAAAACGACCAAAGCTTTCGCCAGAAATAGCCAACCTAACCATAATAAGATCGGGGCTTTCAAAAAGCCGTGTTTGTCGTATTGTTCTATGGAGTACCGCACAAATCTCACTTTCACTTATTTTCAAACCAACACTTTAACGCAAATCATTCATACTTAACTAGGTTTGCGTTATCTTATTGGCTAATCCGTTTTAATTATCGAACTCAGTATGAAAAAGAAAACTAATACACCGTCTGTTGAATCTCAACAAGAAGCACTGAAGATAGCCAAAGCGACGCAAAAGCCAGCTCAAACCAAAGAACAAACGAAGTTGATTGCTCAGGGTATCGAGAAAGGCATCGCACTTTACAAGAAACAGCAAAAAGAACGCAGTCGCCAAGCTGACAAAGCAAAGAAACGTGTACAGAAAGAGAAGCAAACTCAACAAGCGAATCTAGACGAAGAGAACAATGTAGACGCAAGTATTGAAACAACATCAAATCACACCAGTAAATTACCGTGGTTACTATTGATCGCAAGCTGGGTAGGTTTCGCGATTTATTTGATGAAATAGCAGGGTAAACGTATGAAAAAGGAATTAGTCGCTTTAGCTATGACTGGCATATTATTAGGGTGCACGACACCGACGACAGTCCCGCATAGCGAAGCTGACCAAGTACAAATGGATTATCACGGACTGATTGATATCAACAAGTGCGAGTACAAAGGAGAAGTCACAGGCAGCGAAGGCCACTGGTACAGCTACCTATTCTTCCCAAATGACACTCTGATTCAAGGCGCAATGAACGAGTTAAAATTCAACGCCATTGAATTAGGCGCAGACACCGTTATATTCACACTTCCCCAAGACTTTAGTACTTCCGTCACTATGCTTGGCACAGCCTATCTGTGTAAGAAAGAAAATTAATCAGTAAATCGGCATCTCGATATGCTTTGATTTTATGGCGCCCAAAAGAAAGCCAGCTTTCGCTGGCTTATGCACTAAATCCAAGGCTTGTTGCTATATCGCCTTTACGTTCGATAACCCATTGACTATCAAATGGCCCCCAGTCGGATAACTGGTAATAACCATCATTATGACGTCGCCCATCTTGAACAAACATAAGTTCGATACCGATCCCCGGTAACGCCTTGAGTACATCTTGAATAGTACGACGAGGCCAACCCGTTTTTTCGATGAGTTTAGGCACATTTGGCCTATCAAGGCTTTCCACTAACAATGCTAAATATAGCCGCCTTGCAAAAACAGGACTCAACTCCATTGACACCTCCTATATATGTGCAACTCAATTATTTCTTTTTTCGCTGACAACATGTTGAGGCTGATCAATAAGTCTCCAATAGTGACATTTTCTTACTGTTTTTTTTCACTCTATGAAATATTCCTCACTCTATTTTGTCTGAATTGCAGCTTCCTGATAGGATTCAACTCATAACAACGAAATAAAATCACCCAAAGGAAGAATAATGACTATCACTATGTTTGGCATTCCGAACTGCGACACCATCAAAAAAGCAAAAAAATGGCTAGAAGCTGAAGGTATCGAGTTCGAATTTCACGATTATCGTAAACAAGGTATCACTGAAGAGTTAGTAACAAGCTTCTGTTCAGAGCTTGGTTGGGAGTTGGTGCTAAACAAACGTGGTACGACTTATCGCCAATTGACTCAAGAACAAAAAGACACGCTAACGGAAGAAAAAGCAGTGGCTCTACTTGTTGAACAACCGGCAATGATCAAGCGCCCAATTTTGAAAGTTGATGGCAAGCTTCACATCGGCTTTAAAGCTGACCAATATGCCGCTATTTTTGCGTAATTAGCAGTATTAGAATAAATAACAAAGCGTTGAACCTCCCCTATTCAGCGCTCAACAATTAATGACTAGACGTTTTATTTAAACAAGGAATTCAAGGATGACAGATAGCCCAACTTTGGCTCTGGCAAAAGACCTAATCAGCCGTCAATCAGTAACACCAGAAGATGCAGGCTGCCAAGACCTGATGATTGAACGCTTAAAAGCACTCGGCTTTGAAATCGAAGTGATGGTATTTGAAGATACGACGAACTTCTGGGCTCGCCGTGGTACAAAAGCGCCTCTATTTGCTTTTGCTGGCCACACAGATGTTGTACCTGCAGGCCCAATTGAGCAGTGGAACACTAAACCATTCGAACCGACTATCGTAGACGGCTTCCTACACGGTCGCGGCGCGGCAGATATGAAAGGTTCTCTAGCTTCAATGATCGTTGCAGTAGAGCAGTTCATCGCTAAGCACCCTGATCACACCGGCTCAATCGGTTTCCTTATCACGTCAGATGAAGAAGGTCCTTTCATCAACGGTACTGTACGTGTTGTTGAAGCACTGATGGCTCGTGGCGAGAACATCGACATGTGCATTGTGGGTGAACCATCAAGTACTGAGTACGTTGGTGATGTCGTGAAAAACGGCCGTCGTGGTTCTATCACTGGTGATCTAACAGTTAAAGGCACACAAGGTCATGTTGCTTACCCTCACCTAGCGAACAACCCGGTACATAGCTCTCTGCTTGCGATCAATGAACTGGCTACTACCGAGTGGGATAAAGGAAATGACTACTTCCCGCCGACCAGCTTCCAGATACCAAATGTCAGTGCGGGTACTGGCGCATCAAACGTGATTCCTGGTGAATTTAATGTTCAGTTTAACCTTCGCTTTAGCACAGAGTTAAACAACGACATCATCGTTGAGAGAATCACAAATACACTCGACAAATACGATTTCGAATACGATTTGAAATGGACATTCAATGGCGACCCGTTCTTAACCGACGCAGGCTCACTGCTTGATGCTATTGTTGATGCTGTTGGTCACGTCAATGACGTAAAACCAGCACTACTGACTACAGGTGGTACATCTGACGGACGCTTTATTGCGCGCATGAAAGGGCAAGTAGTAGAGCTAGGTCCGGTTAATGCGACCATTCACAAGGTTAACGAATGCGTGAAAGTGGCTGACTTAGAGAAGCTAACCGACATGTACGAAAGA
This sequence comes from Vibrio sp. 14N.309.X.WAT.E.F5, assembly GCF_030397615.1. Taxonomy (NCBI): domain Bacteria; kingdom Pseudomonadati; phylum Pseudomonadota; class Gammaproteobacteria; order Vibrionales; family Vibrionaceae; genus Vibrio; species Vibrio sp. 14N.309.X.WAT.E.F5. The sequence continues at coordinate 185,175 of NZ_JAPNXR010000010.1, read as the reverse complement.
ACACTAGTGAACCTGTTCGCTAAATAGTTCTTTGATCAGCGATTGATAGCATCTAATTATTGAGAGACGCGTTATGACACCAGAGCAGCTTACCGGACAATCAGATTCTCATCTGGAACCTAGCCTGATTGGCACCAAGACCTTCTTGGTCCACAGTGATGTCAAAGATGACCTAAACAATTTGATTGAAGCTGCTCAAGTCGCTGGTTTTAAAATGGAGATTGCCAGTGGCTTTCGCGACTATGAAAGGCAATCTCTGATTTGGAACCGCAAATTTTCTGGTGAAGTACCGATATTAGACTCAGAAAGCCAACCACTGGATGCTTCAACACTCAGTGAACAGCAAAAGTTGTCGGCGATTCTGAGGTGGTCTGCGCTTCCTGGAGCGAGTCGTCATCATTGGGGTTGTGACTTTGACGTCTTTGCTCGCAATCACTTACCTGAAGGCACAAAGCTACAACTGGAGCCATGGGAATACCTTACTGGCCACCAGCAGGCGTTTTACCAATGGCTTGTTGCCAATGCATCTCAATATGGGTTCTTCTTCCCTTACAGCCAAGACCTTGGCGGTGTTGCGATAGAACCTTGGCATATTAGCCACCGTAAAGTTTCACAGTTGTGTTTATCACAGTTATCTCCCACTTTACTTGGCAAGCAACTCCAATCTAAGCCAATATTAGGGTATGAGATAATTATGGAGCAGCTAGACGAGATCTATGCGTGCTTCGTGGCGAATATCAGTCATTAGGAGCGCTTATGTTGGAGTGGCTTACAAACCCTTGGGTTATCATCATCATCGTGGTTAGCGTTGTGGTGGGTAATATTGCTGCGCTCAAACAGACCGCCAATATGGATCTGACAGGTCGTAATAAAACAGAGAAAGACTTAGACAAGCTCAATCAATTGGATAAACAGAACCAAGAGAAAGCTCAAGAAGATAAGTCCACAGAGAACAAAGACACTTAACCTAATGCCTTTGATGCGCTCGCCCCAACAAGTCAGGTGCGCTGTGATCCCTAATTAGAAATTAGACAACAGATAGATAAAACGCTGACGAACGAACATAAAAAAAGAGGACACAATGTGTCCTCTTTTTTATTTATCAAAATCAGCTCAGGGCTTATTCAGCTTTTGCTTCTTTCTTATCTTTGGTTTGGTCAGCAACGTGTGCTAATACCGGAACCATTGACTTCAAGAGCTCTTCTTCTACTGGCTTACCTGATGCATCCGTTACGTTAATCGACGTACGGTTACCAAGATCACCAAACAAGAAGGTGTATGTACCTGGCGCTAGGTCAATAGGCTGTAGGCCAACTGTTTCCCAGAACTCATCATCAGGCGCTGCGTATTTCGCTTTTACGGTACCTTGAGACTGGTTACGCTCTTCAAGCTCAAAGCCCATTTGAGGTAGCAGTTCAGGCAAGCGTTGCCACAATACGTTGTAAGGCGTACGCGCGATGATCACAGGGAAACCACTGCGGTCAGCACCCATTGAAATAGGGATACGTTTCACTAACTCTTGCGCTTTCAGTGCAGCTTCAGCACGAAGGTTTTCATCGTACTTAGCCATCACAAGGTTCGTTAGGAACGCGTTGTAACGCTCTTTATTGGTTGCCGATACAGGTTTTTCTTCAGAACCTTCACGCCAATCAATCAGATTAATCTTGAAGCCATGGCGATTGTTCGCTTGGAAACGAGAGATAGAATAGCGGCTGCCAATCTCTACTTCTTCGTCCTCAGAAACCCAAGTTACCCAATCGGTCTCAATGTCGTTCTCTGATTGCTCACGAATGCCAATGCCACGCTGAGCTAGCATGTCTACCGCTGTTTGCCACACTCGGTCTGCTTCTTCAGCACGAAGAAGCCATAGTGTCACTTCACCGTTTTGACGCTCAGCACGAGCACCTGGGATCAGTTCAAGAACCTGTTGAGGCGGACGAATATCCACTTGACGACCTGTACCACCACTGAATTCACCGCTTGGGATATCAAAATTTGGGTAGAACTGAGGTTGAGCATCTTCAGGCAGTTGCCATTGTGAAAACTCAGGTGTTTCTAAGTATTCGAAATCATCTTTGGCTTGGCGACGTTGAGTCGGGCTGCCAGAACATGCTGTAAGAACGAAAACAGCCAGTGACCCAATCACTAGCTGGTGAGAATACTTCATTTATACTCCTAAATGCCGAAGGTTCGCTTCGGCATCATTTCATACGTTTTAGTAAATGCACGCTTCAGTCATTGCTTGAGCAACAACAGGTTGAGCTGGCTTTGACAATTCAGTCAGTGGTAGACGTAAGCCACCTTCAGCAATCAGACCCAATTTGTGAACCGCCCATTTTACGGGAATAGGGTTAGACTCAACGAACAAGTTTTTGTGAAGAGGCATCAAACGCTCATTGATCGCTTCTGCTTCTTCAAACTTACCTTCTTTCGCTAGTTTGAACATGGTTGCCATATCAGCCGCTGCAACATTATTGGTTACAGAGATAACACCATCACCACCACGCTTAACAAATTCTAGACCTGTTAAGTCATCACCACTTAGTAAGATAAAGTCTTCGCCACAAAGTTCACGGTGAATTGCAATTCTGTCGAGATCACCCGTCGCATCTTTAAGTGCAACGATGTTTTCGATCTCAGCAAGGCGAGCAACCGTTTCTGGTAACAAGTCAACGGCAGTACGACCCGGAACATTGTATAGGATTTGTGGAACGTCACTAACTTCAGCAATCGCTTTATAGTGTTGGTACAAACCTTCTTGAGTTGGTTTGTTGTAGTAAGGCGTTACGCTCAGGCAACCAGCAATACCAGAACCGTTCAACAAACGGCTGAATAACACTGACTCGTGAGTTGCATTTGCGCCTGTACCTGCAATAACAGGGATACGACCATCGGCAAATTCAACGATCTTATTGACGACTTTGACATGCTCTTCAATAGTGAGCGTAGAAGACTCACCTGTTGTGCCAACCGCAACCAGACCATCACTACCTGCAGCAACATGGTACTCAACCAACTTTTTAAGGCTGTCGAAATCCACTTCACCATCTGTATTAAATGGCGTAACTAGCGCAACGATACTTCCTGAAAACATGTCTATCTCCCTTAATTTATTCTTTTTGCATGTTACTGTAAGCCGATCAATAAACACAAGACATTAAAGTGGCTTACTGGCAACAACTGCATTAAATATTGTCGTATGTTTGAGGTAAAACGACTTCTAACGCCGTTCTATCTAAAATTTTGGTCATCTACGCTCAATCTAACGGATAGGGCTAAACTCGATGTCAGTAACAGGTAAGCTGTCGCAACGTGGCGCTATCTTGTTTTTTTAGCCTCCTCGATATTCCTACCATTTGCTACGCATCGGAAGAAAAACGCCTCATAAAAGCCCCCCTCCTACACTTATTCCTCTTGTTAACTGTGCTAACATGCATGAATCAATGGAATATAAAGAGACGTGATTTTATGACTCAACATCTAGTAATCACAGCTGTGGGCACAGATCGCCCAGGTGTATGCAACCAAGTGGTTCATTTAGTCACCCAATCAGGCTGTAACATTATTGATAGCCGTATCGCTCTATTTGGCGAAGAATTTACGCTTATCATGCTGCTGTCTGGAAAGGCAAACAACATCACCCGCGTTGAAACCACCCTGCCCTTGCTTGGACAAGAGCACGACTTGATTACGATTATGAAGCGAACCTCAACTCATGATGTGATTGAGAACTCTTACACCGTAGAGGTGTTCGTTGAGTCAGACGACAAAATCGGCCTTACCGAGCAGTTCACTCAGTTCTTTGCAGACCGCAACATCGGACTCGACTCGCTGAGCGCTCGAACCATCAATAAGTCGAAGGTTCAACTCGACAACGACCAATTCCATATCTCTATTACCGCTTCTGTTCAATCAGAATGTAATTTGATGCAGCTACAAGAAGAATTCGACGCGCTGTGTCTGAGCCTATCCGTACAAGGCTCGCTCAACTTTATCAAAAACAGTCTTTAAAAAGGAAATGTCATGAATACGCTAACGGCTGGTGTTCCAGCACCTGCTTTTTCTCTTCCAGATCAAGATGGCAATATCGTATCTCTTGGTGACTTTAAAGGTAAGAAAGTACTTTTCTACTTTTACCCAAAAGCAATGACTCCAGGTTGTATCGTACAAGCGGAAGGCCTGCGTGATATCAAAGCACAGCTTGATGACCTGAATGTGGTTGTTCTAGGTGTGAGTGTTGATCCAGTCAAACGCCTACCAAACTTCGTTGAGAAGAAGTCTCTGAACTTCACTCTATTATCAGATGAAGACCACAGCGTTGCTGAACAGTTTGGCGTTTGGGGTGAGAAAAAATTCATGGGTAAGATCTACGATGGTCTGCACCGTATTAGCTTCCTAATCGATGAAGAAGGTCAGATTGAACACGTCTTCAATAAGTTCAAGACTAAGACTCACCACGAAGTGGTTTTAGATTACTTCAACCCAGAAGTTTAATCTCGACTTCAGTGAGTTGACTCTCTAAATTCGCACCTAGCGAATCTAAATACACTACTCACTAAGCCAAATGCAAAAAGGCCGAATATCATGGATATTCGGCCTTTTTTACTTATTAAAATTGATAGCGCATTCAAATTGATAGCGCATTCAATTACGATTGATGCTCAGGGTCATCGTCAAGAGCATGACTTGGTAACGCATTCCAAACCGCCTTCACTAACGTCGCCAGCGGGATAGCAAAGAACACACCCCAGAACCCCCACAGCCCGCCAAACACCAATACCGCAACAATAATCGCGACTGGGTGCAGGTTCACGGCTTCAGAGAACAAAACCGGAACCAACACGTTGCCATCTAGTGCTTGGATGATGCCGTACGCAAGTAACAGCCAGTAAAATTGAGGCTCTAGTCCCCACTGGAACAGGCCAACAATCGCTACTGGAACAGTCACAGCTGCCGCGCCGATATAAGGAATCAATACAGAGAAACCAACCGCGACCGCTAACAATACTGAATAACGAAGATCTAAAATCGCGAAGGTTACATAACTCACACCACCAACGATTAAAATCTCCAAGACTTTACCACGAATGTAGTTCGAGATTTGCTGGTTCATCTCTTCCCATACTTTGGTCGCTAAACGACGATTTCGAGGAAGTACACCACTCGCCATTCTGATCATCTCTTCTTTGTCTTTTAACAAGAAGAAGATAAGCAGTGGTACGAGAATCAAGTAAACCGCCAAGGTCGCTAAGCTCACAAGAGACGCTAAAGAGCCTTTAACAACGCTTTCGCCAAAGCCTAACGCTTTGTTCTTCGCGTTAGACATAACTGACTCAACAATCTGTAAGTTAGCCAGTTCAGGGTAACGCTCTGGAATCGTCGCGATGAACTTTTGTAGGCTGCCATACATGCTTGGAATATCATTGATTAGGTTGCCCACTTGCTCCCAAATGGTCGGTACCAAACCAAATATCGCCAATAGCATCACGCTAAAGAACATTAAGATCACCAACATCACTGAAGGGGTTCTTGGAACGCCGAGTCTTTGGAGTTGGGTAACGGGCCACTCAAGCAAGTAAGCCAACACAATGGCCACCAATAATGGCGCAATAAGGTGACCAAAGAAGTAGATCGTAATAAAGCCGAATAGAATGATGGCAACCAAACTGACAGCGTGGGGATCAGAGAAACGTCGTTTATACCAACGATTGACCATTTCAAGCATCTGACTGCAATTCCTTTTTAGTGACGAGGATATGATGGTAATTAGAGCAAACCTCAGAGATGACGTCATAGGCTTGCTTAGACAAAAAAGTAACAATATCTTTCATCGAGCTATTATCAGAGACATAAATTGACAATGACTGTCCTACTTCTAACTTTACACTGTGACGCTTGGCTAATAATAAAGCCATTGGACATCGCTCTTGGCGTAAATCTAGAATATTAGGTGTCATTCTTGGGCTCGATGCTTATTATAAGGGTCGTATTGTAATCTGTTTTTGAAAACGCGCCATCATTCATTCATCTTCCTTAATGATAGCGCACGCACTTAGTAAAGGTTAAATCAGATAAAGAACCAATTTGCATTGCTCTTGTCTTACTGTCAGAAGAAACGGAGTATTACTGACTAATATGTTTAAACGCGCTCGTTCAATTGCTTGCTTATGCATCGCAGCTACATTAAGCACACCAACTTTGGCAAATACCAATGGTTTGGATCTACCGGATATCGGCACCGCTGCTGGCGGCACACTCACTATCGATCAAGAACTTATCTATGGTGATGCCTACATGCGCATCATCAGAAGCAGCCAGCCCATCGTCAACGACCCTGTTCTAAACCAATATATCGATACGCTCGGCCACCGCCTTGTCGCAAACGCGAATGATGTAAAGACCCCTTTCCAGTTCTTTATGATCCGTGACCGCAACATTAACGCCTTCGCTTTCTTTGGAGGTTACGTTGCGCTGCACTCAGGTCTGTTCTTGCATGCACAATCAGAAAGTGAACTCGCTTCGGTATTAGCGCACGAAATCGCGCACGTTACCCAACGTCACTTAGCACGTAGTATGGAAGACCAAGCTCGCCGTTCTCCAGCCACCATCGCAGCGCTTGCGGCGTCTGTATTGCTGGCCATTGCAGCTCCTGAAGCTGGTATTGCTGCATTAACCGCAACAACGGCGGGTAACATGCAAAGCCAGATCAACTACACACGTAGTAATGAAAAAGAAGCCGACCGCTTTGGTATCAACACCCTTGCAAAAGCAGGATTCGATGTGAATGCAATGCCACGTTTCTTCGGTCGTTTGGCTGATGAATACCGCTACGCAAGCACACCACCACCAATGCTGCTAACTCACCCATTACCAGAAGACCGAATCACAGACTCTCGTGCCCGTGCTCGCAGCTATCCGCCACTTAAACTGGCTCCTTCATTGGATTACCACCTAGCAAGAGCTCGCATTGTCGCGCGCTACGCGGGTATCAATAATGATGCGGCCTTGGACTGGTTTGCACGCCAACTAAAGAAAGCACCTAAAGCTATAGTGCCTTCATTAGAATATGGCCAAGCATTGGTTTATCTAGATACTAAAAAATTAGATAAAGCTGAACCGATTCTAACCAAACTCATCAACAGCGATCCAACCAATCTGTTCTATTTAGATGCCATCTCAGATCTGCACATTGAACAGAAACAGCCCGAGATAGCGATCAAAGAACTTAAATCGGCACTGGTTCGCCAACCAAACAACCCGGTTCTGACCATTAACTACGCCAATGCGCTGATTGAAAATGAAGACCTACAGGAAGCCGTTCGCGTGCTGCAACGTTACACGCACGATAACCCGAACGACACCAATGGTTGGCACCTACTTTCAAAAGTAAATACAAGCCTTGGTAATAGCGACGAAGAATTGGCCGCTCGCGCAGAAATTTTGGCACTGCAAGCTAACTGGAACAAAGCGATTCAGTACTACACGCAGGCAAGTCAAATCGCAGAACTCGGCAGTCTAAAACAAGCACGTTACGATGCTCGACTCGACCAGCTAATGATTCAGCGCGAGCGTTTCTTATCGTTGCAATAAGTTTGTGTCATTAGCCGTAATTCTTGGTAAAAGCAGAAAAAGAAAGCTCAACGCTACATAATAAAGAAGCCACTCAGGTGGCTTCAACTGAACAACTAAATCAAAAATAATAATGAGGAAGAACCATGTCTGTCGTGATTTATCATAACCCACGTTGCTCAAAGAGCCGTCAAACTCTCGAACTGCTTGAAGCGAACGGCGTACAGCCGGAGGTTATCAAATACCTAGACACACCTTTAACTATCGAGCAGCTTAAAGTGCTTTTCACTCAGCTTGGTTTTACCAGTGTGCGCGAGATGATGCGTACCAAAGAAGCAGATTACAAAGAAGCAAATCTTGGTGATGCATCGGTGACTGATGAAGATCTTTTCTCAGCAATGGCGGCAAACCCAAAACTGTTTGAACGCCCTGTTGTTGTTGCGAACAACAAAGCAAAAATTGGTCGTCCACCAGAGCAAGTATTAGAGATCCTGTAAGCCAATATGAGCATTAACATTCTTGTTCTCTACTACAGTCGCCACGGCAACACACAAGCGCTAGCAAGACAGATTGCACGAGGGGTTGAATCTATCCCGAACTGCGAAGCCATGCTGAGAACAGTGAACGACGTGTACACGGTAGAAGAGCAGCCTGATTCGCGTCATCAACCGACAGATCCTATTGCGACCTTGCAAGAGCTCCGTTCTTGCGATGGCTTAGCACTAGGCAGCCCAGTTTGGTTCGGCAACATGGCAGGGCCAATGAAGCACTTTTGGGATAGCACGACATCACTGTGGATCAATGGCGATCTCATCGATAAGCCAGCTTGTGTCTTTACTTCTTCTTCATCACTGCATGGTGGTCAAGAGACGACACAGCAAAGCATGATGCTGCCTCTACTTCATCATGGCATGTTAGTCGTGGGAATCCCCTACTCAGAACCTGCGCTGCACACCACTCAAACAGGTGGCACGCCTTACGGTGCAAGCAGTACTGGAGAGAGCGCTTCATTAAGTAAAGAAGAAATTGAGTTGGCACAGAACCTAGGCAAACGCTTAGCGCGCATCGCTATCAACCAGAAGGGAATCTCTCAATGATGTATATGCCAGAAACGGCTATGTCTCCCAAAACCAAGCTCTTTCGCTACCTAGCGTTAGCAGGTAATTTGCTGCTTTTATTTTGGGTGGTGGCTTGGCAGATGACGCTTTCACCGCACCCGCATCTTAGCAATGTCACACTTGCGATTGCTTGGGCTGTACCTCTGTTACTGCCATTACCGGGCATTCTAGCAGGCAAGCCTTATACGCACGCTTGGGCGAATTTCGTCTTAATGCTCTACTTCCTACACGCGTTAACGATTATGTATGTAGACGGTGGAGAGCGTTTGTTAGCGGCTGTAGAGCTACTCCTGACTAGCCTAGGCTTCGCAGGCAATATCTTATTTACCCGTTTTAGAGCCAAAGAGTTAGGTATTAAGCTTAAGCGCCTTTCTGAAGTAGAAAAGAAAGAGAAAGCTAAGTTCGAGCAATAATATTGCTTCGATGTTCTAGAGCTTATATGGCACCCAAGCAACAAAAAGCCCTGCGAGATAACTCTTGCAGGGCTTTTTTCATGATGTCATGTCAATCGATCATTCCAACGGACAGTTACGAACGAACCCATTCATATACTAGGCTTGGCTTAGCATGCACTGGTGCAGTTACCGTGAGTTCTTCCTCACCAGATTCGTCTAGCGTTACGTCAGAAGTGCTTGTTAGCTCAGCGTCAGTAGAGAGCTCGCTGCCTTTAATCACCTGAACGTTTGAGTCAGTCTCGCCACCCTCAGCATCAACAGCGTCTGTTGAATCATCGCCGACAGACATGGAGTTGTCTTGCGTTTCAAATTCAGGGCTCACTTCAGGTTCAATGTAAGACTCTTCAACCTTCGCGACTTGGCGAATGCTTTCAACTTCTTGCTCAAACTCTTGTTGAGTCGACAATAAATGAATTCGGAAAGTCACTTCGTTGTTTTGAATCTTAAGGATATCTAGGCTTGCAACTGAGTTTAAACGTTTAAGTGCACTCTCCAACTGGAAGAAGTCTTGCGCGTTATTCAGGCTAATAAACTGCGTTAAGATTGATTCCGAAGATTCACTCGCAACCGTTACTGCACTCTTACTCGCGTAGTAGTTACTGATTTGGTCAACAAGCTTCTTAGAAGTCGTCGCGCTGTTGCCCGATACTGAACCACTCACAGGCGATTTTGGTGCGCTCGTCAGTTGGTTTGGTTTTTGGTCATACAGAGTCCAGCGTAAGCCAGAAGATTGAGCTTTAATCACCAAAACAGCATCAACCGGGTAACGCTGACTCGCTTTACTGATTGGCGTAACAAAGCTACCCCAAAGATCAGAGGTCGCAATACCAGTAATATCGTCAAAATCACCGACTGGTAACGTCAGGGGTAAACCGCGCTCTTTTGCGTTGGCTTGTAAACCAGCAGCCAATTGTGAATTGGAGTGTTCCCACACAATATTCTTGTCGTAGTTCTGCTCTTCCACCAGCCAAACAAGAATATTTGAACGAGTGTCAGGCCAGTACGGCAACTGTGCTTGCGTCAATAGAGAACGGATTTGAGCGCCGTTAAAACGCATACGCAACGTTGATTGGTCATTGCTCTCGCCAAAGCTCATTTGAGACATGTACTGCGAACTCTTACGCATCGCCTTTTGAATCGTCTCATTCGAAGCGACATCAGTTTGGCCAGTCGCACGTATTAATACCTGCTCCATACCTGTATTTCTTGCCACTTGTTCTGGCTGTTTGTTTTCAGCGTTAATCGCAACTTCAGCACTAAAAATATCTACTTGAGTTAAGGCATAACTCGGAGAGGCTAATAGTCCCATCAACAACAATGCTATGTAGCGCATACTGATCCTAATATTCAAATCTTGTGCCTAGATGATAAGCAACTATGGATTGAGGGGCAAGGTCGATAGCGCCCACTGTGTTTAATAACCTTAAAATATCACCTGGCCATGATAAATCGCTCACTTATAAACTGAGTTTTTCGGGCGACGATGGATATAAAACATCACTAAGATAAATAAATTTGATCTATTTGGTGTGGCAATCGATTGCTAAGTGATAGAATCCCGCGAATTTTATTTTTCACTTTTCATATAACGACCATTTTTAAGGACATAACATGAAAAATGCTCTGCAAGGTGCGCAAATGCTGTTTGTAGCGTTTGGTGCGCTTGTACTGGTGCCACTACTAACAGGACTTGATCCCAACGTTGCACTATTTGGCGCAGGTATCGGTACCCTTTTATTCCAACTTATTACACGCCGTTCAGTGCCAATCTTCTTAGCATCTTCTTTTGCATTCATCGCCCCTATCATGTTTGGTATTCAAACTTGGGGCGTAGGTGCAACCATGGGCGGCCTAATGGCAGCCGGTGTTGTGTATGTATTAATGGGTGCCTTAATTAAGGTACGTGGTGTAGCCTTCATCCACAAACTGCTTCCACCCGTCGTGGTTGGCCCTGTAATCATGGTGATCGGTTTAGGTCTTGCGCCTGTTGCGGTAAACATGGCGTTAGGTAAAACAGGCGATGGTGCAGTTCAGCTTGTCGATGCAGATGCAGCACTGTGGATCTCTTCAATTTCACTGCTAGTAACGATTGTCATCAGTGTGTTCTCAAAAGGCTTCCTTAAGCTACTGCCTATCTTTGGTGGCATTGTCGCAGGTTACATCACAAGCTTAGTATACGGCGTCGTTGATTTTACCCCTGTCGCTCAAGCTGCTTGGTTAGCTCTACCTAACTTCACAGCGCCAGAATTCAACATCAACGCTATCTTCTTTATGGTGTTTGTTGCGATTGCCCCAGCCGTTGAACACGTTGGCGACATGCTTGCTATCTCTAACGTAACCGGCAAAGACTACCTTAAGAAGCCAGGTCTACACCGCACAATCACAGGTGACGGCGTGGCGACTATTGCAGCTTCTATGCTGGGCGCGCCACCAAACACAACCTACAGTGAAGTAACAGGTGCGGTAATGCTGACGAAAGCATTTAACCCAGTGATCATGACTTGGGCAGCAGTAACAGCGATTGTTCTAGCATTGGTTGGTAAGTTAGGTGCTCTACTTCAAACGATTCCAGTTCCTGTAATGGGCGGCATCATGATTCTCCTGTTTGGTTCAATCGCAACAGTCGGCCTGAACACCCTAATTCAGAGCAAAGTTGACCTACACAAATCACGTAACCTTGTGATTGTCGGTATTACTCTAGTATTCGGTATTGGCGGCATGGCATTTGGCATCGGTGACTTTAGCCTTCAAGGCGTAAGCTTATGCGGTATCGTGGCGATTCTACTGAACCTAGTCCTTCCAGAAGAGCTAGGCGACAACACCGTTGTAGATAAAGCGCAAATAGACTAACTAAGTCGACAAACTGATACAGGCTTGTGGGCCTCAATAAAGAGCATCACAAGCTAGCAAGATCAAAAAAGGGAGAGCATCGAATGCTCTCCCTTTTTATTAATACGGCTAATTCAGCGAGTTAAGAAACTGTTTAGAGTAACTTAAGCTGAAACCGAATTACTTAGTACCGAAGATCTTATCACCAGCATCGCCAAGACCAGGTACAATGTAGCCCTTGTCGTTTAGCTTCTCATCGATTGCAGCTGTGTAAAGCTCAACGTCTGGGTGTGCTTTTTCTAGAGCTGCGATACCTTCAGGAGCCGCTACAAGCACAAGAATCTTAAAGTGCTTACAACCTTTCTCTTTCATCAGGTCGATCGTTGCGATCATAGAACCACCTGTCGCAAGCATTGGATCTACTACTAAAGCAATACGCTCGTCGATGTTAGATGCAAGCTTGTTGAAGTATGGTACTGGCTCAAGTGTTTCTTCGTCACGGTAGATACCAACAACGCTGATACGTGCACTTGGGATGTGCTCAAGAACGCCGTCCATCATGCCTAGACCAGCACGTAGGATTGGCACTACAGTTACTTTTTTACCTTTAATTTGGTCAACTTCAACTGGACCGTTCCAACCATTAATAGTTACACGCTCAGTTTCAAAGTCTGATGTCGCTTCGTATGTTAGAAGGCTACCCACTTCTGTCGCTAGCTCGCGAAAACGCTTAGTGCTAATCTCACCTTCACGCATCAGGCCAATTTTATGTTTTACTAGCGGGTGTTTCACTTCAACAACTTTCATTTCCAACTCCGGCAATATTTAAACAAACCTGTAGATTATACACGAACTCTAAGGTTATTTCAGAATCTTTATTCTAATAAAAAAAACCGCGCAAACGTTTGCTCTTGGTAATCAAGCCCTGTTAGAATAGCGCCGTTTTCACATCCAACTTAAGTTCGAGGACTATCCCGTGAGTGGTAATACTTCTTCTCTAAGCTACAAAGACGCTGGTGTTGATATCGACGCAGGTAATGCACTAGTAGACCGTATTAAAGGTGCTGTTAAACGCACTCGTCGCCCTGAAGTAATGGGCGGTATTGGTGGCTTTGGCGCCCTATGTGAACTTCCAACGAAATACAAAGAGCCAGTGCTTGTTTCAGGTACTGATGGTGTTGGTACTAAACTTCGCCTTGCTTTGGATCTGAAAAAACACGACACCATTGGTATCGACCTAGTGGCAATGTGTGTGAACGACCTAATCGTTCAAGGTGGTGAGCCGCTATTCTTCCTAGACTACTACGCAACAGGTAAGCTAGATGTAGATACAGCAGCAGACGTTGTTTCTGGTATTGCTGAAGGCTGTGTTCAAGCTGGCTGTGCGCTAATCGGTGGTGAAACTGCTGAAATGCCGGGTATGTACGAAGGCGACGACTACGATGTAGCTGGCTTCTGTGTTGGTGTTGTAGAAAAAGCTGACATCATTGACGGTACTAAAGTAGCAGCAGGCGACGCACTTATCGCAGTTGGCTCAAGTGGTCCACACTCAAACGGTTACTCTTTAATTCGTAAAGTTCTAGAAGTTTCTGGTGCTGATAAGAGTGAAGAGCTAGAAGGTCGCACTATCGGTGAACACCTTCTAGAACCGACTAAGATTTACATCAAATCAGCACTTAAGATGATCGCAGAGCATGACATTCATGCTATCTCGCACATCACGGGTGGTGGTTTCTGGGAAAACATCCCACGCGTACTTCCTGAAGGTACTAAAGCAGTCATTGATGGCAAGAGCTGGGAATGGCCTGCTATCTTCAACTGGCTACAAGAGAAAGGTAACGTGGAGACATTTGAAATGTACCGCACTTTCAACTGTGGTGTAGGCCTAGTTGTTGCTCTACCTAAAGATCAAGCAGACGCTGCTGTTGAACTACTGAAAGCAGAAGGCGAAAACGCTTGGGTTATCGGTGAGATCGCAAACGCTCAAGCTGGCGAAGAGCAAGTTGAAATCAAATAAGTGACACGTTCGCTTACTTAGTTAATCAATGAGGACCTTATGGTCCTCATTTTGCTATTTAGCCCGCAGAAAACCTTAGTTTATGTAGGTACATTGTAAACAGTCCAGTTAATCAATCGTATGACCCACTCTATGAAGAACAGCCATTCTATGAATACCAGTCACTCTAAGAAAAACATCGTCGTTTTAGTCTCAGGAAGCGGAAGTAACTTGCAGGCAATTTTGGATGCCTGTGAGAGCCACACGATTGACGCCTCTGTTAAGGCCGTTTTCTCAAACAAAGCAGAGGCTTTTGGTCTAGAGAGAGCAAAGTCAGCAGGCGTTGACGCTCATTCGGTGAATCCAAAAGAATTTAATTCGCGTGAAGAATTTGATCATGAATTGATGGTTCAGATCGATGCTTACCAACCCGACCTGATTGTACTCGCTGGCTATATGCGCATTTTGAGTTCAGAGTTTGTTCGTCATTATGCGGGTAAAATGGTCAATATCCACCCTTCTCTGTTACCTAAGTATCCGGGGCTGCACACCCACCAGCGTGCTATTGATGCTCAGGACAAAGAGCATGGCACCAGCGTCCATTTTGTTACCGAAGAGCTCGATGGCGGTCCTGTAATCTTACAAGCTAAGGTGCCTGTATTTGAAGGTGATGATGCCGACATGCTAGCGAGCCGAGTACTCACCCAAGAACATTGCATTTATCCTCTGGTCTGCAAGTGGTTCGCGGAAGATCGTTTATCAATGGCAAACGGACAAGCTATCTTAGACGGCAAGGCATTGGGCAAGCACGGTTACGCAGAAGAGTGATTAGTTAAAACTAAACCAAATAAAAAGGCCGCTTACTGATTCATTAGTTCAGTAAGCGGCCTTTCTTTTATGTGTTTCAAAATAAAACTATTCGGAATACTTAGCTCAATGGCTCAGTCGGAGCTTGGCTTGCAACCTTTTTAGGTGCGTAAGCAACATCTTCCAACGCTTTATGGTTATTGCCGATCAGCTCACCAAAATGAAACAGTGCGTATTCGCCTGGCTTCATTCTAAACCACTCTTCATTGCATGTTAGAGGCTGCGTTGCGACGACCGTAACCACATCATTTGGCGTGGTCTCTTCTTGAAAGTTTATCTCAACATCTTCGTCAATCAGGCTCGCATTACCAAAAGGTGCACGTCTCGTTATCCAGTATAAGTGATTCGTACAATAGGTCATAACGTACTCACCATCACTGAGTAGCATGTTAAAGACACCTTTCTCACGCAACTGGTCACAACATTCCGCGACAAAGCGAAACATGCCTTCCATGTCTTGTGGTGGTTCAGGGAAACGATCTTCTAGCTGTTTCACTAACCAACAAAAAGAAAGCTCACTGTCCGTCTCGCCGACAGGTCTGAAACGACCACTAACCAGATCATCGTAATCCGTTAATTGGCCATTATGAGCGAAGGTCCAGTATCGTCCCCATAGCTCACGGGTAAATGGGTGAGTATTTTCTAGATTAACGCCACCACGATTGGCTTGACGGATATGACTGACAACAGCTTGGCTTTTAATTGGGTAGTTTTGAACTAACTCAGCAATCTTTGATTCACAGCTAGGGTTAGGATCTTTGAACGTTCGAAAGCCCTTCCCTTCATAAAAGGTGATTCCCCAACCATCACGATGTGGTCCGGTATTACCTCCACGCTGCATCAGGCCGGTGAAACTAAAACAAATATCAGTTGGCACATTCGCGCTCATACCGAGCAATTCACACATGGTTTAATCTACTCCCTTTTAAAACCAATGGAGCCTAAGCTGGGCTCCAAATGTCTGTAAAACTATTATTCCATTTCTTTTTCGACAAGCTGAATCACAATGTGAATGATCTTAATGTGAATCTCTTGGATGCGGTCAGCGTAACCAAAATGCGGAACTCGGATTTCGATATCAGCACAACCTGCCATTTTACCGCCATCTTTACCCGTCAATGCAATCGTCTTCATGCCTTTAGCTTGAGCAGCTTCAATCGCTTTTAGGATGTTGGCAGAGTTACCTGAAGTCGACAAACCAAACAACACATCACCTTTACGACCCACGGCTTCTACATAACGAGAAAAGACATGATCGTAACCAAAATCGTTACTTACACAAGACAGGTGGCTAGGGTCTGAAATCGCAATACCAGCGTAGCCTGGGCGATTTTCACGGTAACGGCCAGTTAGCTCTTCCGCAAAATGCATCGCATCACAGTGTGAGCCACCGTTACCACAAGAAAGCACTTTGCCTTCTTGTTTAAATGAGTCAGCAATCAATTTTGCCGCAGCTTCGATCTGAGCGATATTATGATCATCACTCAAAAACTTGTTAAGAACGTCAGCAGCTTCGTTCAATTCACTTTTGATTAGGTCTTGGTACATAAGGCTTATCTCTTATATTTTTTTACGCAACTTAAAGTACGTGAAATGAGAGCTGAGGGTTTTTCCCTCTTTATCACTGAGTTTACCCACAAACATGAAATAGTGTCGATACTTAAGCCAAAAGATTGCTACCAAAATTAATATCTCACTGCAGAACCGTCCAATTATTCACCACCAACCTCTCACAATTAGAATTTTAACTCTATTAAGATCACTTTTTACCCAATTTAGAGTTTTACAAATATTTAATATTTTGTTTACACTTAACTGGTTAGACCTCTTACCTAAAATCATAACGATAAGTGATCTCTGAAAAGGAAATCGATCATGAACATATTGCTCTCCCTACTTGCCATGACAACCATCTTTGGTGTCTGCCTTTACCATAGAGTTAGTCTGGTACGTGCTTTAATCGTATTAACCGGTTCAATGGTTGTACTGACATTGTTTGGCGGCGTAGCTGTCACTGGCTGGCTTTGTTACCTCTTGGCCGTTGCAATGCTTGCTGTACCTGCAATTCGTCAAACCATCATCAGCCAAAAAGCACTTTCTTTGTTTAAGAAAGTACTCCCTGCAATGTCACAGACAGAAAAAGAAGCATTGGAAGCGGGTACCGTATGGTGGGAAGCTGAGCTGTTCAAAGGCAAACCAGAATGGAAGAAACTTCAGGGCATTGCTGACCCTAAGCTCTCTGAAGCTGAACAAGCCTTTTTAGACGGACCTGTAAATCAGGTTTGTGAAATGGTGAACGATTACCAGGTGACGCATGAGTTAGCGGATCTGCCACCAGAAGTATGGCAATTCCTAAAAGACCACAAGTTCTTTGCCATGATCATCAAAAAGAAATACGGCGGTTTAGAATTCTCAGCTTACGCTCAGTCTTTGGTTCTACAGAAGCTAACGGGTGTTTCGAGCGTATTATCATCGACAGTTGGCGTACCTAACTCACTAGGCCCTGGTGAGCTATTGCAACACTACGGCACAGAAGATCAAAGAAACCATTACCTGCCACGCCTAGCTGAAGGTAAAGAGATCCCTTGTTTCGCACTGACCAGTCCAGAAGCAGGCTCAGACGCAGGCTCTATCCCAGATTATGGTGTGGTATGTAAGGGCGAATGGGAAGGTGAAGAAGTATTGGGCATGCGCCTAACTTGGAATAAGCGTTACATCACCCTAGCGCCTGTCGCGACAGTTTTGGGATTAGCCTTTAAACTGCGTGACCCAGATGGCCTGCTTGGTGATCAAAAAGATCTTGGTATCACCTGTGCGCTTATCCCAACTGATTTAAAAGGTGTTGAGATTGGCAATCGCCATTTCCCACTCAATGTTCCATTCCAAAACGGTCCAACTCAGGGCGACGACATCTTCGTGCCGATCGATTTCATCATTGGTGGCCAGAAAATGGCAGGCCAAGGCTGGCGCATGCTGGTTGAATGTCTATCGGTTGGCCGTGGTATAACACTGCCTTCAAACTCAACAGGTGGCATTA
Organism: Vibrio sp. 14N.309.X.WAT.E.F5; assembly: GCF_030397615.1. Lineage (NCBI taxonomy): Bacteria > Pseudomonadati > Pseudomonadota > Gammaproteobacteria > Vibrionales > Vibrionaceae > Vibrio > Vibrio sp. 14N.309.X.WAT.E.F5. The sequence goes on along the minus strand of NZ_JAPNXR010000010.1, from coordinate 167,304 downwards.
AGTCAGCAGCGCTGGCAACTGGTGCTTACGCTCGCATTCGTCGTCAGTTCAAACAACCAATCGGTCGTATGGAAGGGGTTGAAGAGCCACTAGCACGCCTAGCGGGTAATGCTTACGTGATGGATGCAGCGAGTAACCTAACCGTTGCAGGTATCGACCTTGGCGAAAAACCTTCAGTTATCTCTGCCATCGTTAAGTACCACTGTACTCACCGTGGCCAACGCAGCATCATCGATGCGATGGATATCGTCGGTGGTAAAGGCATTTGCTTAGGTCCATCAAACTTCTTAGCGCGTGGCTATCAAGGTTCGCCAATCGCGATTACCGTTGAAGGGGCAAACATCCTGACTCGTTCAATGATCATCTACGGTCAGGGCGCGATTCGTTGTCACCCTTATGTTCTAAGCGAAATGGAAGCGGCTTACTCTGAAAGCAGCGATGCACTGGATAAGTTCGATTCGGCGTTAGCTGGACACGTTAGCTTTACGCTCAGTAACCTCGTTCGTAGTTTGTGGTTTGGTTTAACCGACGGTCGTGGTTCTGATACACCAACACCAGTTAATAAAACTGACAAACAAACACAACGCTACTACCAAAAATTGAACCGCTACAGCGCTAACCTAGCGCTACTGTCTGATATTTCAATGGCGGTTCTTGGGGGCTCACTGAAACGTAGAGAGCGTCTTTCTGCAAGACTGGGCGACATCCTAAGTCAACTGTACTTGGGGTCTGCAACACTTAAGCGTTTTGAAAGTGAAGGCAGCCACGCTGAGGATCTACCGCTAGTACATTGGGGTATGCAAGATAGCTTACGTCAAACGGAAGTCGCGATTGATGAATTCCTAGCAAACTTCCCTAACCCGGTAATTGGACGCCTACTTCGTGTTGTACTGATGCCATTTGGTCGTATTCGTCGTGCACCCAATGACAAACTGGATAGCCAAGTAGCAAGCATACTGCAGACACCGAGTGAAACTCGTTCACGTATTGGCCGCGGTCAATACTTAGAAGCAACGGAATACAACCCTGTTGGTAAAATAGAAAAAGCACTAGAAGTGATTCTGCAAGCAGAGCCTTTATTCGACAAAGTCTGCAAAGAGACGCATCAAAAACGCGCTTTCTTAAGACTCGACCTTGTTGCTCAACTAGGACTTGAGAAAGGTATTTTAAATGAGCAAGAAGCTGCGTTGCTTGTTAGCGCTGAAGAACACCGACTATACACAATTAACGTTGACGACTTCGCACCAGAGGAACTCGCAGCAAAGTCACAATACCCAGGTCAATCGATTGATAACGTGGCCTAGCCAAAGTATCAGTTGTATCCGTACGTAATTAAGCAACTCAGTTACGAAACCAGATACACGAGATAGACCAGAAGCAAAAACGGGACTCATAGAGTCCCGTTTTTATATCACAATAAAGTAGTCGCAATGTTACATCCATGAGCTACTTACATCTATGAGCTAAAGCGAACGCTGAATGACCTTGCCAGCGTCGACTCCTGCTTTATTTAGGAGCTCTTAGCTGCATCTCAGGTTGAGCTTGCTTCTTCGCGGTCACTTTACGAATCACAAACCAGATCAATAAACCCAAGAGAATGGCGACAACATTACCGATGGCGATGATGATCATACTGCGTTGTCGGTCATCTTCGCGTTTCTGAAGAATCATCAACTCTGTCGCAATACGTTTTTTCTCGGCTAGCGCTTCTTCTTGAAGGCGTCTTGACTCCGCTAAATCAATATCTTCAACAACGCTGTATGATTGCTCTGTAATTGGAAAGATCAGTGGACGTTGACTTGAAGCATCGGTGGCGTAAACCATCCCTGACCAACTATAAATCCCCAAATCACCATTATAAGGCACCTCTAAAGGCACTTTCATCGCATCGACTTCAGCTTGCCCTTGCTTATACGTTACATACTCATCAGGGGCTTTATGCTCAACATGAACGGCTAATGAGCTTGGGGCTATCATGCCCGGCTCACCAGATACGACGATCGTGTGAGGCAGCCCTTCTTTACGAGACTGAATAAATGTTGTGGTGAGCGGTGTTGGATAAACCAAGACCTCTTGCTCTTGCGCTCGAAGGAACACACCGTTTCCAGAAGTAATACGCGCACGATATTTGCCCGGCTCAATATCAATCGGTAACGACACAGTAAAAACGCCATCTCCGGCTTGTTCATCAAGACCACTGCCATCATCGGCAAATTCGCCCATCACAACTGGAATTGGGCGCGCCTCTCTCACTAAAGACTCTTCATTTTCAACGAACTTAGTAAACGTAACTTTAAGCTTTACGCGATCTAAAAAATCGCGCAACACTAAAGGTTTGCCGTCTGATGTCAAACGAGCCGTAAATTTAATATTTTCGGTTTGATACAGTTTGTCTGGGAAGTCATTGGCATCTAAAACAAGGTGAGACAATAGCTTGATGTTGTTCTTAGGTGAGACCTTACCAACCGCTTGCCAAGGGCCTGGCATTGGATTGTCGATAGATATGATGTCCATTGACGACTCTTCGTACCAACGGACATTATCGGCATTGCGCCAAGCGTAGTATTTCTTACCGTCAGGGCGAACCAAAACGACAGGTTTAGAGTTATCGGCTCGATAAATCACAAAGGTGACTTGTTCAATACTGGGATCAACGCGAAAGCGGTTGTCCAATAAACTCATTACGGATTCCGTTGCCGCATGCAAGCTAAAGCTTAACAGCAATAAGTAACCGGTAGCCAATACCCTTAACATACTTTCTCCCTACTGACGCCAGAGGCAGCTTCCGCTTTTCTCGACGAGATCTAAACGACTTTGATGCGCTTCTACTTCATCGGCCGTAGCTCGTAAAACCTTTAGGGATTTTCGACCACTTTCTGCTCTTCGGATACTTTCTGCACCACCATCTTGTTGGCCAGCGTTAAATTGCAGCGAAGTTTGTCCACCTGTCATCAATAAATAGACGTCAGCTAGAATCTCCGCATCGAGTAAAGCGCCGTGGAGAGTACGGTGTGAGTTATCAATACCATAACGATCACATAAGATATCTAGGTTGTTTCTTTTACCCGGGAATATCTTTTTCGCCATCGCCAAGGTATCGGTAACTTTACAGTAGTCATCCGTTTTACCAATCGCAGGGTTGAGCTTCTCAAACTCATAATCCATAAAGCCCGTATCGAAGGGCGCATTGTGAGCCACCAGCTCAGCACCTTTGATAAAGTCGAGAAACTCTTTGTGAATATCTTGATACTCTGGTTTATCTACCAAGAACTCATCAGTAATACCGTGAACGCCAATCGCCTCTTCTTGAATGGCACGATCGGGTTTGATGTAGACGTGAAAATGACGCCCGGTCAATCGACGGTTGATGATCTCGACGGCACCGATTTCTACGATGCGATGACCCATATAGTGAGGACCACCTTCCGTATTCATACCGGTTGTTTCGGTATCGAGTACAATGATGCGTTTGTTTTCTGCGTTCGCCCCATTTTCTGATTTGGAGTTCGCTGCTGCGTCAACGCTTTGTTCTGGAGTGCTACTGGTATTCATAAGGATATCTGTGTCAGACTATGCCGATAATGTGCTTGAGGTAATAGTATCAAATCATGACGAAACAAGTTGAAATTTTCACTGATGGTTCTTGTTTAGGCAATCCAGGTCCCGGTGGCTATGGCATCGTACTTCGCTATAAAAAAGTCGAAAAGACACTCGCAGAAGGCTTTACACTAACGACCAACAATCGAATGGAAATGCTCGCCGCAGTCATTGCGCTTCAAGCACTCAAAGAACCCTGCTCTGTGATTCTAACAACAGACAGTCAATACGTACGTCAGGGCATCACCCAGTGGATCCATAACTGGAAAAAACGTGATTGGAAAACAGCGGATAAGAAGCCAGTGAAAAACGCCGACCTTTGGCAAAGGCTAGATAAAGAGACCGCACGTCATAGCGTTGATTGGCGTTGGGTAAAAGGGCATGCAGGACACAGAGAGAACGAAATGTGTGATGACCTAGCGAGAACCGCTGCTGAGAACCCAACTCAAGAAGATACGGGCTATCAACCAAGCTAATTGATAATTCCTTAGCCTAATTAATAGATGAAAAGCCGACTGCTAGTCGGCTTTTTCTGTTTTTAGCGGATATGAAGCCTTGTTTGAATGCTGCGTGGGGCGGCTATTGGTTCTAAAGCTTGCTCCAACAGGAGAAAAGCGTCGTTTGAGATGCCAATGAGGCTTAATCGGTTTAAGCGGATAAGTACGCTTACGAGCAACAATAAAATATTGGCTTCCCGCAAAGGATGCACAGCCACCCAAGCTATTCTCTAACCAAGTCCACATCGCCTGATATTTACTCATCGGAAATAGCGCATAGGTATCGCAGTGAATCACTTCATAATTCAACACACCTAACCAATCTTTCACACGATTTGGCGTATACATACGCCCACTCCAAGGCAAACTGTTCTTACGCCAAGGCAGTAAACTTGCGAGCCCGGTAATACTAAACGGATTGAAGCCAGTAATGATGATATAACCATCGTCCATCATCACTCGATCAACCTCTCTCAATAATCGGTGAGGGTCGTTGCTATAATCTAATTGATGACTGAGCACCACAACATCAAAGCTTTTCTCTAAAAAGGGTAAATTATAGCCATCCGCTATCACATTATGTAATGGGTTCTGGATATCTAGGTTTACTTGATGTTGAATGTTGCATGTGCAGCTAGAAATCTCACTACTGAGGCCACCGAGCTTGAGCATATGGTAGCCAAATAGCTTTGGACACCACTCATCGAGTCGAGTTTGAATAGATTCTCTCAACCAGTCCCCATTGTGCAACTGTGCCCAAGTGTAAGGACATTCAAACTTTTTTCTGCTACGTGCTGGCTTCATCAATAATCTGTCTCACTTATTCTGTCGCACTAAAAGTGACTGGAGAACCAATAATGTTACATATCAAAAGCATACCTGCATTTAACGACAATTACATCTGGCTGATTCAAAATAGCGATCGCCGTTGTGCTGTCGTCGACCCTGGTGATGCTGCTCCAGTATTAGAGTACTTAGCACACCATGAGCTAACTTTAGATGCAATCTTGATTACACACCACCACCATGATCACATTGGTGGCGTTCCAGAGTTAGTCAGACAATTCCCAAGCGTAGACGTCGTTGGTCCTAGAAATGAGCCAATTCCAACCCTGACTCACCCAGTCGATGACGGTGACCAGTTGGAACTGTTTGGTGAGGTGTTCCTAGTGCTTGGGCTAAGTGGCCATACTGCGGGGCACATTGGTTATGTAGGTGATGCAAAACTATTTTGTGGTGATGTGCTGTTTTCAGCTGGCTGCGGCCGAATCATGGAAGGCACACCACAACAGATGTTTGATGCACTGAACAAGATCACGGCACTTCCTCAAGAAACCGAAGTCTATTGTGCCCATGAATACACTGCCGCGAATATCGCTTTCGCACTGGCTGTTGAGCCTGATAACCAACATTTGCAGCAATATCGCGACCAAGTGAACCGACTGCGTGCGCAAAATAAGTCGACCATCCCCACAAATTTGAGACAAGAGAAGTTCGTTAACCCTTTCTTGCGTTACACCGAGCCAAGTGTAATCAAATCAGTCTCTAACCGCACCGAAAACACCGATCCTCTGTCAGTGTTCACCGCTTTACGTACGTGGAAGAACGAATTTTAACAAATACAGACTTGTCACTCATAGGGAGTGGCAAGTATTATCATCGGCCGTTTATTAAAAAGGCTGTAACATGCGAGTTAAGTACAGCTGGGCTTTGGTACTACTACTATCTGGTTGCCAATTAACTCAGTCAGAGAATCCAGACCAAGCTTCCGAGCAAACCAACACATCTCCTACTAAAGAAGTTTCTCAAGCGAACGTTTCATCAGAAGCGACCAAAGAAGAACCCAAAGTTGAAGCACCTGTCGTTACTCCACAAACACAACAAGATGTTTGGAAACGTATTGCGATGCAACTTGAAATGGAAGTACCAGACCAAAAGAAGGTCGATTACTACCGAACTTGGTATCTAAAGCACCCTAGTCATCTAAAGACCGTCTCACAACGTGCTGAACCCTTCCTTTATCTGATCACAACTAAGATTGAAGAAAAAGGCTTACCACTAGAATTGGCATTGTTGCCAGTTGTAGAAAGTTCTTTCGATGCGTTTGCCTACTCTCATGGCAGCGCTGCAGGTCTATGGCAGTTTATTTCTGGCACAGGCAAAGATTACGGACTAGAACAGAACTTCTGGTACGACGGTCGTCGTGATGTCGCCGCTTCTACCGATGCTGCATTGGATTTTCTATCAGACCTCAACAGACGTTTCGATGGCGATTGGAACCATGCCATTGCTGCCTATAACAGTGGCGGTGGTCGTGTAAGCAGTGCTATCCGCAAAAACAAGAAGCTAGGTAAGCCAATCGACTTCTTCTCTTTGGATTTACCAAAAGAGACCAGCAGCTACGTACCTAAGCTACTTGCACTGGCTGACGTAATTGCCAACCAAGAAAAGTATGGCATCGACATTCCTGCGATCCCAAACAAGCCGGTATTGACACTGGTTAACCCAGACGAACAACTTGATCTGGCGATTGCGGCAAACTACGCAGGCATTCCGGTAAAAGAGCTGCAAGGCTACAACCCCGCTTATAACCAGTGGGCGACGGCACCAGAAAAACATCAGCAATTATTGCTTCCTCTAAGCTCTGTTGAGAAGTTCAACAAAGAAGTGGCGGCCAATAAAGGCAAAGGCATGAAGTTGGTGCGCTATAAAGTGCAATCTGGCGATAGCATCAGCGTACTGGCGAATAAATACAACACCACCAGCAAAGTGATTCGCTCTGCAAACGGGATGAGCAACAACAATATCCGTGTTGGTCAGCACCTACTTATCCCAACCTCAACCAAAGACGACAAAACGTACGCACTAAGCGCTTCAAACCGCCTAGCAAGCACACAGTCGAAGAGTCGAGGTCAATATAAGCTAAGCCATACGGTAAGAAGTGGTGACAGCCTGTGGACGATTGCACGCGCAAATAAGGTATCTCATCAATCACTGGCTAAGTGGAATGGCATGGGGCCACGCGACACACTGCGTATTGGTCAAGAACTGGTCATTTGGAAGAATGGTTCAGACGGTGCCATCATCCGCACTATCTTTTATAACGTAAGATCGGGTGACACAGTCAGCGGTATTGCATCAAAGTTCAAAGTAAAAAGTGCAGATGTTGTAAAATGGAACACTTTGCAGAACAAAAAATACCTACAGCCAGGACAGAAACTGAAGCTGTATGTTGATGTAACTAAGGTAAGTGTATGAACCCGTCAAGTAACCCACTCGTCATGCTGTTGGATATTTTCCGAGCACCAACAGCTTGTTTCTTAGCGCTTTATCAGCGAAGTGCTTGGGGATGGCAACCCTACGTCGTATTAATACTCAGTCCATTTTTATTTTGGGGTGCCTATTTTTCGAATGTAGATTTTGCATGGTTAAGCGCAGAGTTGTCACAGCAACTCGCTCAAACGAACCCAGACCAATTGGCGTTACTTGACAGCAATACCCTACTCGCGAGTGAAATCATCAGCGATGTGTTTGGCCGAACGTTAACCATCGCTCTGTTGGCGTTCTGGTTTAACCTAGCAACCAAACCAAGCCAACATCAGCACAGTTACTGGCGATGGTTTGCAGCTTCGTCTGTTGTGATGTTCCCGGCTGTTTTAGGAGATGTGGCGAGCTACGCAAGCCTAATACTCAAACACGGACATGTGATGAACTACGCTGCTGACTTGAACAGCTTAAACGGCTTAATCAAGTTACCGCTCACCAATGACTGGTCGCAGTTTGCTAGCTCATTACCACTGCTTCTACCGTGGTACATCGTGCTGGGTTATGCCGCGGTATTGACGTGGACTGAGTTTGAACGCGGGCAAGCGCTTGTGATTTCAGGCTTACCATGGGTTGGCTATTACCTAATCTGGGCACTCTACATTTTAATCTTTTAAGTTGAAGAGATAAGGCTAGCGAAAACTCTCTAGCCTATTTGCTCCGTTAGATTACCCAACGTAACCACCGAGCGAATGGTTAAGCTCCAATAGCTAATAACTATTTAGCCTTAAAGGTCACTCGCATAGGATTATGATCAGAAGCGTCTGTAATGGGCGCTTTTGCTTTTTCTACCTCTAGCCCTCGATAGAACACGTGGTCGAGCACCAGTCCTGTAATGAACTGAGTTCTGTTATCTGGCTCAAAGGCAACTTCCGTCAAACCAACTTTCTCCAACGCATCTTTCAACACAGCAAAGCGAGCTTCACTCCAGCTATTAAAGTCCCCAGCAAAAATAACAGGCCCACGATATTTTTGCAGATTGTCGGTTAAACTCTTGATCTGAGCCTCGTAATCTTCCGTACCAAAGGTAAAGTTCACGGCATGGATATTAATCACAGCCAACTCTTCGCCATTACTTAGTTGGTAGCGCGACCAAAGCGCGGATTTAGGCAGTTGAAGCCAAGGTTCTTCATGAGTATAAGCACAAGCTTCGATCGGTAGATGCGTCGCTAGGTTGAGTACGCCCGCACTTTGTTCAAAAGCTTCAAATGCATTCACTCGAGTACTTCCCCACTGGCCACTCGTCACCCATTGGCGAAGCCCTTCTGTCATACTCGCTTCTTGCAGTAGCACTAGATCGCTTCCTGCCGACAGCTTATTCAGTTCACTCTGCCAATTACTGCGGTTTTGCTTGTAAATATTCCACACGGTGAGACTCAATCCGTCAGACACATCAATCGCCTTCGGTTTCGAGTTTTGATAGCAGCTATAGATATCATTACTGGTGTTTTGAGAGGAAGTGATCAGGTTAGGTTTGTTCGGGATCACGAAGATAATATGAAAACTAGCAACAGCAAGTATTATCAAAACTGCGATAACAATGATGGTTTTCTTAAACATACAGCACCCTACCAGAAATGAAAAAGGAGCGATAAACGCTCCTTTTAGGGTAATAGTTTTTTTATACGGCGTCTTCGTCTTCTTCGCCAGTACGAATACGTACCACACGTTCAACGTCAGTAATGAAGATCTTACCGTCGCCGATTTTACCAGTTTGAGCCGTTTCGATAATGGTATCAACACATTGGTCAGCCACTTCATCGGTCACAACAATTTCCAATTTCACTTTAGGTAAAAAGTCGACCATGTACTCTGCGCCGCGGTATAGCTCAGTATGACCTTTCTGTCGTCCAAAGCCTTTAACTTCAGATACTGTCATACCCGTAATGCCCACTTCTGCAAGTGCTTCACGTACATCATCAAGCTTGAATGGCTTAATAATGGCTTCAATCTTTTTCATGTTCATCCCTTAAACTGTGCGAATAGGTCATTATCGGTTAGCTATAGTAAACATTCAATGAAAAAAGCCAGAGCTTTAAAGCTCTGGCTCGAAATTTATCGTCTTGTTTAATCAGCGCTTTGAGAAGGTTTTACTTAAGGCTTGCGTAGTAAGCGGCTAGATTTGCGATGTCTTCATCACTCAGCATAGAAGCTTGCGCCTGCATTACAGCGGCCAAACCGCCATTACGCTGTTTTGTTTTGTACGCATTGATTGATGAAACGATGTACTGCTCGTTTTGTCCTTTCAGGTTTGGGTAACCCGGAATCATAGCGATACCATCAGCACCATGACACGCCGCACAGATCGCTGCTTTAGCTTGACCTGCAGCAACATCACCCGCCAGAGCGTTACCACTCAATAGTCCAAATCCAAGAACTAATCCTAGTGTAATTTTCTTCATTGCATATTCCATTAATTATTTTTATTAAAGTGACGTCGAATTGTGACACAAACTTTTTCTACTTGCTCCAAAGCGCTTCACAATCTTGACCTTCGTAGTCCTTATCTACGAATAATCCTAAAACAGCGATCACTCGATCACCATCCATTAATATGGGTGTTCTGCGTCTTAACCAACTGGGTACTTGGTATTCCTGAAAGAGCTTCTTGAGCTTTCTGCTATGCCCGCGCCCGACAGGATGAGCCGAGAGCCCTTCAGGGTTAAAAATAACTCGTAGTGATTCGCTTGTGTTCGACAAACTAAAGCTTTGCGAATCACAGTTATGAGTAACAGAATCACTCGGTAATGAGTTTAAGTGGATCTCACCTAAACCATCAGGTAATAGTAAATTCTCATCAATCAAGATTTCACTTACCCAGTTCGACAAATCTTTGGTGTCTTGTACCAAATAGAGCTGATTATTAAAGCGCCTAACCTCAACATCATTCAACACCAGCTTAGGATTGGCATCTGCCTGAGAACAAGCCACTTCATCCCAAATAAGTTTTAGCTGCTTTTGGCTTGGCATCGGTTGATTACAATGGCTGATCCACATTCTGATCAAACGTGCTCGTAACAAATCAGAATGCTGAGATAACGCCTCAATGCTTAAGCTCTTACTGTTACTGCCTACCAAAGCTTGCAGGAACTGTGATTCAAGCAACTCATCGAGCAATAACTCTTGCTCTGCGCAAAGCTGAGCACTGCGACTTACCGACTCGCGAAAACTAGGCCAGCGCTCAGTCAGCGTTGGCGTTACTTGATGGCGAATAAAGTTACGGTCAAAACGCAGATCCTGATTACTCTCATCTTCGACCCAAGTTAACCCCATGTCGTGAGCCGACGCTTCGATGTCTGATCGAGTCACTGACAGCAGAGGTCTCACAATAAACGCTTCTCCAAACGACATCACTTTCGCCATTGAAGAGAGTCCTTTCGGACCACTGCCACGTTTTAACGCCAACAAGAAAGTCTCAAGTTGATCGTCAATGTGTTGGCCCGTAACAAGCACATCGCCCTGTCTGATGTGCTGCTGAAAAGCTTGGTAGCGAGCATCTCGAGCAAGCTTTTCAACGCTCTCACCACCGTTGATATCCAACGAGACCCTTTCTACAGCTAACGAAACCGACAAAGCATCACACCATGCTTGGCATTGTTCTACCCAGTGGTCGGCATGTTCGCTTAGGCCATGGTGAACATGTACCGCACGACACTCAATGTCATGCGTTTGCGCGTACTGCGCCGCTAACTCTAACAAAACTCGAGAATCAACACCGCCACTGAAAGCCACGATCAATCTACTAGGCTTGAGTGCGCTTTGATGAAGTACCGATGTGAAGGCTTCGATTAAGTGAGTCATGAGCGAGTGAACCATGAGAGTAGGTTTGAAGGGGAATGTTCTAATAATAAAAAAGGGTTGGCACTGAGTCCAACCCTTTCATCATCTTGTTACTTGAAGCTGCCTCATTTCAAGGCACGCTTATCAGCAGTAACCGTAGCTCATTAGGCGTTGGTAACGACGCTCAAGAAGCGATTCGTTATCAAACTGCTCTAGCTCTTCTAGCTGTTTAACTAGCATGTCTTTCATGTTCTGAGCCGTTTGTACTGGATCGCGGTGCGCGCCACCTAGAGGCTCAGGAATGATTTCGTCGATAAGCTCTAGCTCTTTCAGGCGAGGAGCAACTAGGCCCATCGCTTCTGCAGCTTGTGGCGCTTTATCTGAATCACGCCACAGGATAGAAGCACAACCTTCTGGAGAGATTACTGAGTACGTAGAGTACTGAAGCATGTTCACGTAGTCGCCAACACCGATCGCTAGTGCACCACCAGAACCGCCTTCACCAACAACGTTACAGATAACTGGAACTGAAAGGCCGGCCATTACTTTAAGGTTCTTTGCGATCGCTTCAGATTGACCACGTTCTTCAGCACCAACACCTGGGTATGCACCCGCAGTATCGATGAAAGTAATAATTGGCATGTTGAAACGCTCAGCCGTTTCCATTAAGCGAAGTGCCTTACGGTAACCTTCTGGCTTTGGCATACCAAAGTTACGGATCACTTTCTCTTTAGTCTCACGACCTTTCTGGTGACCAATAACCATAACAGGACGACCATTTAGACGAGCCATACCACCCACAATTGCTTTGTCGTCAGCGTAAGCGCGATCGCCCGCCATCTCTTCAAATTCTGTGAAGGCATGCTCCAGGTAATCTTTGGTGTACGGACGTTGAGGGTGACGAGCAAGTTGAGCTACCTGCCATGCACCTAAGTCACTAAAGATTTTCTGTTTAAGCTCTAAGCTTTTTTTCTCTAGTTGTTCAATTTCTTTGTCTAGATCTACCGCTGTGTCACCACCGTGACGTGAAACGTCACGTAGCGCTTCGATTTTTGCTTCAAGTTCAGCGATAGGCTTTTCAAATTCTAGAAAGTTCAGGCTCATCTATGAATCCTTGTTGATTCAGCTCCACAATCATGGAGCTAAATTTTAGTTAAATTCGAGTTCTACTTGGCTATTTCCAAGCAGCTGTTTTAATTCGTCTAGTAATGTATCACTTGGCGTCACACGCCATTCTGTGCCCAATGTTAACCGCGCTCTAGCGTCGGCACGCTGGTAGTATACATTGACTGGGACCGTTCCGGCTCTATAAGGTTCTAAGATTTGACTAAAGCGTTCAAAAAATTGACCATTAATTTGGGATTGGTCGATAGATATCGACACCCCACGAGCATATTTCTCACGGGCGCTTCCTAAGTCCATGACCTCGCGCGCGGACATTTTAAGCCCACCATTGAAATCATCAAAGCTGACCTGTCCAGAAACGACCACTATTTTATCTTTTTCGAGCAATTCAGCGTAGCGATCGAGCGCATCCGAGAACAACATCACTTCCATTCGCCCCGATCGGTCGTCGAGGGTCATCAAACCAATTCGAGTTCCACGCTTCGTGGTCATTACCCTAGCAGCAATTACTAAGCCTGCAATCGTTAATGACTGGTCACGACGTGTCGGCGTCGCATCTTTCAAGCGACAGCTGGTGTATTTCGCGAGCTCTTTAATGTACGCATTAACCGGGTGACCCGTTAAATACAAACCAAGCGTTTCGCGTTCACCTTCTAGCCAAACCTTTTCAGGCCATTTAGGCACTTGAGTATACTTGTGTTCCACCTCTTCCGGAGCGTCGGTCAAAACACCAAACATATCCGATTGACCAAAAGACTCAGCGTGGTGATGTTGGCTTGCCGCCTTAACCGCATCTTTCAATGAGGCCATCATCGCTGCTCGGTGAGGACCTAATCTATCTAAGGCGCCTGACAGAATCAACTTTTCGATAACACGCTTGTTCACTTTTTTCAGATCAAGTCGTGCACAGAAGTCGAACAAGTCTTTAAAGTAACCACCTTTATTACGCGCTTCGATAATGGCTTCAATTGGGCCTTCACCAACCCCTTTAATCGCACCGATGCCATAAACAATTGCGCCATCTTCATCGACATTAAAGCGGTAGAGGCCCGAGTTGATGTCAGGTGGAAGGAGCTTGAGCTTCATACGGAAACACTCATCGACAAGGCCAATAACCTTCTCGGTGTTATCCATATCCGCGGTCATTACTGCCGCCATGAATTCCGCAGGGTAGTGTGTTTTCAACCACAGTGTTTGATAAGAAACCAGTGCGTATGCAGCCGAGTGAGATTTGTTAAAGCCGTAGCCCGCAAACTTCTCTACCAAGTCAAAGATCTTCATGGACAGTTCGCCATCAACACCATTGGCTTCAGCACCTTCTTTGAAGGTACCGCGCTGCTTTGCCATCTCTTCGGGCTTTTTCTTACCCATCGCACGACGCAGCATATCGGCTCCACCAAGCGTATAACCCGCAAGGATCTGAGCGATTTGCATTACCTGTTCTTGATACAGGATGATGCCGTAAGTCGGTTCTAGTGTTTCTTTCAATGATTCGTGTTGCCACGTTTCATCAGGGTAAGATACCGCCTCTCGTCCGTGTTTACGGTCGATAAAGTTATCTACCATGCCTGATTGCAGAGGGCCCGGACGGAACAAGGCCACCAATGCGATGATATCTTCAAAACAGTCGGGCTGTAGACGCTTGATCAGGTCTTTCATACCGCGAGATTCCAGCTGGAATACCGCCGTCGTTTCTGAATTCTGTAATAGGTTAAATGACGCTTGATCATCCAGAGGAATCGACTCGATACGAACCGGATCTTTCCCCTCTTTCGCTAAGCGAGGGTTTACTAGGCCTAACGCCCAGTCAATGATTGTCAGTGTACGTAGACCCAAGAAGTCGAACTTAACCAAGCCTGCTGTTTCTACGTCATTCTTATCGAATTGCGTTACCGGGAAGTTGCCTTCCGCATCAGCATAGATAGGTGCAAAATCAGTAATCGTGGTCGGTGAGATTACAACACCACCTGCGTGTTTACCTGCGTTTCGCGTACAACCTTCTAGAATTCGACATTTATCAATCAGCTCACGAACTTCTTCATCACCATCATAAAGTTCAGGCAATGCAGGCTCTGCGAGGAATGCTTTCTCTAGCGTCATACCCGGATCAGGCGGAACCAGCTTAGAAATACGGTCAACGAAGCCAAATGGGTGGCCTAACACACGACCTACATCTCGAATTACCGCTTTCGCCGCCATGGTACCGAAGGTAATGATCTGAGAAACAGCATCACGACCGTACATTTCAGCCACGTGATCAATAACTTGGTCACGCTTATCCATACAGAAGTCGATATCGAAATCGGGCATAGATACACGTTCTGGGTTCAAGAAACGCTCGAACAGCAAGTCATATTCAAGTGGATCAAGATCGGTGATATCAAGCGCGTAAGCCACCAAAGAACCGGCACCAGAACCACGACCAGGACCTACTGGTACATCATTATCTTTTGACCACTGGATAAACTCCATTACGATCAAGAAGTAACCTGGGAAACCCATGTTGTTGACAACTTCAAGCTCGATCTTGAGTCGCTCATCGTATTCAGGCCTGCGTTCAGCTCTGACTTTCTCATCAGGAAATAGGAATGCTAAACGTCGTTCAAGACCTTCTTCTGATTTCTTAATCAGGAAGTCTTCAATCGCTAAACCTTCCGTAGGGAAGTTAGGCAAGAAGTATTCGCCCAATCGCACGGTGACATTACAACGCTTAGCGATCTCAACACTGTTTTCCAGAGCTTCAGGAATGTCTGAGAACAGCTCACACATCTCTTCTTCACTACGTAGATACTGCTGCGGGCTGTAGTTTTTTGGTCGACGTGGATCAACCATGGTAAAGCCGTCGTGAATCGCTACACGAATTTCATGGGCGTCAAACAAGTCTTCAGAAATGAATACCACTTCGTTGGTCGCAACAACTGGCAAATCTTCTTGCTCAGCCAGTTCCAGCGCAAAGTGCAGATAGGACTCTTCATCCGGACGCCCAGTACGGATCAGCTCCAGATAAAAACGGTCTGCGAAGTACGTTTTGTAAAACTCGACACTACTTGCAACCAACTCTCGGTTGCCTTTCAGCAACGCCTTGCCAATCTCACCTTCTTTCGCACCCGATAAAAGAATCAGGCCTTCGGCATGCTCAATCAGCCACTCTTTATCAATCACTGGCTGATGCTGTACGTGACCACGAAGGTAAGCTTTTGAAATCAATAACGTTAGGTTGTTGTAACCTTTGTTACTCGTTGCAATAACGGTGAGTTTGGTCAATTCGTCGCCAAACTCAGGAGACTGCATCAGGAAGTCAGCACCAATAATTGGCTTAACCCCACACCCATGGGCTGTACCGTAGAATTTCACCAAACCACATAGGTTGGTAAAGTCGGTCAGTGCTAGAGCAGGCATACCCATCTCAGCAACTTTCTTAACCAATGGTGGTACCTTTGATAGGCCATCCACCATAGAAAAGTCACTGTGTACGCGAAGGTGAACAAATTTTGGATCTGACATTATTTTTCCTGAGTTCTAGGTTTGAGCCTAGGATTACAACTGTGTGTATTCTATTTTTTTCTACTGCAAGTAGGCAACTTTATTCGATAGCCAGTTCCAATCAATAGGAAGCCACTATCAATAGGAAGCCAGAGCAATATAAAGTTTAATCAATGCGCTCTAGTCAATGCCAAGAACACGTTTTACTGGCTTAAAGCTTTTGCGGTAATGCTCAGTTACACCATGTTTTTCAATCGCTTCGAAATGCGCTTTGGTCGGGTAACCTTTATGTTGAGCAAAGCCGAACTCTGGATGAAGCTTATCAAGTTCTTCCATCTCTTGGTCACGAACTACTTTAGCGATGATAGATGCCGCACTGATTTCAGCAACTCGCAAGTCCCCTTTCACAATCGCCAAACCATCCATCGGTAATTCTGGAACACGGTTACCGTCGATCAGAGCCATGTCTGGCTGAACGCTTAGCCCTGCGATAGCTCGCTGCATAGCAACCATGGTCGCTTGTAGAATATTTAACTCATCAATTTCTTGTGGAGAGCAACGGCCAACCGACCACGCCAATGCTTTCTCTTTTATCTCAGGAAGCAGGGCAAGACGTTTCTTCTCGGACAATTTTTTTGAGTCGTTTAAGCCTTCGATAGGGTTATTAGGATCGAGGATAACGGCCGCAGTCACGACATCACCGACTAATGGACCACGACCCACTTCATCCACACCAGCAAACAACTGGTAACCTTGAGGGTATTCAAACGGAGGAAGCTCTTTTTTCTCTTTTACTGCCATCATTCTTCTCTTAATGTTCTGTAAACAAGCGTTTTATGACTCAACAAACGGTCGGTTAATCAGTTTCAATACCGCGTTAGCCGCTTGTTTATCCGCGTCTTTACGGATCCAGTGATGCATTTCAGTAAAGCGCTCAATCAGTGGCGCGTTGTCCGTTGAAAGCATCTTGTCGACCGATGGGAAAAGGTAATCTGGGTGACACTCTTCAAGAATGTGTTCTTTTACGATTTCCTCACCCGCTAGGATATTCGGTAACGAGACAAATTCTGTTATCGACAATTTCTTCACGATATAGCCAGTGAGCTTGTTTACCTTGTAGCCTACGACCATCGGGCGCTTAAGCAACATACATTCAAGCGCAACGGTACCAGAAGCTAATAGAACTGAGTCAGAAGCGGTAATCACGTTTCTCGCAGTATCTTCCACGAGTGTGAATTCCAACTCAGGCGCCGTCGATTGCCATATCTCGATAAACTGTTTTTTACGCTGTTCATTAACCAACGCAACAACAAAGTTAATATCAGGATATTTCTGCTTAATACGCTGACAAGTCTCGATAAATGGCTGAGCAATCAAACTCATTTCACCACCACGACTACCCGGCAATACCGCTAACCATTGCTTATCTAGATCAAGACCTAAAAGCTCTCGAGCGTCTCGTTTACTCGGTTCCAAAGGAATCGAGTCTGCCAACGTGTGGCCAACGAATTCACAGGCAACGTTATATTTATCGTAGAACGCTTTTTCAAACGGTAGGAAAGCTAATACCAAGTCGGTTGCTTTATCGATTTTAAAGATACGTTTTGGACGCCAAGCCCATACTGAAGGACTCACGTAATGCACTGTTTTGATGCCAGCGTTCTTAAGATCGAGTTCAAGTCTCAGGTTGAAGTCAGGCGCATCAATACCAACAAACACATCGGGTGGGTTCTGGGTGAAATACTTCACCAGTTCCGCTTTCACTTTAAGTAAGCGAGGCAAACGTCCAAGTACTTCAACCAAACCCATCACAGCAAGCTCTTCCATTTCGAAAAGAGACTCACAACCAAGGGCTTTCATTTTGGGGCCGCCAATACCGACGAATTCTGCATTTGGGTATTGTGATTTAATCGCTTTTATAAAGCCTTCACCCAGTGTGTCGCCAGAAAGTTCCCCAACAACGATACCCACACGCAGTGGTTCGTTCGAAACAAAATTCGAGGTGTTAGTTTGTGTATCTTGCTGTGCCATAGTTTTCCCTTCTCGCCTAAAGCAAAAAAGACCGCCTAATGAGTAGCGATCTTTTTGTTATACCAATCTGATTAAGTAATTATTGTCATACTTGCGCTGATTGGTACACAATCACATCAAGTATTAACGAATAATACCGCGCTCAGAGTTCTCTAGCATTTCTAGCATAGGAGTAACCGAAGTAAACTCTTTTGCCATTTCAACTAAAGCCGCTTTCGCTTCTTCAAGTGTTTTACCTGAACGGTATAACTCTTTGTACGCTTTCTGTAGTGCACGAATTTCAGGTTTCTCAAATCCGTTACGCTTCAAGCCAACAAGGTTCAAACCAAATGGAGCAGCGTGGTTACCCTGTGCAAGCACGTACGGCAGTACATCTTGAACAACTGCAGAACAACCGCCAATGTACGCATAAGCGCCAATTGAACAGAACGGGTGAATCGCAGACAGTGCCATTACGCCAGCATAATCGCCAACCGTCACGTGACCGCCAAGGATAGCGTTGTTACCAATGTGAGTGTGGTTACCAACGATTACATCATGCGCTACGTGAGCATTTACACAAAGTAAGTTGTCGTCACCAATCACTGTGGTTGCTTTGTCTTGAGTCGTACCACGGTGGATTTGAACGGCTTCACGAATCACGTTGCGATCACCGATCACTACTGTTGTTGCTTCGCCGCCATACTTCTTGTCTTGGTTTTCTTCACCAATCACAGCGTGTGGGAAGATACGGTTTTCTTTACCTATGGTTGTGTGACCTTTAATCACAACGTGCGACATAATCTCTGTGTCGTCACCAATAGTCACAGTACCAGCAATGTAAGTGAAAGGCCCAACCGTCACGTTAGCACCGATAGTTACATCACCTTCGATTACTGCTGCCGGGTGAATTTTCGCTGTTTCATGAATCATATTAAAACTCTCTACGAGCACATTTAAGTTCAGCTGAACACACTACAGCGCCGTCAACTTTAGCCACACCGTTAAATGATGCAATGCCACGACGTTCTTTTAGGAACTCAACTTCGATAACCAATTGGTCACCAGGTACTACTGGCTTACGGAATTTTGCTTTATCAACACTTGCGAAGTAGTAAAGTTCGTTGCCAGAAGGCGCACCAAAAGATTTAAATGCAAGAAGACCTGTAGCTTGAGCCATTGCTTCTAAGATCAACACGCCCGGGAATACAGGAAGCTGCGGGAAGTGGCCTGTGAACTGAGGTTCGTTAACAGAAACATTCTTAATCGCGGTCAGTGTTTTTTCTTTTTCAAAGCTAGTCACACGATCAACCATTAAGAATGGGTAGCGATGAGGTAATAGTTCCTGAATTTCAGTAATGTTCATCGTTGTCTGTTCAGTAGTCAAAGTCGTATTCCTATGTATATTCTTTATTTAATTAGAAGGATTATAAACGAAAAAGACTCGCTGTACGCGAGCCTTTTATTAGAAATGCTGGAATTATGATTCCGCGCTCTTCTCGATAAGTTTTTCAACGGTTTTCAAACGCTTGTTCATTTCATCAATACGATGAACTCGCGTCGCTGTTTTACGCCAGTCTTTATTTGGCTGTAAAGGAATACCAGATGAATACATGCCTTTCTCAGTGATGCTGCGCATTACCATCCCCATACCGGTGATTGTAACGCCGTCAACGATTTCAATGTGACCATTAATCACACAACCGCCACCAATAATACAGTACTTACCTATCGTAGTGCTGCCAGCCACAATAGTACCACCAGCAATGGCCGAACCATATCCGATGTGAACATTGTGAGCAATTTGAAGTTGGTTATCTAAGATAACGTTGTCTTCAATCACTGTATCGTCCAGTGCGCCACGGTCGATGGTCGTACACGCGCCAATTTCTACGCGATTACCAACGCGAACCGATCCAACTTGAGGGATCTTAACCCACTCACCTTTCTCGTTCGCATAACCAAAGCCATCAGAACCAATCACTGTGCTTGATTGAATCAAACACGCAGTGCCAATGATCACTTCATGATAAATGCTTACATTAGCCCACAGCTTAGTGCCAGCACCAATTTGAGCATTTTTACCAATAAAACAACCGGCACCAATGATCACGTCATCACCAAGGACAACACCAGATTCAATCACAGCATTTGCACCAATAGACACATTTTGTCCAATGGTTGCATCACCGGAGATTGAAGCTGAATCAGCGATAGCCGCAGCCGGTGCAGGAGTAATGTCCAGCGCTTGAGCAACTTTAGCAAAAGCAACATAAGGGTCATTAACCACAATTACATTGGTTTTACACAGTTCGCGTTCACTCTCTTTAACCATAATAGCGGATGCTTTACAGTCACCTAGGTGTTTGCTGTACTTCACGTTAGAAAGGAACGTAATGTTGCCTTCTAGCGCTTTATCCATAGGAGCAACCGCTGAAACAGTAATAGTACCGTCTCCGTGTAGCTCTCCCCCGGTAATCGTTGCCAATTCGGCTAAAGTCAGATTCTTCATAAAACTTATTTCAGTGCTTTAATTACTTTCTCAGAGATGTTGTATTCTGGCTTGCCATATTGCAGAGCTTGAATATCAACAATCATGTCGTAGCCTTCTTTCTCTGCAACTTTTGTTACAGCATCTTGAATCACTTTGAATAGCTTCTGCTTCTCTTGTGCCTCACGACGTTGGCTTGCTTTTTCTAGTGCTTGAGCTTTGATTTTGTACTTGCTGTCCAATTGACCAACTTCGATACGAAGTTTTTCAATTTCATCAGGACCTAGCAATTCGCCATCACGCTTAAGCTTTTCGATCTTGGTCTTAGCTTCAGCTTGGATGCTTTGAAGCTCAGCCGCTTTATCTTTGAACTCTTCCTGCATTTTTTGAAGAACAACTTCACGCTGAGGTAGAGCCTGGAATACTTGTGCAGTGTTTACATAACCCACTTTTTGCGCAGCTTCTGCAGCTGTTGCAAAGAAAGAAGAGCTAAGAACTACAAGGCCTAAACCTGCTGCTTTAATCATATTTTTCAAAATATTGTCCTTTAAATATTAGAAAGTTCTACCAATGGTAAATGTGAAGAATTCCTCATCATCACCTTCGTAAATTTTAACTGGTTTCGCTAGAGAGAAAACCAGTGGGCCCATCGGAGACATCCACTGAAGGGCTGCACCATAAGATGAACGGTAATTGGTTGGATCTGAGTAATCGTAGTAGTACTGGCTGCCACTGTTAGGTGCGCCACGGTCTACGAACTCGGTATCCCATACACTTGCCATGTCGAAGAAGACACTGGTTCGAATTTGGCTACGCGCTTCATCAGAAGCAAACGGTGTAGGTACAATTAGCTCTAAACTCGCCAAAGCAACCGCGTTACCACCAACCGAGTCATCGGTAGCAGAATCGTATGTAGGGTTGTTACCCGTGCTGTTTCCGTAAACGGCTTTTGGACCAGCTGAGTTAGAACCAAAGCCACGCAGCGTTGTAAAACCACCCGCGTAGTAGTTCTCGTAGAATGGGAACAAGTTATCATTACCATCCGTTTGGCCATAACCATTACCATAGCCTAATCGGCCACGCATCAATAGTGTGAACTCATGCTTTTTGGTCAGCGGGATGTAATGTTTTACATCGTACTGCGCTTTGAAGTACTTAGCATCAGAGCCCGGTACGGTCATTTTAGCAAAAGCACGTTGGTGGTTACCTTCTGTAGGGAAGAAACCACGGTTAAGGTTGTTGCGAGTCCAAGAGATATTGATATCGAAGTCATCGGTTAGGATGTGTTCGTCACCATATTGGTCAATACTTCTAGCGAACTGTTCAACTTGGATATACGTCGGAACGTTACCGATCTTGTTGTGCGTGTAGCCTACGCCAAATTCGATACGGTTAAGCTCATCCACAGGGAAACCCCATGTTAGGCTCGTACCATAACTTTGGTTGGTATAGTCGACGATACCCGCTTCAGATGCTTCAAACTCGTTGTAGAAGATCTTACCGCCCAAACTTACACCATCAAGGTTCCAGTATGGGTCACGGTAGTCCAAGCTCACGTTCTTTTGGTAATCGTTCATCATGGCACTTACGCCAACACGGTTACCAGAACCAGCAAAGTTGTCTTGTTGTAGGCCAACTTGGAAACTCACACCAGATTCAGTACCGTAGCCGACACCAAAGTTAATGCTACCTGAGTTTGCTTCTTTTACGTTGTAAACCAAATCGACTTGATCGTCACTACCAGGAACACGTACTGTTTGTACATCAACCGTTTCGAAGAAACCTAAACGGTTAAGTCGGCTCTTACCAGTATCAATCGATCGAGAGTTAAGCCAGCTGCCTTCCATTTGACGCATTTCACGACGTAGAACTTCATCTTTGGTCGAGTTGTTACCCGTAAAGCGAATATCACGAACGTAGATACGGCTGCCCGCTTCTACATTGATAACAAGCGAAACTTCTTTGGTCTCATCATCGAATTCAGGAATAGTACGAACTTGTGGGTAGGCATAACCTGATTCACCAAGAATTCGCTTAACGCCTTCTTCTAAAGAAGTTACAGAAGAGCCGTTGTACGTATCGCCATCTTCAAATGGGACTAATGCATCAAAGTCAGCCTCACGGCCAATTAGCTCACCACGAAACGCGACATCTTTAACGGTGTATGCTTCGCCTTCATCAATACCCAGCGTGATGTAAACGCCTTTCTTGTCTGGAGAGATCGCAACTTGTGTCGAATCCACCTTAAACTTCAGGTAACCACGATCAAGATAGTAAGATTTCAGAGCTTCGATATCACCCGCTAAAACTTGCTTTTGGTATTTTTCATCCGCAAGGAAATTCCACCATGCAACATCTACGTTTAGGTTAAAACGGCTAAGAAGTTCAGCATCAGAATAGACTTCGTTTCCGATAAAGTTAATTTGCTGAATCTTCGCAGATACGCCTTCAGTAAACACAAACTTAAGGTCAGAACGGTTACGTGGCAATGGAGTCACAACCGCTTTTACTGTCGCGTTGTATTTACCTACGCTGTAGTAAAAATCTTCAAGACCTTTCTCGATGTTACTCAGCGTTGTGCGATCAAGCGCTTCACCTTCACGAACTCCAGATGCATCTAGGTTCTGTTGAAGTTGCTCTTCTTTAATCGCTTTGTTACCCGAGAATGAAATGCTTGCGATAGTTGGTCGTTCTTTTACTTGAACAATCAATACACCTTCATCACGCAGTACTTTAACGTCCTCAAAGTTACCTGAAGCATATAATGCACGAATGATCTCAGATACATCGCCTTCTTCTACTTGATCGCCAATACGCACCGGCATTTTCAGTAGAGCAGCACCAAGTGCAACACGCTGTAAACCTTCGATCTTAATATCTTGAACTACAAAGTTTTGTGCTCCGTTCGCAGCCACACTAGTGGCCAATAGACTTGCGAACAGAATTTGCTTAATCGCCATACTTATTCTAATTATTCCTTGCTACTAACAATGTCTGTAAGAAACCATTTACAGACGAGTAAAATCGTTAAATATTGCCAGAGCCATCAAAGAGAAGATAATTGCACTTCCCAGTCGATACCCTATTTCCTGAACTTTCTCAGGAACGGGTTTACGAGTAATGGCTTCAATAGCGAAAAAGAGCAAATGTCCGCCATCAAGCATAGGCAGCGGAACCAAATTAATGATACCTAAGTTAACACTGATCAGAGCCAAAAATCCCAAGAAGTAAACCAGACCATAATCGGCGGTTGTACCTGCACCTTTAGCAATCGAAATAGGGCCACTTAGGTTATTTAAGCCAACATCACCAACGATGAGCTTTTTTAGCATTGTCAGCGTCAAACCAATGATCTGACCTGTTTTATCAAATGCTTTTCCTACAGACTCAATTACACCAAATTGTAACTCAAAGCGATAATCTTCTGGCCATTCTGCGACTTCTGGAGCAATACCCGCATAGCCGATTGTGGAACCATCAGAAAGCTCTCGACTTTTTGGAGTAAGAACCAATTGCTGCTTCACACCATTTCGCAACACGTTGACGTTTATCGAAGTTTCCGGATTCGCTCGAATTAACTCAACTACCGATTGCCACTGTTCAATAGGTTGCTCATTAATTTCGACAATTTTATCACCCGCTTCAAATCCTGCAGAGTATGCAGCACCGTCTTCAATAATTTGAGCAAGCGTTGTCGATATTTCTGGCGAATACGGTCTAAAACCAAGCGTTGTCATTGCAGATTCAGTTTCTGGGTTAAACGACCAGTCTGAAATGTCCAATGTCATTTGTTGCTCAAAGCCAATATCATCTGGAGAAGAAACCGTTACTGTCATGGATTGATCACCGATATGTGATATCAAACCCATGTTTACTGATTCCCAATCTGCGGTTTTGATTCCTGAAATAGATTTAAGTTCCATTCCACTTTCAATTCCGGCTTGTGCCACGATAGATTGAGGAGTGACTTCTCCAATTACCGGTTTAACCGCGGGTACGCCGATTAAAAATACTAACCAGTACGCGAACACTGCAAAGATAAAGTTAAATGCAGGACCTGCACCCACTATCGCTGTTCGTTTCCATAACGGCTTCTTATCAAAAGCGTATTGCTGTTCTTCGTCAGAAAGGTCATCAACACGACCATCAAGCATTTTAACGTAGCCGCCTAATGGAATCACTGACAAGCTGTATTCCGTGCCATCACGACCAACTTTGCTCCAGATTGATTTACCAAAACCAATCGAAAATTTTTCGACTTTCACACCACAACGGCGAGCAACCCAGAAGTGTCCAAACTCGTGAACAGCGACCAGAATGCCAAGCGCTACAATAAAAGATGCGAAGTTCCACAGAATTCCACTCATGCTAGCTGCTCTTTAATAAATTGAATGGCTATTTGACGAGACATATTATCGAGCTCAAGAAGGCTTTCCAAGCTATCTAAGCCCTCAGAGTTATATTGTTCACATACTTTGCTCATAACATGCTCGTTAATGATAGCAATATCGGTAAACTTCACTTGATTGTTCAAGAAAGCATCGACTGCAATTTCGTTTGCCGCATTAATTGCTGTTGTCGCATGCTGACCTAAGTAGCACGCTTCGATCGCTAATCTCAAACATGGGTAACGAGTTAAATCAGGCTCTAAGAACGTCAGTTCGCCAATCTTAGTAAAGTCCAACGGCTTCACACCCGCTTCAGTGCGATCAGGGTAAGACATGGTCAAAGCAATTGGCGTCGCCATATCAGGTTCCCCCATTTGAGCCAGTACCGAGCCATCTTTGTACTGAACCATAGAATGAATCACAGACTGAGGGTGGATAATAACTTTGAGCTGCTCTTGAGAGGCATTAAATAACCACTTAGCCTCAATGTACTCTAAGCCTTTATTCATCATCGTTGCTGAATCAACAGAGATCTTAGGTCCCATTGACCAGTTAGGGTGGGCAATAGCACGCTCAGGACTAACGGATTCAAGCTCTGCGACATCGGTATAGCGGAAAGGGCCGCCAGAACCCGTCAAGAGAATATGGTTGATACCGTTCTCTTCCAGATTACAACGACCTAGATTGGTTTGTACATTTTTCGGTAAGCATTGAAAGATAGCATTGTGTTCACTATCGACAGGAAGTAGCTCAGCGCCATATTTTTCGACTGCGTCGATGAACAACTGCCCTGACATCACTAAGGCTTCTTTATTAGCAAGCAAAATACGCTTACTAGCCTTAACTGCAGCCATTGTAGGAAGTAAACCTGCCGCTCCAACAATCGCAGCCATCACAGTATCGACTTCTTTTAAAGAAGCGACCTGACACATCCCTTCAGGGCCAGAGAGTACCTCTGTTTTAGGATGACTGGCAGACAAAATTTCAGCTAATCGAGACGCTGCATCTGGGCACGCCATAGCTACGTAGCTAGGGTTCCACTTTTCAACTAACGCCAACATCTTGTCGACATTCGAACCTGCTGCTAGTGCGACAACTGAATAGAGCGTCGGGTTTTTCTCGACCACTTTCAGTGTACTTGCACCGATAGAGCCTGTAGCACCAAGGATAGTTAGATTTCGCATCGCATATGACCGTAGAAATGTAATAAAGGGCAGAATCACTGCCCTTTTTATTAGAATGCTAAATAAAGCAGAGCAAAGACAGGGAATGCAGCCGTTAAGCTATCTATTCTATCAAGTATACCACCATGACCAGGAATCAGATTACTGCTGTCTTTGACCCCGGAAACACGCTTAAACATGCTTTCAACAAGGTCACCAAGAACAGAGATAACAACCGTCACGAGGGTTATAACAATCATGTGAAGAGGACTGGTAAACTGGATATCAAACAAATCAGCAAAGATCCAAGCCACGATCACCGCAGTAATAATACCGCCAATAAGACCTTCAATCGTCTTATTTGGGCTTACCGCTGGCGCCATTTTACGCTTACCAAAGCTCTTACCTGAAAAGTATGCGCCGCTATCTGCAGCCCACACGAGCAAGCAAACAAACATCACTAGCTTTGCACCATGATAAGGATCCGCATCGATACCGTTAGCGCGCAGAATCACCACACTCCAAAAGAATGGCAGCAGAGTAAGTAGCCCAAAGCCGTGTCTAAGAATAGAAGAGTCTTTCCATGCAGGCATAGACTTAGGATAAGTCACCGCCATACCACTCGCTATCACCCACCAAATCGAACCAATACTCAGAATGGCGTAGTGAGCACTAGAAAGGTGATTAAGGCTAAATGCATCAAAAGGGATAAAAGCAAAACTGGCAGCACTCACCACAACCGTTGGAATCAACGCTAAATAACGCGATTTGCTTTCAACAAACTGAGTCCACTCCCAAAAGCCCAATAGCGTAATTACCGCTAATGAAAGTATAAATGTGGGAAGTGATAACTCGAAAATACCTAGAATAACTAGGGGAGCCAAAATCAACGCCGTAATAATTCGTTGTTTCAAACCAAAAAATCCTTATTAACTGTCCATCAGAGCTTTAATCTGTTCACCCGTGCATCCAAAACGACGCTCACGGTTTACAAACCAAGTCACAGCTTCTACTAAGCTGTCTTCATTAAAGTCTGGCCAGAATTGTTCAGTGAAATACATTTCAGCATAAGCCAATTGCCAAAGCATAAAGTTGCTAATGCGACATTCACCACTGGTGCGAATCAGCAGATCAACTTCAGGAATATCAGACATTGTTAGGTGTTGTGTAATCATAGCTTCATCAATGTCTTCTACATTAATATCACCAGACTTTACCTGTTGAGCAATAGAGGTCATTGCTTGCTGAATATCCCACTTACCGCCGTAGTTAGCCGCAATATTGATAACCATACCGGTATTGGCGTTAGTCAAAGCTTCTGCTTCTTCTATCTTCTTTTGTAGTCGATCATTGAAACGACTTTTATCACCAATAACACGAAGTTGTAGATTATTTTTATGAAGCTTTTTTACTTCACTAGAAAGGACTGAGATAAACAGTTCCATCAAAATACCGACTTCTTCTTCTGGTCGACGCCAGTTCTCGCTGCTAAATGCAAAAAGTGTAACAGCTTTAATGCCAAGTCTGGCAGCAGAAGAGATGGTTTTTCGAACGGCTTGAACACCGTTTTTATGGCCAAAGACGCGAGGCTTGCCCTGAGCTTTTGCCCAGCGGCCATTACCATCCATAATGATAGCAATGTGTTTAGGAAGAGAGTCTGTGAACGCTTGAGAATTATGCATAAAAGAGTGAATCAAATTCTAATAGTCGAACAGAGTAGCATAAAAAAACGCTGAACAGTGAGTACAGCGTTTTTCCGGTAAGTAAAGAATATGGGAAATTAAACTTCCATCAACTCTTTTTCTTTCGTAGCTAGAACTTCATCTACGTTCTTAACAGCAACGTCAGTTAGCTTTTGAATTTCGTCTTGTGCTTTACGATCTTCATCTTCAGAAATTTCTTTGTCTTTCAGAAGTGCTTTAAGATCGCCATTCGCGTCACGACGGATGTTACGGATAGCAACACGGCCACCTTCAGCTTCGCCACGAACGATTTTAACTAGGTCTTTACGACGCTCTTCCGTTAGCGGTGGAAGTGGAACACGGATAACTGTACCAGCAGACATAGGGTTTAGGCCTAGGTCAGACGACATGATTGCTTTTTCAACAAGAGGCGTCAGTGTTTTATCAAATACAGTGATCGCTAGAGTACGTGCGTCTTCAGCAATAACGTTAGCAACTTGGGTCAAAGGCGTTGGTGCACCGTAGTACTCAACAGTCAGACCAGAAAGTAGGCTCGGGTGTGCACGACCTGTACGAATCTTTTGCAGGCTGTTTTTTAGTGCATCAACACTTTTTACCATGCGCTCTTGAGCGTCTTTTTTGATTTCGTTAATCACAATTTCACCTTGATTATGTTCTTTCTTCAAGAAAGCTTTTTATTTGGAGTGATAAGGATAAGCTTACCAAAGTGTAAACCTCAGTAAGCCCGAAAAATTAGTCAGCATCGCTGATTAATGTACCTTCAGTTTCACCCATAACCACGCGGCGTAGTGCGCCTGGTTTATTCATGTTAAATACACGGATTGGCATTTTGTGATCACGTGCTAGCGTAAATGCAGCCAAATCCATTACTTTCAATTCTTTCTCAAGAATCGTGTTGTAAGACAAAGTATCATACAGCTCTGCGTCTGGGTTTGCTACTGGGTCAGCAGTAAATACACCATCTACTTTCGTCGCTTTTAGAACTACGTCAGCTTCGATTTCGATACCACGTAGACACGCAGCAGAATCTGTAGTGAAGAATGGGTTACCAGTACCTGCAGAGAAGATCACAACGCGACCTTGACGTAGTTGGCTGATTGCATCTGCCCAGTTGTAATCGTCACACACACCTTTAAGAGGGATTGCAGACATTACACGTGCGTTTACGTAAGCACGGTGTAGAGCGTCACGCATTGCAAGGCCGTTCATTACCGTTGCAAGCATACCCATGTGGTCACCAACAACGCGGTTCATACCTGCTTCTGCAAGGCCTGCGCCACGGAAAAGGTTACCGCCACCGATAACAACACCTACTTGAACACCTAGTTCAACCAATTCTTTTACTTCTTGAGCCATACGATCAAGGATCGTCGGGTCAATACCAAAACCTTCTTCGCCTTGTAGTGCTTCACCGCTAAGTTTTAACAGAATACGTTGATACGCCGGTTTAGGGTTCGTAGTCATGGAGTTTACCTTCCAAAGAGTTGATGATTAACAGTCATGGATAAAAACTGATTAGCTCAGTTCGCATTCATAACAGCTAAAAGCCAAAAATAATTCACTATTCATAAAAAGACCGCAGCATTTGCCACGGTCTTTTTTTCAATCAATACGCTAAGGATTAACCTTGTTGTACCGCTGCAACTTCGTCTGCGAAGCTCATTTCAGCAGCTTTCTCGATACCTTCACCAACTTCTAAACGAACGAAGGTAGTAACTGATGCGCCTTTCTCTTTAAGAATATCAGCAACAGTTTTCTTAGGTTCCATGATGAAAGCTTGACCAGTAAGAGATACTTCGCCCGTGAATTTCTTCATACGGCCGATAACCATTTTCTCAGCGATCTCTTGTGGTTTGCCTTCGTTCATAGCGATTTCTACTTGAACAGCTTTTTCTTTTTCTACTACGTCAGCAGGTACGTCAGATGGGTTAACGTACTCAGGCTTAGAAGCAGCAACGTGCATAGCGATGTGCTTAAGCGTTTCAGCTTCGCCTTCACCAGCTACAACAACACCGATTTTCTCGCCGTGACGGTAAGA
This sequence comes from Vibrio sp. 14N.309.X.WAT.E.F5, assembly GCF_030397615.1. NCBI lineage: Bacteria > Pseudomonadati > Pseudomonadota > Gammaproteobacteria > Vibrionales > Vibrionaceae > Vibrio > Vibrio sp. 14N.309.X.WAT.E.F5. The sequence continues at coordinate 137,705 of NZ_JAPNXR010000010.1, read as the reverse complement.
AGCTAGTGCAACACCTTCAACAAGCTCAACACGACGGATGCTGATGTTCTCACCGATCTTAGTTACTAGAGCGATACGTGCGTCTTCAAACTTAGCTTGAAGAGCAGTGATGTCTAGACGTTCAGCTAGAGCCGCTTCAGCAACTTCGTTAGCGAATGCAAGGAAACCTGCATCTTTAGCTACGAAATCAGTTTGGCAGTTCACTTCAAGAAGAGCAGCAACGCCAGCTTCTTCTTTAATGATGATTGTGCCTTCAGCAGCAACGTTACCAGCTTTTTTAGCTGCTTTCGCTGCGCCAGATTTACGCATGTTTTCAATTGCTAGCTCGATGTCGCCTTCAGCAGCAACAAGCGCTTTTTTACATTCCATCATGCCCGCTGCAGTGCGTTCACGAAGTTCTTTAACTAGAGCTGCAGTTACAGTTGCCATTCTCTATTCCTTAGTAAATTCTAAAAAAGATAAAAAACAGGGGCCTAATTAATTGGCCCCTGATATTGACTGTATTCAGTCCGTTAAGCCATCGATTATGACCGCTTAATATGAACTAAATATGGCTCAGAGCCGCTATTATTCAGCTTCTACAAAACCGTCTTTTTCAGCAGCTACAGCAGCAACATCTTTGTTACGACCTTCTTTAACCGCGTCTGCAGCAGCGTTTAGGTAAAGCTGTACTGCACGGATTGCATCATCGTTACCTGGGATAACGAAGTCAACGCCGTCTGGGTTAGAGTTAGTATCAACTACAGCGTAAACTGGGATACCTAGGTTGTTTGCTTCTTTAACTGCGATGTGTTCGTGATCAGCATCGATAACGAAAAGAGCGTCTGGAAGGCCGCCCATGTTCTTGATACCACCAAGAGATTTCTCTAGCTTCTCCATTTCACGAGTACGCATTAGAGCTTCTTTCTTAGTAAGCTTGTCGAAAGTACCGTCTTGAGCTTGCGCTTCAAGTTCTTTCAGACGCTTGATAGACTGACGAACAGTTTTGTAGTTCGTTAGCATACCGCCTAACCAGCGGTTGTTAACGTAGAACTGGTTGCTGTTGATAGCAGCTTCTTTAACAGCTTCAGATGCAGCGCGCTTAGTACCAACAAAAAGAACTTTACCTTTCTTCTCGCCAACTTTAGCAATTTCAGCTAGAGCTTCGTTGAACATTGGTACAGTTTTTTCTAGGTTGATGATATGAACCTTGCTACGAGCACCAAAGATGAATGGCTTCATTTTTGGGTTCCAGTAACGAGTTTGGTGACCGAAGTGAACACCAGCTTTAAGCATATCGCGCATTGATACAGTTGCCATTTTAAAATCCTCTATGGGGTTAGGCCTCCACACTCCCCATGAATCCGACCCCTAACAACTAACCACTTTTTCAGCCGTTATCTGTGTTGTTGAGGCACCCCGGAACATGTGTCGGAATGTGTGTGATTTAAAGATATAAGTTAGTGGACACGAAGCTTGTTTCGCCAATTGGAGAAAACAGTCCTGATGTCCGGCGCGCTTTATACCATATTTTGTCCATCTATGGCTAGAAAAAAATATAAAAATGGCGGTTGCTATACTGATCTTTGATGCTGTATTTCTCTTATAAATAGTACCAATAACGCAAGAGGCTATCGGCTTAAAGTTGAACACTATTCAATCACGCTTAGTAGTATCCACCAGCATTATATGGGTATCAGAATGTTGCGCTAAAATGCTGCACTGCTAGAATAGCCCCAATATGCACACTTAGGTGCTACCAAATTAAGAGATATGCAATGGCTGTAAAAATTAAAACTGCTGAAGAAATCGAGAAAATGCGCGTTGCCGGCAAGCTGGCTTCTGAAATTCTAGAGATGATTGAACCTCATATCCAAGTAGGTACAACGACAGAAGAACTGAATAAGATCTGTCATGAGTACGCTCTAGAAAGAGGCGCATACTCAGCACCACTTGATTACCACGGTTTCCCTAAGTCAATCTGTACGTCTATCAACCACATCGTGTGTCACGGTATTCCAGCATCACAAGATGAGACGGGTAGCACAGGTCAATTCAAACCTGCAGTATTGAAAGATGGCGACATTCTAAACGTTGATATCACTGTGATTGTTCCTGATGACGAAAATGCAGATCTAAGCACTCGTCCACAAGGCTACCACGGTGACACATCTAAGATGTTCCTTGTGGGTGAAGTTTCTCCAGCAAACAAACGTCTATGTATGGTTGCTCAAGAAGCACTTTACGAAGGCATGCGCCAAGTAAAACCAGGTGTTCAGCTTGGTCAAATCGGTACCGCTATCGAGAAGTACATCAAAACAAACAATAAGAACAACCCACGCGCTAAGTTCTCTATTGTTAAAGATTACTGTGGCCACGGCATCGGTTCTGAATTCCACGAAGATCCACAAGTGGTTCACTACAAAAACAGCGACCGTACCGTACTGAAAGCTGGCATGTGTTTCACAATCGAGCCAATGATCAATGCTGGTAAGTTTGGCTGCCGTCTTGATGACGAAGATAGCTGGACAGTGTACACAGCAGACAGCAAGAACTCTGCACAGTGGGAACACACACTGGTTGTAACGGAAACAGGTTGTGAAGTACTAACACTACGCAGCGACGATACGATTCCACGTATCATGAAGAACGCTTAGTTCAACAAGCTGAATACATCAGACTTTTAAAAATATCCTCGCATTGTCGGGGATATTTTTTTATCTGCGTAATTTCGATTTTCCATCACCTTCTGTTAAATTGTTAAATACTCTCATTTGCTTGCACGGATAGCAGACTATGCCTTATCAATGCCCTATTACGTTCAATGACGAACAAATTGAAATCTGCGAATTAAAAAACCAACTCGAAATCTTCACGCAGTATCAGAAAGATGAATTTCTCAATCATCACCCAGTGACAGACTTAGTGTTGTTACGCTCTGAATATATGGATTTGCTCCTCAACCGATTATGGGATCATTTTGGATTTAGCAAACTGCCTCATATTGCGTTGGTCGCTGTGGGTGGTTATGGTCGCGGCGAACTGCACCCGTTATCCGACATTGATATCTTAATCGTATCGCAAAAGACGCTGCCTCCAGCGCTTGGTGAAAAAGTCAGCCAGTTCATCACGCTACTTTGGGATTTGAGACTCGAAGTTGGCCACGCAGTGCGTACCATTGCTGAATGTATTGAGATTGGTAGTGATGATTTAACGGTTGCGACTAACCTGCAAGAGTCGCGCTTACTTTGTGGCAGTGAAGACACCTTCCAAGAGCTGAAACTAAATATTCATTCCGATTCATTTTGGCCAAGTGAGACCTTTTACAAAGCCAAAATTCAAGAACAAAGAGAGCGTCATGCTCGCTACCACGACACCACCTACAATCTAGAACCGGACATCAAATCAACACCCGGTGGATTAAGAGACATCCATACTCTGAGTTGGGTTGCACGTCGACACTTTGGTGCAACGTCTTTATTGGAGATGAGCAAATACGGATTCCTCACCGATGCTGAATATCGTGAGCTCGTTGAATGCCAAGATTTCTTATGGCGCGTTCGCTTTGCATTGCATATCGAACTACGCCGCTACGACAACCGCCTTACCTTCGCGCATCAGGCTCAAGTAGCCGAACACCTTGGTTATACTGGTGAGGGCAATCGCGGCGTAGAAATGATGATGAAGGAGTTCTACCGAACACTTCGTCGTGTCGCAGAGCTCAACAAGATGCTGCTTAAACTGTTTGACCAAGCGATCATCAACGGTGGTCAGACGCAAGAAGCGGAGATTCTCGACAACGACTTCCAACGTCGAGGTTCACTGATCGAAGCCCGTAAACCTGCCCTATTCCAAGCTCGTCCGGAAACGATTCTCGATATGTTTATCCATATCGCGAATGACTCTTCTATAGAAGGGGTCAGCCCACCAACCTTGCGACAGCTGCGTACGGCACGTCGCCGATTAAACCGCTTCTTACATACCATTCCTGAAGCGCGTGACAAGTTCATGGACTTGGTTCGTCACCCAAATGCACTGCACAAAGCTTTTAGCCTGATGCATAAACTGGGCGTGCTATCGGCTTACTTACCGCAGTGGAGCCAGATTGTTGGTCAAATGCAGTTTGATCTGTTCCACGTTTACACCGTAGATGAGCACAGTATTCGTCTGCTCAAGCACATCAATCGTTTTAACCAAATTGAAAATCACGATAAGCACCCGATTTGCTGCGAAGTTTACCCGCGAGTTCAGAAAAAAGAGCTGCTGATCCTCGCCGCTATCTTCCATGATATCGGTAAAGGCCGTGGGGGTGATCACTCGGAAATTGGCGCAGTTGAAGCTTACTCCTTCTGTATCGAACACGGGTTATCAAAACCAGAAGCAAAACAAGTCGCGTGGCTCGTTCAGAATCACCTATTGATGTCGGTCACCGCCCAACGCCGTGATATCTACGACCCTGATGTCATCACAGAGTTTGCTAAAAAAGTCCGCGATGAAGAATCTTTAGAGCTACTGGTGTGCTTAACTGTCGCCGATATCTGTGCGACTAACCCTGAGTTGTGGAACAGCTGGAAACGCACCCTGTTAGCGGAGCTATTTCACTCAACACAGCGAGCACTGCGCCGTGGCTTGGAAAACCCAGTCGATGTCAGAGACCGTATTCGTCACAATCAGCAGATGGCATCAGCTCTACTGCGTAAAGAGGGCTTCACCGCTCGTGAGATTGAAGTGCTTTGGCAACGTTTCAAAGCCGATTACTTCTTACGTCACACGCACAAGCAAATCGCTTGGCACTGTGAGCACTTACTTCGTCTAGAAGACCCAAGCCAACCGCTAGTTTTGATCAGCAAGAAAGCGACGCGTGGCGGTACTGAGGTGTTTGTTTACTGTAAAGACCAAGCCGCACTTTTTGCGACCGTTGTAGCTGAGTTAGATAGACGCAACTTCAACGTTCATGACGCGCAGGTCATGGTCAGTAAAGATGGCCATGTTTTGGATACCTTTATCGTACTCGATCAGCATGGTGAAGCGATTGATGAAGCAAGACACAAAGCCGTGGCTAAGCATTTGACTCACGTTCTGGCTGATGGTCGTCCAACTAAAATTAGAACGCGCAGAACGCCGCGTAACTTGCAGCACTTCAAGGTGAAAACTCTGGTCGAATTCCTACCGACCAAGAGCAAGAAACGCACCTTGATGGAACTCAGAGCACTGGACACACCGGGATTGTTGGCTCAAGTCGGTGCAACCTTTGCTGAGTTAGACATCAATTTGCACGGCGCTAAAATTACCACCATCGGCGAACGTGCAGAGGATTTATTTATCCTGACCAGTGAAGCGGGAGGAAGGCTATCTGAAGAGCAGGAACAAGCGCTAAGAGAAAGATTGACGGAGCATGTTTCGGAACTTGCGCCCTAAAAAGAGAATCTAATCATCAGATAAGTGTGGGTAAAGATAGAGAGCGATCTTGCCCACAACTTACAATCAATTCCCATATATCAACTATCTAGCTCGTCGTTAGGCTGCTACATTGATCAAGTCAATTACATAAAAGTATTACATTCATAAACTAGAGGTCGCTTATGTATCCAAACCTCACTGGCTTAGGTATCCACGAACCTAAACAGATTGAACGTTACTCCCTTCGCCAAGAAGCTCACAAAGATATTCTTAAGATTTACTTCCGTAAACAGAAAGGCGAACTGTTCGCGAAAAGCGTTAAGTTTAAGTATCCACGACAAGTAAAAAGTGTGCTTGTTAGCGGTGGCAACAATCAATACAAAGAAGTGACCGAGATTAACCGTAATCTCACACTTGTAATTGATGAGCTCAATAAGATCACCAAGCCGATTCCAACTGCAGAAGTCGATGTGAAACAGAAAATTCTTACTGACTTACGTCACCTAGAGAAAGTGGTATCGAGTAAGATCGCAGAGATCGAAGCGGATCTAGAAAAGCTAAAATGATCCCGCGGTTCACTATGTACGGTTAACAACTAAATGCTAGTTACCCGTCCAAATTGCACAGACATTAAAAAGGGCTGACATCACTATCAGCCCTTTATTTTTCTATTGTCTACGTTGACTAGACACGTGTGCGTTTACTTAGACAAACATGCTTCAGCATTCACTAAGTTGGTATCCCACTCAAAGGTTTCAAATAACCTTAACCACGTTTCATCTAGGTTGGCCTTCATCACTAACTCTTTTTTAGTAAAAGGATGGATGAAGCGCAATTCAGAAGCATGCAGCAACAGACGGTGTGAGTCTAAATCATCACGAAACAGTCGGTTATGTTTACCATCACCATGTGAAGTATCGCCTACAATCGGGTGTCTTAGGTGAGCCATATGACGACGCAGTTGATGTTTACGTCCTGTCTTTGGCATCATCTCAACTAAGCAGTAACGACTGGTAGGAAAACGGCCTGTTGAATACGGCACTTCGACTTTCGCTAACGGCTCGTAAACGGTGACGGCCTCTTGTGGTTCTTTGTCTTCTTTCGCGAACTTATCGGCGATCTTATCCAGTTCAACCTTAAGCGCATAATCAAGCGTATCGCCCTCTTCTATCCACCCACGCACAATCGCATGATAAGTCTTTTGCATCTCATGGTTTGCGAACATCGGCATCACCTCAGAGGCAACCTCACTCGACAGTGCAAACACCAACACACCAGATGTAGGTCGGTCTAAACGATGCAAAGGAAAGACATGCTGACCAATTTGGTCGCGCAGAGTCTGCATCACAAACTGAGTCTCGTGTTTATCCAACCATGAGCGATGCACTAGCATACCCGCAGGCTTATTCACCGCGACAAAATACTCATCTTGATAAATGATCTCTAACATTACGCGCATACCTCATCAATGCTTAGAATCGTCACTAGCAATTCCGCTTTCTCTGCCTCATTTTTCCACACTTCACCAAAATAAGGATGAATAGCAAAGCCTTTAGGTAGGCTCATTTGTGCATCCATCATTGCATTGATCTTAACGATGAAGATCCACTGCAACCACTCTTCAGGTTGTAGCGAATCAATAGCGAAGGGTTCAACGCTTGAAAGCGCTTCATCCGAAGGCGAAACATCGCTCCACAGAGAACATTGGCGCATTTGTTGTTCTAATTGTTGAAGTAAAAGAGGTAACTTTGTGGCTGCTGTCATTTTTCACCAAGTTATTTATCTAGTGACCTTGAAATTGGGGCATAGAGTACCATCTATTTAGGAAAGAAAGTTAGGAGCTTTATTACTATGGAAACGATTCACACGCTCACTCAGTTGCTAAAGAATAGCGGTTGCCAATACGATATCTACGACCTCGGTCGCCGTATCCAGAAGATCGACAACACCCTATTCTCTGATGTTGAGCAGGGGAAACAGCCATACCCGTTTCCACTTCAAAAACAAGCTCACTTAGCGATTAGCTACTGGAACGAACACAAGCAGCCTTGGATCTGGTTCCTAAAATTCAAACTCGATGAAAGAGGCTTACTGCATCAAGGGGATGTGGGTAATTTTCTTAAGTTTGTTATCGAAGCAATGGGCACGCGTTTGAACGGTGATATCAGCGAAGGGCAACAACAAAAGCTGTCAAACAACCCTTATACCTTCAAACCTTCTGAAGACAAAATGGCCGTATTCCATAGCCAAGTAAGAGCAGGGTTAGACCTCGCGACGAGCCAATATTACGAGCACGCTCAGCATTACTTCACTGGTGAGCTTGGTTGGGATAACTGGAAAACGGTTGGCTTACAAGGCATCACAGATATGTGCGCGCGTTTAGGCAGCCAACAAAACGGTGTGTCAATTCGCAAAGCCATCAATAAGCTGCCATCAGAACCGCTATACGCGACGCTAGGTGCGCTTGAGCATACACAAATCAATGACAAACTCGCGCAACGCTTACAAGAGCTTGCAGAGAATGAAATCGCAAGTAAAGAGCCTGATTTGTTCTTACTTTCAGCTTTGGTTCGTGCCCTTTCCGGTGCAGAGCAAGGAATCGCGAATAACATCATTAACCAAGTTCTCGCTAGTCCACGCTTGAGCCACCAAGAAGTGTTGATTGGTTTAGCGGGTCGCAGCTGGCATGCGCTACAAGACCCTGCGATTGCTGAGCAATTCTTGCTACGTCTCGCACAAACGGGCAATCAAAACCTGTTCAATCAGTTATTTGCAGATTTAGTGATGATTCCGACACTAAGAATGGTATTTTTACCCTTGTTAAATTCGAACCCATCACCCGAGCTCGCAAACGCATTGATTGAGTTACAACAAGCGGCTAAATCTCAATAATTGACTGACGACTAACTCAAAAGCGAGCTAGATCTGTTGCTCGTTAACACAAGCTCAAAATTACGATTGGAATAGAGTGATTAAAAGGAAGTATGGATTAAATGATAGATAACTTATTGGCTATTTTGCTTCTGTGCTTCTTTTGCTTTCTATTTTGGCAGCAGCGCAGGCAATCCGAGCTTGCGAAAGCTGCCATTGCGAGAAAGTGTAAAGAGCTCGACCTACAATTATTAAGTGTCGCCTTCAACGGTCATAAACTTAAGATGCGCCATGAGCTAACGACCATTTGGCGCTGGCATACTGTGTACCATTTTGAATTTTCGGCGTTAGGTGATGACCTGTACCAAGGAAAACTGACCATGGTGGGTTTTCGCTCTATGCGGTTTGAGCTACAGCCTCATAGAATGTAACGTCGCAATACGCGGTATAACTATATTCATGATAAGGGCCAAACTGATCTTGTTTGGTCTCTTTAAATGCAAAGCCTAACTTTTCAAGTAACTTAATCGATGGGTTATGACCAACATTAACGGTCGCGACAACATTCGTTAGGTGTTCTTCAAAACAAACCAAACTAAAGAAAGGTTTTAGCACTTCACTAGCAAGGCCTTGATTCCAAAACTCCTTGTCCAGAATAAATCCCAGTTCATGCTTCCCTTCTTCAGACGAAACAAACAAATGCCCGAGGTATTCGCGTGTTTGGTTGTGGATAATTGCTCGGCAAAAACCAACGTTGTCGTTCAGTATTTCTTGAAATAGGTGTTTTGCAGAGGCAATAGAATGCGGCCCGTTCATTTCAGCACGATTGATGGGGCAGCAATTCAACTTGATAAAGTCATGTTCTAACTGCTCGGTATAAGGTACCAACAGCGTTCTTGAGGTTGCTATCGTCATAAAACACTCCTTGTGTTGACCATTAGCAGAAAAGCAGATGTCGCGCGCTTAGGTAAAAAGCTTCTGAATTAAAGAGAGCCCCTAGATAGAGAAAAAGCCTTAGGAAAAGAAAAGCCCCGACACCGAAGTGTCAGGGCTAGGGTCTTACTCGCAGCAGTCCGGCTACTAATTAATGCTCCATGCATCATCCATAATAGTGGCTGTAATCCTTCAGCTCTTTCCTTTACTTCGCCGTCCTAGCGGTGTCCAATCATCCTGAAAGCTAACAATCCTAGTTAGCGCACATCACTTGTTCCGTGAGCGGTGTCCTTTACATCGTCCTGATGCTAATCCAACCCTTTAAATCCTAAAGGTGTCCATTGTCATTCCGTTGCAGCTAACTTCCTGTTAACTGACTGTATCCCTACAATGTCCTTACGCTCCATGCTTGACTACTCAATCCTAAGTAACCAAATCTTCATCCTGAAGATAACCAAATCCTTGGTGCTTTCCTGTTCCGTGTCAGAATCCTTCCGACAAGGTTTAATTTACGCGATTTAAGATTTCGGACAATAGATTTGCATCACACTTTGAATTCAATAAAGTTGTTAATTATATAAAACAATTAAAATTCAAAAACTTAGCCATATGCATATCAATCTCTCTAGGGAACTATTTGTGTTATCTCACAGCCTTTGTAAGAGATCTCTCACACGCGATGGGCTGTTTTATGATTCGCTATCATTCACTGGAGCGAGTAAAATGACCAAAGACTAAAAATGGAGGTCAACATGCTGACAAAAGATGTGTCTGAAGAGTTGAAATCAGTGCTTGAAGGACTGCAAGCACAAGGGAAAGAGCCAACCGTTGCTTTAGTGAAAGCTCGTATGAGTACATCCGTTCCAATGCCGGCTTTGATTACAACCATCAAGAGCTGGAAAAGTGCGAATCGCGTACCTAAAGTGGAAGTCGCGACACAAGAAGAGCCAGCACTTGATCGTGTTAGCCAACTGGAAAAGCAAATCCTTGAACTTACCGCTCGCGTTGCCACGCTAGAAGCTAAGTTAACTGAGCAATAAGCTAACAGAGAAATAGAACACTATGAAGATATGGGTTGATGCGGACGCTTGTCCCAAGGTTATCCGAGAAACAATCGTACGCGCAGCTGAACGCACAGGGGTCGAATGTACCTTTGTCGCGAACCATTTGGTTCCCGTTCCCAAGCGTAACAACATTCACTCAATTCAAGTCCCAAGCGGATTTGATATTGCAGATGATGAAATCGTAAAACGCACTGAACCCGGCGATCTGGTGATTACCTCTGACATTCCTCTGGCTGACGAAGTGATCACCAAAGGTGCGCTTGCTTTAAGCTCTCGCGGCGAGCTTTACACCAAAGAGACTATTAAAGCGCGTCTCAACATTCGTGACTTTATGGATACTATGCGTTCAAGTGGTATTCAAACTGGCGGACCAAGCACCCTTTCTCAAACCGACCGTCGTGAGTTCGCAAACCACCTCGATCGTCTATTAGCAAAGCGCTAACCACAGCTTTCTAATGACGACAGCTTTAGAAGTCGTCTCTTACATCGTTGTAGCCCAGGTGAAATTTTAATCGACATACTCCGTTCTTGATATTTATTACAATAACGGAGTATTGCTTATGATTCGTAGAATCGCCCTCTCGCTATCCATTATTTTTGGCAGCATCCCACTTTCTTTTGCCGATGAAGACTTTGCTGATCAAGAGTACGGAATCATCGGAGGCAGCATCACCTATGGTGAAAGTGTTTTCTCGACTAAAAGTGCCCCTCAATTTGGCGCGACACCCAACCTATTCTATTCAGGTCCAAAAGGCTTTATCGATGGTAGCTTAGCCAATTGGCAACTGCTGCCCTACGTAGGATTATCTGGAAATTGGCGCTTTGCTGAAGTGTCAGACACCTTCGTTGACCTACCTAACGGCATCCAAGACAGAGATGGTAATGGAGAGCTGGGGATAACCTTAGGAACGGTAGGCGCACGCCTAACCTACTTGCATGATGTGACTTCAGAACATAGCGGCTACGAAGTTCAGCTTCACTTAGGCAGAACATTAGAAACCTGGACACAGCCATTCACCATTACGCCCTACCTAGAAGTCGATTATCGAGACAAGAAACTGTCCAATCACCTGTATGGTATTTCTAACACCGAATCATCAGCTTCGGGACTAAACCAGTTTGATGCGGGCTCAACCTTTGTCTATCAAGCAGGGTTAATCGGGCTTTATGAGTTCACGCCAACTTGGATTGGTATCGCTCGAGCAGACCTAATTCATCATGACAGCGACAGCACGTTGATACAACGAGACGTGGGCTGGTCATTCGAACTAGGCGTCACCTATCGGTTCGCGGGATTGTAAGTTTACTGACTCAAACAAAAAGAGCCTGCATCAATGCAGGCTCTTTGGTATCTCATCTTTTATTCAGTTAATAAGCGAATAGAAATGTTCGCCTATCACCGTTCACTAAGGCGTGTAGTACGTTGCAGCGCCTGGACCTACTGGTAGACCAAATACGAATACCCATAGGTAGAACAAGATGCTCCAACCGAACATGAATACCATTGAGTAAGGTAACATTGTCGCGATCAGTGTACCGATACCTAGATTCTTCATGTAGCGAGTTGCTACGGCAAGGATAAGACCGAAGTAGCTCATCATTGGTGTAATGATGTTCGTTGTTGAATCACCGATACGGTAAGCCGCTTGAATCGTTTCAGGTGCGTAGCCTACTAGCATTAGCATTGGAACGAAGATAGGCGCTGTTACTGCCCACTGTGCAGAAGCTGAACCGATCATCAGGTTAATGAAGCCACACATTAGGATAAATGCGAAGAACAACATTGGACCCGTTAGGCCGATATCCTGAAGGAATGTTGCGCCGCCTACAGCGACCACTTGACCAAAGTTAGTCCACTTAAAGAAAGCAACAAACTGTGCAGCAAAGAATACAAGAACAATGTACATGCCCATTGAAGACATAGACGTTGCCATTGCATTAATCACATCACGGTCATTCTTCATTGAACCAGTAACTTTGCCGTAAACAAAACCAGGAATAGCAAAGAATACAAAGATAAACGCGACGATACTTTTCAGGAATGGAGAACCTGAAATCGTACCAGCCTCTGAACGCAGAACACCGTCAGCAGGAACCACAGTCCAAGCTAAAAGTGCACTCACGATTAATACAGCAACACCCGCTAGCTTAAGGCCTTTCTTCTCAATAGCAGTAAGCTTACCCATTGAGTCATTTGAAAGATCTTCAGATGCGTCTTCATCGTTGTATTTACCTAACTTAGGTTCAACAATCTTCTCTGTTACCAATGCACCGGCAATCGAGATAAAGAAGGTCGAAACAAACATGAAGTACCAGTTTGATTCAGGGCCAACAGAGTAAGAAGGATCAAGCATTTGTGCCGCTGTTTCTGTGATACCAGAAAGCAGTGGATCAACCGTACCGATAAGTAGGTTTGCAGAATAACCACCAGATACACCAGCAAATGCTGCCGCTAGACCTGCTAATGGGTGACGACCCAATGAGTGGAAAAGCATTGCTGCAAGAGGGATAAGTACTACGTAACCTAGCTCTGAAGCCGTGTTAGAGATAATACCGGCGAATACCACGGTTACAGTAACCATGCGCTGAGATGCGCCCATTACCATGCCGCGCATTGCCGCAGATAATAGACCTGAGTGTTCAGCAATCGCAACACCTAGCATTGCAACAAGCACGGTACCAAGTGGCGCAAAGCCAACAAAGTTCTTAACTAGATTAGTTACGATGAGCTGTAAGCCTTCAGCATTAAGTAAGCTTACAACGTGGATCATGCCATCAGCAGCACGACCGCTAGCACCTTCTGGGCGAGGATCCATTACAGATACTTCGAAGTAACCAGCAATTCCTGAAGAAACTAGGATTGCGACACAGAAGATTGCGAAAAGAGTGATTGGGTGGGGTAAAAGGTTCCCCAAATATTCAACGCCATCGAGAAAGCGGGTAAAAATAGGTTTCTTTGGCGAGTTGTTTTTTATTGAAGCTGATGAACTCATCAGTTCCCTCCTTGTAGTGATTCCTGTGCAATTGTGACAAAAATGTTCAAATTGCCAGCGCAGAGTACGCGACAAAATTATCAATTAGAAATTCAAAATGTTACAAAATGTGTAACAAACGACGATTTTTAACTCTATTTGAACAATTAATTAGCAAATAAATCTATATTAAATACAAAAGATAGATTTATAATTCACAAACAAGTATTCACTACAAATATGACTGACAATATAACTCATTGATTCACATGAAAATAAAACACACCATACTCTAAAGTAAGATTCTATATTGGCCAAGGTTCCGCTCGAAGGAAAAGAAAAACAGGCAAATGAATGAAGTTTGACTTTCCCCTCGTTTTTACACACGCGTCACATCATATTGACGGTTATTTTTGAACCGCTTTAAATCTTGGATTGGATTTGCAGATCACATAATGACGCCCTCTACGCTTAACGATCTGGCAATCTGGGTGACGGCTTTTTGCACTTTTAAGTGATTTAACCACTTTCATTATTTAGCTCCCTTACCTAATTGACCAAAGCGACGAGTAAAGTTAGCAACACGTCCCTCTTTATGTAGCACTCTCTGTTTACCCGTATAGAAAGGATGCGATTTTGCAGACACTTCAATCGTGAAATAAGGGTAAGTATTGCCATCTTCCCATTCGATAGTGCGGTCTGTTTTCAGCGTAGAGCCGATTAAGAAGTACTCATCAACGCTGGTGTCGTGGAACACCACTGTGCGGTAGTCAGGGTGGATATTCGGTTTCATTGTATTTCCCTAAATAATTAAATTGATACGTTATAACATATCAAATGATAATTATTATCAAAAGAAAAACAAGCTATTTTATGATATTTTTCCGCCATAGATCGTAATTAGAGAACGTCCACTCATGTACTTCATTGAACCTATTGGCTTTATAGAGTCTCCCTATAAAGAGAAGTTCGCGGTACCAAGGCAGCCTAGATTGGTGCCTACATCCACCTCAAGAGTCAGGCTGACTGACGCAGCAAACTGTGTTGAGTCTGTTCGTGATATTGAGCAATTTAGTCACGTGTGGTTGTTGTTTCTGTTCGATAAGAACCTTGAAGCCGGCTGGAAACCAACAGTGAGACCACCTCGCCTTGGCGGGAATGAACGTATTGGTGTATTCGCGTCTCGTGCCACATTCAGACCAAATGGAATTGGCATGTCTGCGGTTGAACTCAAAGGGGTATCTCAAGAAAAGGGACAAACTTGGTTGGACTTGGGCAGTGTTGATCTCGTTGACGGCACGCCTATCATCGACATCAAACCTTATATCCCCTACTCGGATTCGATTCCCGATGCACGAGGAGGGTTTGCCGCCGATGAACCTGAAGTGTTAGATGTGAACTTCTCGCAGCAAGCCCAAAATAAGCTGTCTGATCACCCACAGGCGCGCCATATCATTCAGGTGTTCAAAGAAGTGCTAGGCCAAGATCCACGACCCGCCTATAAGAAAGGCAAGCCAGACAGTAAAGAATATGCGGTAAATTTGTTCGATCTTAACGTGAAATTCGTTGTTGAAACGCTTTTCATCAATGTTACCGACATTGAACGCTTTTGAGATCCCAAATAGGCTGATATTATATGCGGCTATATCAGATTTGCTGTCGTCACTAACTGCAGCAAGTTTTCTTTTATCAATGATGAAACGGATACCATAGAATGCGTACCAGTAACTACCTTCTTTCTACTCTGAAAGAGACTCCAAACGACGCAGAAGTTATCAGCCACCAGCTGATGCTACGTGCAGGTATGATCCGTAAGCTAGCTTCAGGTTTATATACTTGGCTACCTACTGGTCTACGTGTACTGCGTAAAGTCGAAAATATCGTTCGCCAAGAGATCGATAATGCAGGTGCCGTTGAAATCTTGATGCCCGTAGTTCAACCGTTTGAGCTTTGGGAAGAGACTGGCCGTTCTGAAAAGATGGGTCCTGAGCTACTTCGTTTCACAGACCGTCATTCTCGTCCGTTTGTTCTTAGCCCAACAGCAGAAGAAGTGGTAACGAGCCTAGTACGTAACGAGATCAGCTCTTACAAACAGCTTCCTCTAAATCTGTACCAAATCCAGACTAAATTCCGTGATGAACGCCGCCCTCGTTTTGGCGTAATGCGTGCTCGTGAATTCTCTATGATGGATGCGTACAGCTTTGATATCGATAAAGAAGGCTTAGAAAAGTCTTACCAAGCGATGCACGATGCTTACTGTAAAGCATTCGACCGCATGGGTCTTGAGTACCGTCCAGTATTGGCAGACTCTGGCGCAATCGGTGGCAGCGGCTCTCAAGAGTTCCACGTTCTTGCTGAAAGCGGCGAAGACCTAATCGCATTCTCTTCAGAATCTGATTACGCAGCGAACATCGAGAAAGCAGAAGCACTCGCTCCTACTGAAGAAGTTGCAGCGCCAACTCAAGAGATGGAACTGGTTGATACGCCAAACGCAAAAACAATTGCTGAGCTTGTAGAGCAACACGGTCTAGCAATCGAGAAGACAGTTAAGACTCTATTCGTTAAAGCATCTGATGAAGTAGAAGCTGATATCATTGCTCTAATCGTCCGTGGCGACCACGAGCTTAACGAAGTGAAAGCAGAAAACCTTCCACAGATTGCTTCTCCACTAGAGATGGCTTCTGAAGAAGAAATCCGTGCACTTGTTGGTGCTGGTCCTGGTTCACTTGGTCCTGTTGGTCTAGAGCTACCATTCATCGTTGACCGCTCAGTTGCTGTAATGAGCGACTTCGGTGCTGGTGCAAACGTAGACGGTAAGCACTACTTCGGTATTAACTGGGGTCGTGACGTTGAGCTTGCTCAAGTTGAAGACCTACGTAACGTAGTTGAAGGCGACCTAAGCCCATGTGGTCAAGGTACTATCCAACTTAAACGCGGTATCGAAGTTGGTCACATCTTCCAGCTAGGTAATACTTACTCTAAAGCAATGAACTGTAACGTGCTTGGTCCTAATGGTAAGAGCGTAATCCTAGAAATGGGTTGTTACGGTATCGGTGTTTCACGTGTTGTTGCATCAGCTATCGAACAAAACCACGATAAATTCGGTATCACTTGGCCAGACGCACTAGCACCATTCCAAGTTGCTATCGTACCAATGAACATGCACAAATCTGAGCGCGTTAAAGAAGCAGCTGAGAAGCTATACGCTGAGTTAACGGCTATGGGAATCGAAGTACTATTTGATGACCGTAAAGAGCGCCCAGGTGTTATGTTTAAAGATATCGAGCTAGTGGGTATCCCTCACACTATCGTTATCGGTGATCGCAGCATGGACGAAGGTAACTTCGAATACAAAAACCGTCGTACTGGTGATAAAGAAGCTATCGCAATGGACACGGTTATCGAGCACCTTAAAGCTCAACTAGCTTAATCATCCGATTGCTTGTGCTTGCAAGCTGATAGATAGATAAACATTGAAAGGCTGCCATTAGGTGGCCTTTTTTGTGTCTGTCGTTTCTCTTCAAATTCCCTTCTATTTATCACCAGAGTAAATAACGTAAGTTAATCCCCTGTTCATCTTTATATCCGTATATTGGTCTCAACTACTCTTTGACACATTTACATTGGAGGTATCGATGGATATCAAAAGCTTACTTAACCAAGCACTTAAGTCAGATCTCGTTAAACAAGGCACTCAGAAGCTTTCCCAAGGATCTTCGAGTTTAAGTGGCCTAACTCAAGGTAGCAATGGCAAGAGTAGCAGTAAAAGCACACTTGGAGCCTTCGGCGCAGGCGCAGTTGGCGGTGGGCTGCTAGGTGCATTAATGGGATCTAAGAAGACGAAGAAGATGGGTAAGAAAGCGGCTGGGATTGGTGGTGCAGCGGCACTGGGTGCTCTGGCTTATAAGGTCTACAACGATTACCAATCGAAACAAGGCCAAACACCGAATACCGAACAAGCTCAATTTGATGAGAACGATTCAAACCATAGCGTACTGATTCTAAGATCGATGATTGCCGCATCCAAAGCCGACGGCCATGTTGATGAAGAAGAGATGGCTAAGATTGAACAAGCCGTCGAGAACATGGGTGCAGATTATCAGCTGACTAAATTGGTGTCTCAAGAATTGCACAAGCCACTCGATCCAAGCGAAATAGCTCAATTAGCAACGTCACCTCAACAAGCGAGTGAGATCTACTTAGCCTCTTTGATTGTGGCCGACGAGCAGAACTTTATGGAAAAGGCTTACCTCAAAGAGCTAGCTAAGCAGCTTAACCTTGCTGATGAAGTGACTTATCAGCTTGAACAGCAGATCTCTAGTTAAGCGGTCAATATCAGGCTAATCCACAAGCTGACAGAGTGATATATTGAGCCTCAACAAAATGAGATATTGAGCAAGGACAAACTAACTCTGAACTTAATCAGATCCACTTTGTTTTTGCTTATCTCTATGTGTATATTGAGACCAGTTATCATTTGGTTAGGTATAAAAATGAAAGTATACGATTGTTGTGATTTGGTGCGTGAACTGTATTCTCAAATTGGCAGTGGCGACCAAGGCTATATCCCTAAAGCGATCACTTGCGCTGTAAAAACATTGAATGACCTTGCTGCGGATGAATCCCTTCCTAAGGAAGCAAGAGATCGCGCTGCATTTGCCGCAGCTAACCTATTGATCTCAGATTTCGAGGACTAACATGAACCTCGCTAACTTTGAAAAAATGGATCCTGTGATGTTGATGAGCATCGTCAACATGAAACTGCGTGACGACTTCGGTGGTGATTTGGATCGAGTGGTCAACTTCTACGAAATCGATAAAGTAGCATTGATCGCTAAACTCGCGTCTGCTGGTTTTGAGTATCTTCCAGAAGCCAAACAGTTTCGATAATAATTGAAAACAAGCTTCCTAATAAAAGACCAACCTCTGCGTTGGTCTTTTTTTGTTGGTGATACGTAATAACTAAACATGCAGTAAGTCAGTTATAAATTATCGGTCTGCACCTATACTTTTATATCTTAGAGTCAACCAACGCTCCTTGAATCAAAGCGTATTGTTGTATAGGCTACCTCAAACAGCATATAAACCTCATCATTCAACTTGATGATAGCGAAGGATTAACAATGAAAAGACTTGGACTTTTAGCCGTTATTGCAGCCACACTCACCGCTGGTTGCGCTTCAAATACTCAGCAAGACAACTTTCGTGAAGCCTCTTTTGAGCTGTGTAATACCGAAGTCGATATCTACTCAGTAAGTCATGATGAAAGAGTACGTATCGTCTGCTCTGATGGTTCTAAATTCGCTCTAAGCAGCGAAGATACGCTAGAAGTAATGCGTGATATCAACATCGACTACTGTGATGGCGAAGGCCTAGGCAAGTTCAATGAAAGCCGTAAGTACTACTCATTCAAATGTAAGTCAGGCACCTTGCTCAGCATTAAAAAGTAGAACAGGCATCAGCAAACAACAAAGGGTTAATGTGAAAGCATTAGCCCTTTTTAGTACCCGCTCCTTATTACTCCGATAGCTAACCTTCAAACGTAAAAAAGGCTCCTATCTAGGAGCCTTTCAAATCGTATTTTTCAAAGTAGTCGTTTGAAACTCTAGGAGAGCACGCGGAGCTTACGGATGTAAGTGAGCATGCTCAGTTCAACAACGACTTTATTACTTACGAATACAAAAAAGGCCCCAAAAGGGACCTTTTAAACTCTTTTTCAAAGTAGATTAACGAAGTTTAAGGAGCTCACACGGAGTTTGCGCTAGCAAATGAGTATGTGCGACACAGAAATTCGTTCACTCTACGCAGAAAAAATTATGCGTAAACAGGTAGACGCTTACAGATCTCTAATACTTTTGCTTTTGTCGCTTCGATAACAGACTCATCGCCCATGTTATCTAGGATGTCACACATCCAGCCAGCAAGAGCTTTCGCGTCTGCTTCTGAGAAACCACGACGAGTAATAGAAGGAGAACCGATACGAATACCAGACGTAACGAACGGGCTACGTGGATCGTTTGGTACTGAGTTCTTGTTAACTGTAATGTTAGCTGAACCTAGTGCTGCATCTGCTTCTTTACCTGTGATGTCTTTGTCGATTAGGTCAACTAGGAACAGGTGGTTCTCTGTAGAACCTGAAACGATGTTGTAACCGCGTGCTAGGAATTCAGCAACCATTGCTTTTGCGTTAGCCACTACGCGAGCTTGGTATTCTTTGAATTCTGGCTCTAGAGCTTCTTTGAACGCTACTGCTTTACCAGCGATAACGTGCATTAGAGGGCCACCTTGACCGCCTGGGAATACTGCTGAGTTCAGCTTTTTGTAAAGATCTTCACCTTCGTTAGAAAGGATAAGACCACCACGAGGACCCGCAAGCGTTTTGTGCGTTGTTGTTGTAACAACGTGAGCGTGTGGGACTGGGTTAGGGTAAACACCTGCAGCGATAAGGCCAGCAACGTGAGCCATATCTACGAAGAAGTAAGCCCCTACTTTGTCAGCGATTTCACGCATGCGCTTCCAATCACAAACTTGAGAGTAAGCTGAGAAACCGCCGATGATCATCTTAGGCTTGTGCTCGATAGCTAACGCTTCCATCTCTTCGTAATCGATTTGACCCGCTTCATCGATACCGTAAGGAATGATGTTGTAAAGCTTACCAGAGAAGTTTACTGGAGAACCGTGAGTTAGGTGACCACCGTGCGCTAGGCTCATACCAAGAACCGTATCGCCAGCGTTTAGTAGTGCCATGTACACAGCGTTGTTCGCTTGAGAACCTGAGTGAGGCTGTACGTTCGCGTATTGCGCGCCAAATAGTTCACATGCACGTTCGATTGCTAGTGTTTCAACTTTATCTACGAACTCACAACCACCGTAGTAACGCTTACCTGGGTAGCCTTCTGCGTATTTGTTTGTAAGTTGAGAACCTTGAGCTTCCATTACACGTGGGCTTGTGTAGTTTTCTGAAGCGATAAGTTCGATGTGCTCTTCCTGACGAAGAGTTTCTTCTTGGATAGCTGCGAATAGATCCGCATCGTAATCAGCAATGTTCATGTCACGCTTAAGCATCTGTATCTCCTGACTCAGATTGTACTGAAAGTTTCAAAAAAACCACACAACGACCGAAAGCAAACGTTTCCGTCACCGTTTTGATGTGACGCATTCTACATAATTTGATCTAGGTCATAAAGAGCTAATTGCAATTTTATCATGCAGTTTTTTCATAATCACATATAAGATTCATCATGGTTATTAAGCATATCCAACCAAAGATGACGCTTACTGTCAATTTTACGATTTACACCCTGTAAAACGCAGATTACATAGGTTTACCTTAATTTTGCCCCTCTAGCTACCGAAAGCTAAAGTTTTTCTCTACTATGCACGCCTTTATTGGTTAGGTAATTATAAAAACGATGGAAAAACACACACGCAAAGAAGATTGGGTAGCAATCCTCACTGGCACGTTTTTAGTGGCGTTAGGCGTATTCTTTTTACAGTCAGCAAACCTGCTTACTGGTGGCACTACTGGCCTAGCTCTGCTTTTGAGTCAATTTACGCCAGTAACCTTTGGTATTCTGTACTTTATTGCGAACTGTCCATTCTATCTATTGGCATGGAAACGATTTGGCCGTCACTTCGCAATAAGTAGTGCCATCTCTGGCGCTTTAGTGTCTGTATTTGCCGACCATTTATACTTGGTGATTTCGTTAGACGTTCATAATGAAATTTACTGTGCAGTCGCTGGCGGCTTGTTAATGGGCTTAGGCATGTTGATCTTGTTCCGTCATCGTTCAAGCTTGGGTGGCTTCAACGTATTGTGTCTGTTCATTCAAGATCGCTACGGTATCTCAGTAGGCAAAACACAAATGGCCATTGATGCCTGTATTCTGTTTGCATCCTTCTTCTTCATATCGCCTTGGGTAATTGCAGTCTCTGTATTAGGCACAGCAGTATTAAACATCGTATTGGCAATGAACCACAAGCCGACTCGTTATTCCGTGAACTACGCGTCTTAATACCAATCACCCTATGAATTACTAGCTGTTTTTAATAACAAAAACAGCTAGAATTTAGGTTTTGTAAACCATCGCCTTTTCTATGCAAGATTACCTCTCTAGCGCCAAAGACCAACAAGTCTCTATTTACATTGAAGGCTTGGAGTTCAACCCCAACACACGAGTCTTAAGCTGCGACGAGCAGGTCATTGATTTAGAGCCTCGTTCTATCGAGCTCTTAGAGTTATTTCTTACCAGCGTTGGTCAGGCGCTCGCTGCCGAGCACATCATTGAATCTGTATGGCAAAGTAACTTCATTTCCAAAAATGTTCTTACTAACCGAATCAGCACCTTACGTTCCGTACTTCAAAAATATTTGCCTGATAGCGACGCAACCAAAATACTGGTGACTTACCCGCGCAAGGGCTATTTCCTTAACCCCAGCTCAATTAGCTTTGCCACAGGCTCCCCTGATACCGCAGCGGATGATGCCGCAATAGAACCTCCAACCAGACAAAAAGGGTTGGGCTCCAATCCAGTTAATCCTTGGCTTGTTGTGGTGTCTTTGGCTTTGCTGATCAGCACTGCGGTAATGGGTTATATGCTTTGGCAATCTTCGACTCGAGCTTCCGAAGTCGAACGCGACCAACGATTGATTCCTAAGGTCGAACTTCTGCTGAATCGATTGGACGCCATTGGCGATAATTCCAGAAAATACCGAAAAGTCGTAAAAGCCTTACTACTTCAACAGCAAATTGAATACGCCTACACCGATCTTGCTAATCAAGATGCGCCGAGCTACTTCCTTGATCCGATAGATAGCTCTCCCTTCTTTCCGGGAGCCAAAAACATGCGTACCAGTGATTACCTGCTTAATATCCAGCTGAAGGATCAAGAAGTAGATAAACGTCTTATCGCTAAAATAAGCCTGATTTACCCAAACTCAGGGAAGCTGGCGTATGGTGGGGTTTACTCTATTGATGTAAATAATATCAGCAGAAGCATTTTGGAGGTTAACCGCGAGTTAGCTAACTACTTTGCTCTGCCCGCACCATTGCCTCCTGAATGGTCAGTCGACAACACCGAAATCAGCGATTTGCTAAGTGGAAAAAACATCGCGTTTGATGGCATCAAACTCAACACCATGACTTCAACTCTGATTGCGCGACAACTTGCTCTATTTGAAACGGATCAGAAGAAGCTCATTGCCTTCACTAATCTTGTTCAAACTCGATTTAAGTTACTACCGGATGAACTCAAACTGTGGCTTGGTATCATTCATTTCAAACTGAGAGACCTACAAACCGCCAAAGAATTCCTGACCAATACCTCAGGAAACTCTACGATCGAAAATGCGTTGGTTTATATGATGGTTTCTCACATTGCTTATAAGCAAGGCAACATGGAGAAATTCCGCCTGAACTACATGGAGTCTCTGGTTGCGTTATTAAGAGTAGTTCCATCTGAAGATCTGTTCGCTCGACTATCTAAACCTGAATCCAAATCGACCTGCCTACAACCTTGGAAGAGCTTGAAGCTAAGCGTTAAAGAGCCTCTGATCATAAAGCAGTGGGAAAGCTTAATGCTTAATTACTGCACGGCTGTTGGGCAACAGATTTCAGGGTAAAATAAAAAACCTTTTAAAATAAACAACTTAAATATAAATTAAGGTTTTATGTAACTTCGTTTTTTGCCCTATTTACTCTTCAAACAATAGCATTCCTAAAAACATCGAGCCCATCAAGGGCTTCCAACTTTAGGAATGTTCAACATGAAAAATCCATGACGCTGCTAACAGCTTCTCTCTTTGCTCTCTATGGTTGTGGCGGCGGAGGCGGTTCTTCTTCTGGTTCAACAGGTGGTAACAAAGGGCCAAGCAGTCAGGTTAACTACCCGATAGCGAACTCTGCATTTGCCCCTAAACCAGAAACAACATTGGGCTACTCATTTACCAAAGATGGTCAGGCTGAAGGTGTGATGACCATGAACTTCACACCTTTAAGCGGTGAAGTCATTATTGCAGGGCTAGAAGAAGAGACCGGCAATGAGGCGGTAGTTCAAGTGCTCAATGACCTCATCAATTACGGCACCACCGAATTTTATGTTTCTGAAGACATCATAACGAATGTTGAAGGTACACAAGAAGACGGTAGCATCTATTTTGTAGGCCCCGACCGCAGTCTACACGAGCTCACCAATGCCTACTTGATTGGTAGCCAATACATCACAACCGTTATGCGCAGCAGCCCACTTTTCCGTTTAAAGGGTGCTGACGTAAAAGAGAGCAATCCAATCATTGATATCAGTGAAGAAGCCGTTTCATTGCAAGTGACGTTAGATGGCGAAGCAGTCGCTAACATGCTAAATGACTTTGAAGACCACTCATGGGTATCAAGCCTTCCAACTGATGCTTCATGCCAAGTTACTTGGCAGCAAGAAATTAATGAAACAGGTGTACGTAAGAGTTTCACTGTTTCGGGTAAATCCATCGAAGCTGCGAATCTTACGGAAAAAAACACTTACTACATTGGCTGTAATGGTATGGATTCGGCAGAATTTGGTACGTCATCAGAGCGCTGGTTCAACCCAAGCATCGGCTTAA
This sequence comes from Vibrio sp. 14N.309.X.WAT.E.F5, assembly GCF_030397615.1. Lineage (NCBI taxonomy): Bacteria > Pseudomonadati > Pseudomonadota > Gammaproteobacteria > Vibrionales > Vibrionaceae > Vibrio > Vibrio sp. 14N.309.X.WAT.E.F5. Next base: position 113,890 of record NZ_JAPNXR010000010.1, on the reverse strand, counting down.
TTGAACAAATTGACTTGATGTCTGTAGAGCAATCTAATATCGAAGAATCAGCAGCAAGACTGACCTCGATTAGCTAGCCTTGACTTAGGTTAACTAAACCTAAGCTTAACCGAGGGCTAACCGCAAACAATAAAAAAGGCTTTGGGAGCACTCCAAAGCCTTTGTTGAAACCTAAATCTTTAGGGGGAACTGATAATTAGGTTTATTGAAATAGTAACGAGGCTAATCTTCAATCAAGAGAATACGAGTCTCGTAAGGTCGTAGCACTTGGTGATGAGACGTAACTAAACTCTCGCTCACTTGATAATTGGATAACAGGCTCTTAGCCTTCATCATCTCAAAGCGCTCAGGTAAAACGCACTCGGTTTCTTCGTCATAATAGTTATTAATGCACAGCAGAGTTTGCCCTTCACTCTCACGAACATACGCAAAAATGGATGGGTGCTCAGGCAGAAGGTCTTGATAGCGACCATGAGTAATCACCGCTACTTGTTTACGTAACTCAATCAAAGCCTTGTAGAAGTAAAATACGGAATCTTTATCTTCCAACGCTTGCTCAGCGTTGATCTCAGTGTAGTTATTCGCCACATCAAGCCATGGTTGAGCTTGTGAGAAGCCGGCGTAAGGCTCACTGTTCCATTGCATTGGTGTACGAGAGTTATCACGAGATTTCTGCGCTAAGATCGCCATCATATCTTGATGCGCCACACCATCACGGTTCACCATGATGTCGTACATGTTGGTGCTCTCTACATCTCGATACTGGCTGATCTCGGTGTAACCCGGGTTGGTCATACCAATCTCTTCACCTTGATAGATATAAGGTGTGCCTTGCATCATGTGGACAGAAGCTGCAAGCATCTTGGCTGACTCAACGCGATATTGTTGATCGTTACCCAAGCGGCTCACGACTCTTGGTTGGTCATGGTTACACCAGAATAGTGCGCCCCACCCTTTGCCGTTCAAGCCCGTTTGCCAATGGTTAAAGATCGACTTGAGCTGTAAGAAATCAAACGGCGCATTGGTCCACTTTTCACCATTAGTGTAATCAACCTTAAGGTGGTGGAAGTTAAACACCATTGATAGCTCGCTGTTATCAACGTTTGAGTATTGCTGACAATGTTCCAACGTAGTTGAAGACATCTCACCTACGGTCACGCTACCGTATTTTTGGAATACCGCTTCGCTGATCTCTTTCAGATATTCGTGCACTCGTGGGCCATCGGTATAGAAACGGCGACCATCACCGATATCATCATTTGGGAAATCTTGCTGCTTTGAAATCAGGTTGATTACATCTAAACGGAAACCATCAACGCCCTTCTCAGCCCAGAAGCTGATGACGTCTTTTACTTCTTCGCGTACAACAGGATTCTCCCAGTTAAGGTCAGCCTGTTCTTTGGCGAATAAGTGTAGGAAGTATTGCCCAGTCGCCTCATCCATTTCCCAAGCATTACCACCGAATTTAGACTGCCAGTTAGTTGGTGCTTGACCGTTCACTGGGTCTTTCCAGATGTAGTAGTCGCGGTATGGGCTGTTTTTGTCACCCAATGCAGACTGAAACCATGCATGCTCTGTTGAAGTATGATTGACGACAATATCCATCACGATGCGGATGCCACGCTGGTGCGCTTCAGACAATAATAAGTCGAAGTCTTCCATGGTGCCGAATTGAGGGTTAATCGAGTAATAGTCTGAAATATCGTAGCCGTTATCGATCATAGGTGACGCGTAAACTGGGGTTAACCAAATCGCATCGACACTCAAACGTTTTAGGTAATCCAGTTTCGAAATGATCCCTTTGATATCGCCAGTACCTTTACTGCCACTGTCACAAAAGCTCTTTGGGTAGATTTGATAGATGGTTGCGGTTTTCCACCAGCTTTCATCATGTTCAGTCATCGCCATCTCTAACACTCACTTACCAGAAAATATAAATAAAAAATCACCATGCTTACATGGTCGAATAGCCGTTATAACTAAGAGAAAAAGCTATAACTAAGAGAAAAGCGATGACTCAATTGAATCATCGCTTGTTAAATGCATTACGCGTTGGCGGTTTCTAGCTCGCCTTTCATCTGTGCTCGTTTATAGAAGAACAATGTCAGCGTTATCGGCAGTACAACCGCCACCAGCATCGCGACTAAGTAAATCGACCAATATTGAGGTTGAATCGATAAGATGCCCGGCAAGCCACCAACACCGATACCATTCGCCATCACACCAGCACTACCACAGATTGCAGCCGCTGCGGCACTGCCGATCATTGCGCTCAGCATTGGGAATTTGTATTTAAGGTTGATGCCGTACATCGCTGGCTCTGTTACACCTAAGTAAGCAGAGATTGCCGCAGGTACCGAGATGTCTCGTTCGCCTTCGCGCTTACTCAAAATGATGATGCCGACAACCGCTGAAGCTTGTGCAATGTTTGATAGCGCAATCAAAGGCCAGATTGGTGTGCCACCTAAGTCTTGCATCAGTTGTAGATCCACAGCGTTGGTTGTGTGGTGAATACCTGTAATAACCAAAGGTGCATATAGGAAGCCAAAGACCACTGAACCAAGAATCGCGAAGTCACCTGTCATTGCCACTTTGGCAGCGAATGCCACACCATCACCCAACATACGACCGAATGGACCAATAAAAGCGTGAGCCAAAATCACAGACAAGATGATCGAGACAAATGGCACGACAACAAGATACAGATAAGAAGGAATAATGCGCTTAAGGTTGGTCTCAATGAAGGCCAGAGCCACACCCGCTAACATCGCAGGGATCACCTGAGCTTGATAACCGACTTTCTCAATCACGAACAAACCAAAGTCCCACACCTCAGGTACCGATTTACCTATCATGTAAGCGTTCATCAATTGTGGGGAAACCAAGGTCACACCGAGCGTGATGCCCAAAATAGGGGTTCCACCAAGTTTCTTAACCGTTGCCCAACACACACCAACCGGCAAGAAGAAGAAAATCGCTTCGCCAATCAACCATAAGAAAGAATGAACGGTTGCCCAGAACTGGCTGATCTCAACCAAGGTTTTGCCGTCGAACATGCGAATGTCGCCAATCACATTACGGAAACCAAGAATCAAACCACCAGTAATAATGGCAGGTAGCAGTGGTACGAAAATTTCGGCTAAATGGGAGATACCACGCTCAAGGAAATTCATGTTTTGACGAGCAGCCAACTTCGCCTCATCTTTTGATGATGCATCTTTACCCGTTTGCTCAATCAAAAGTGCGTACACCTCATCAACCTCGGTGCCAATAACCACTTGGAATTGACCTGCGTTAGTAAAGCAACCTTTTACCAGCTTAAGCTTCTCTAATTCTGCTTTGTTCGCTTTTTCTGTATCATTCAATACAAAACGCAGTCGAGTCAGACAATGGCTGACACTCGCAATATTCTCTTTGCCACCGACTAACTCGATAAGACGCGCAACGTCTTGCTTCGCTATCTTACTCATACTACCCCACCCTGGTTTCATTCAATTACTCATCTAAACCATGCAGCTATAACCACTCGGATTTAGATTTATGGGAACATTCCCAATTACGGTTATTATAATGCCCACATGAATGACAAATTAAAATGGGAACAGTCCCATTAATTGAAAGAGATCACACTCTAATTTTAATCTAAGCGGTTCAATTTCGCTTGATTGAGTGGATTATAGAATAGGTGATTGAGTGTGATGAGAGATCTCTGCATTGCCTAAAAGCTGAGAGATCAATAGATTAGCGGCCAACTTGCCCGCAGATTGATACCCAGGGTCAATGCTAAATACTCGCGGGAACAAGAAAGAGAGAAGATCATTGCCACCAACACCGGTCACCACCACATCTTCACGTTGTAGCTCTTGCAGACGTTTGATTACGCCAAGAGCCAATGTGTCACTGGCACACACAATCGCTTGAGTCGCAGGAGCGAGCACCTCATCTACCAACTGATAAGCACTTTCGTGATGAAGTTGACCAGTACGGTAGTTGGCAACTGAGCCTGTGTCTTCACACCACTCGAGATAAGCCTTAAGACGCAGTTCACCGGTTGATTTATCGCTAGGATCAACGCCAATGAAGCCAACATCAGAGATCCCCTGATCCGACAGATGCGTTAACGCACTATTGATCACCTGTTGATTGTCATAGTTAATTGACGTCACGTTCTCGGTATCTAAAGCAATAACCACCGCTTTGTGTTCCCAAGCTTCGATTGCAGGAATATCGCAGTCAGTAAAGCCAAACACGATTATGCCGTCTACATTGCGACGCTTAAGAACCTGAAGGTGCTCATTGGCTTTTTCTCTATCTAGTTGGCTTTCCATGATCACGACATCGTAATCCGCTCGATACAACTCAGCCAACATAGTGCTAACTGCTTTGTTTTCAGAAGGAGAATCCAGACGAGAAATGATGACACCGATGACTTTTTGACTGCCACCACGCATCGACTGCGCAGACTTTGAAGGCGTGTACCCAGATTCTTGAATTACTCTTTCCACCCTTTCTCGGGTTTCAGGTTTCACTTTTGGATCATTGGTCAGAACACGAGATACGGTTGACTTACCAACACCGGACAGCTTAGCAATATCGAGAATAGTGAGTTTTTTGCTCATAAAAAGTCTAACGTTAAAGGGAAGAGAAGAAAAAGTGAGGGCGTAATCCCTCACTTAACTGTTTGTAAATCCTAGCAACTACTATGACTTACTTTTGGCAATTTCGATAGACGACACGACCAAGTTCTAGACGCGCGTTATCACCTTTAGTACGTAAAGTGACGCTGTTAATCAGTTCAGAGGTTCCATCATCTAAGATGTATTTCGTTCCTGAACCTGCTGGAACTTGAGTCAGACGGTATTCATTCTCAGGGAGACGTAATACCGCTTTTTCATTATCAAGGTAAGCCACTTCAAACGAAACGTCAGACTCACATTGATAAGTCACGAATTGATTATCCGATGCTGCGCTCTCAGTCTCAGGAGCTGCTGATTTAGAGCACCCGACTAATGCAACTGAACATAGAGATGCTACTAACATAGCTTTCATACTTCGTTCCTCATCTTTATATAGTGGGCAAATATGGTGGACAACACTCATTTGCATACTGAGCGATAGGTCTGTGTTTAGCCTTTTAAATATGCAGGTATATCTTTAATGCTATCCAGCACGACACTGGCAAGTGCCTCACCCTTTTCAGTCACGGGTTTACCGGTTCTCACCAAGACTCGGGTACCAACACCAGCGGCTTCTGCTGCCATCATGTCTTCAGCTTTATCGCCGATCATGACAGAGTTCGCCATATCAATTTTCAGAAAGTCACGCGCTGAAATGAACATGCCTGGTTTAGGCTTGCGACATTCACAATCTTGTTTGTAGTCGCCAATGCCGTGTTCAGGGTGATGAGGACAGTAATAGATACCATCTAACTCAACGCCATTATCGACAAAGTTCCAATCCATCCACTGCGTCAAAGAAAGAAAACGATCTTCGCTAAACTTGCCACGAGCAATACCAGATTGGTTGGTCACAAGTACCAATAAATAGCCCATATCTTTAAACGCTTTCGCCGCTTCAAACACACCATCGATGTATTCAAAGTCATGCTCATCATGTACGTAGCCGTGATCAACATTAATCACACCATCACGATCTAAAAAAACAGCCGGTTTAGACAAAATTCAGTTCTCTATCAACTCTCTATTAATCATTAATTATTACACGCTTTATTTGCTTCATCACTATCTATTTAGTTTTGCGTTCGTTAACGATTTGTTTCTACCCTAGCAACACGATCGACGTATAGCCGTCTAGACGTAAAAATATCTATTGACTTAGGTCATAGAACACCATAGCATCATCTATAAATCGAACGAGCTATCGATATATTATTCTGTTTTACCTGCACGAGTTTCCCTATGATTAAAGTGAATCAAGTCAACAAGGTTTTTTATCAAGGCACTAAAGAAATCAATGCCTTAATTGATATCAACCTCCACATTCCTCAAGGTCAAATCTTTGGAGTCATCGGCTCTTCAGGTGCAGGCAAAAGTACCCTAATCCGTTGTGTAAACATGTTGGAAGCTCCAACGTCTGGTGAAGTGATTGTTGACGGTATTGACCTAACAACACTCAGCAAATCAGAACTCAGCGAAGCGCGTCGTAACATCGGCATGATCTTCCAACACTTCAACCTGCTGTCTTCTCGTACTGTATTTAACAATGTAGCACTGCCTTTAGAGCTTGCTGGTAAAGATAAAGCAGCGATTGAAGCAAAAGTGAGTGAGCTACTTGAACTTGTTGGCCTATCAGACAAGCGTGACACCTACCCAGCCAACTTGAGTGGCGGTCAAAAGCAGCGTGTTGCGATTGCTCGCGCACTGGCCTCTGACCCGAAAGTATTGCTATGTGATGAAGCGACCAGTGCACTCGATCCTGCGACTACTCAATCGATTCTTGAGCTACTGCGTGAAATCAACCGCAAGCTGAACATCACTATCCTGCTTATTACTCATGAAATGGATGTAGTGAAAAGCATTTGTCACGAAGTGGCGATCATTGGCGGTGGTGAATTGGTAGAGAAAGGGACTGTCGGTGACATCTTTGCACATCCTAAGACAGAACTGGCACATCAATTTATTCGCTCAACCTTGGATCTAACGATTCCTGAAGATTACCAAGCACGCTTGCAAGAGACTCGTGTAAACAGCAGCTACCCGCTAGTACGCCTTGAGTTTACTGGCGCAACGGTCGATGCTCCGCTGATGACGCAAATTGCACGTAAATTTAATATCGATGTCAGCATCTTAAGCTCAGACCTGGATTACGCAGGCGGCGTTAAGTTCGGCATGATGGTCGCAGAACTGTTCGGTAATGAAGCCGATGATAATGCTGCTATTCAATTCCTACGTGACAACAATGTAAAAGTAGAGGTACTTGGTTATGTCCTTTAGTTTCAACGAGATTGCTGACTGGATCAGCCTTAACGGTAACCTTCTATTAGGCGCAACAGGCGAAACCCTTTACATGGTTGCTGTAGCAGGCATTGTTGGCTTCGCTGTAGGTATCCCATTAGGCGTGATTCTACATACGACTAAAAAGGGTGGTCTGTTAGAGAACACCAAGCTAAACAAAATTCTCGGTGCGGTTGTGAACGTGGGCCGTTCAGTGCCTTTCTTAGTATTGATGGTTGCTATTATCCCACTGACTAAGATGCTGATTGGTACCTTCATTGGTACAACAGCAGCGATTGTTCCACTGACGATTGGCGCTATCCCATTCGTGGCTCGACTTATCGAAAGTGCGCTACTTGAAGTACCAACAGGTCTAGTGGAAGCGGCTCAATCAATGGGCGCAACACCAACACAAATCATCAATAAGGTTCTGCTTCCTGAAGCACTACCGACTATCATCAACTCAGTAACGATTACATTAGTGACGCTGGTGAGCTACTCAGCAATGGCAGGAACTGTTGGTGGTGGCGGCTTAGGTGATGTCGCGATTCGTTACGGATTCCACCGTTATGATGTGACTATCATGGCTGTGACGGTAGTGATGTTGATTGTGCTGGTACAAATTATTCAATCAATCGGTGATTCATTAGTTCGCCGTGTTGATCACAGATAACGACTTATAGACCAAATTCAAAGTCGTCTGAACCAAATTAAATAGATTTATTAAAAGGAGATTATTATGAAATTTAACCTTAAAGGTTTACTTACTATCGCAGCAGCGGCATCAGCGCTAGTACTAGCAGGTTGTGGTGACAAAGAAGTCGACACTTCTAAAGTAAAAGTTGGCGTAATGGCAGGTGCAGAAGCACAAGTTGCTGAAGTTGCAGCTAAAGTAGCAAAAGAGCAGTACGGCCTAGATGTTGAACTAGTAACTTTCACAGATTACGTAACACCAAACGCAGCACTGGATGACGGCTCTATCGACATCAACGCATTCCAACACGCACCGTACCTAGATCAGCAAGTGGCTGACCGTGGTTACAAGCTAACTATTGCTGGCAACACGTTTGTTTACCCAATTGCGGGTTACTCTAAAGAAGTGAAATCTGTAGACGAAATCCAAGACGGTGCTCGTATTGCGGTACCAAACGATCCAACAAACCTAGGTCGTTCTCTACTTCTTCTTGAGCAACAAGGTCTTCTTGAGCTTCGTGAAGGTGCAGGTCTTCTAGCAACAGTTCGTGACATCGTTAAGAACCCTAAGAACCTAACAATTGTTGAACTAGACGCAGCACAACTACCACGTTCTCTTGATGATGTAGCACTGTCTATCATCAACACAACTTACGCGAGCTCTATCAACCTGACTCCGCAAAAAGACGGTATCTTCGTTGAAGACAAAGATTCTCCATACGTAAACCTAATCGTTTCTCGTGAAGACAACCTAAACGCTGAAAACGTACAGAACTTCGTTAAAGCTTACCAAACTGAAGAAGTGTACAAAGCAGCTTCTGATATCTTCCAAGGTGGCGTAGTTAAAGGTTGGTAATCAACTAAACGACAGCAATCTATAGATACCCGAAGGGGCTGACATAACGTCAGCCCCTTTTTATTGGTTAGGATTTACAAGAAAGTTCGACTTACCACCAAGCTTCCACTTGCATACCAACGCTCATTTCACTGTTCTTACCTTCACCGAAGGCATTGTCATTTTCAGCATCGTTTAGGTAAGTCGCAAAGATACGGAATTCAGGACGAGACCAGAAACCCACTTGTGGAACCCATGCCTGAGCGATTGTGAATTTACCACCCGCCCCATCTTTGTTATCGATCGTTTCAACAAAGCCACCAATTTCAAGAATGGTACGCATACGCTTGTCCCACTTGTAAAGCGGACGAATGACCGCACTGAGAGAATCATCATCGCTATTATTCGCACCAACTCCCGTCGACATGGCATAACGAACAGTGTGGCCAAACTCGATGTTCTCACCAATCGCAAGCACACCCCAGTTAATCAATCGGAAGCCTTCTGCGTCATTATTGTTTGCATCACGCACGATGCCCTTACCGGTACCAAAGGTTGTCATCTGCTCGGCATAGCCAGAGTTAGCAACTTGGAGAATCGTTTTGTTGAAGCCACCTGTAAGATTTTGATTCAAGCTTGCCGTTAGCATGACGCTGTCATCCGCATCGACCGTTTGACCTTGCTTTTCATTGGCGAAGTTCATATCAATGCCGACCTCAAGGTCCGCATTATTCCACAGTGGGATCCCCGCATAGCGCACGTCTGCAATCATGGCTGTGGTTTCTTTGCCATCAAATATATCACCCGTAACGGTGTCTTGAATCAATGCGACCGATAATTTACCTGGGCCCATATTGATGTGCTCTACGCCGGCACCAATACCACTTACATCCCAGTAGTAGTTATCAACGATGTGTACATCATGACGTTGGTAGTAACGTTCACCCGCCCAAATTCCAATGTCCTTATCTTCAAATAGCCCGACCGCCTGAACATTCAATTGCACCACATCAACGCTTTTATCCGCGGCGTTCTCATCTTGGCCTTGCCAGTACGACAACATGGAATCAACTAAAAATGAAACGTCGTCCTCGGCATACACCTCTTTCTTAAAACCAAACTCGCCATACAGGTCATTTTCGTTGCCAAGTCGGCCAACTTTACTCACCTCCCATTTGCTATTTGAACCGCCTTCATTACTCAGGCCAACGCCGCCGCGCATGTAGCCATTGAATTCCAATGGCGTGGTTTCATCAGCGTATAAATTAGGAGCAAGTAAAGCAGTAGAGAGTGCAGCAGCAATAGGTAACAGTTTCATCGTCCATTCCTTTAAGATCTAGAATTACGTTATTTTTATAAATGGGAACATTCCCATGGGATCGATCCCATTTATATTGAGAGGAATATAAATTGAAAGAGAACTGGTTGATTACTGTGATCCAGTTAACTATTGAAATAATCAAAAGTTGATGGGTGTGGAATTATCTTGGTGAATACTTGAGGGCTACAGAGCGAGAGATAAAACACAGAATGGACGTGTTTAAGTACCAAATTCGTTCGACCAGATTGGTTTTCCCAATACTGATAAACGATCAAGATTAAGGGATAAAAAGAGAAATAAACGGGAAGCTAGCAGGGAGAAAAGCAGAGGAACAAGTATCGAAGTATTGGTTCATACTTCGATACCCTGAATCTAGAATAGAGCGAAATGGATTACTTAATATGATCCCATGAAATGTTCGACACCAAGCGGCAGTCGTCACACTTGAAATAGAAAATGTCGTGGATCGGCGCATCAAGCAGCCATTCGCCACCACATTGCGGACATTTGCGCTCTTTTTCAGCTTTTAAGCTAATGCCGCCCACACGGTACAAGTAGTAATACGTTGGGATCTTAGTGAGATATTCAATACGCCCTCTTAAACCCCAACCACGTTTGAACAATACGCTTTTGGTATCACTGATCTCAGTTAAAGTGGCGTGTTCAGCACGACAACCACCACCCATTTGGACTTCATCGCAGGCCTGCCATTCGGTCTGCCATTTCAACACGGCTTTATGGTCGCCATTAAAAGTCGGTGGATTGCGGTATAAAGGGATCGGCAATAAGCTGTCGCCACTGCGCAGCGGTGAACAGGTATGAACAAACGTCGTGTACAACACTTGCCAGCTGGGCTCTTCGTCTTCAGCCACTTCTTCAGAATTCAGATCTCGACCCAGCAAACGCATTTTAGGAGCAAGAAGACTCGCGTTAGACAAGCGATCAAAACAGACTTTTACGAAATCTGAATGGTTACGTGGGTGCAAGCTGTCTTGCTCAGGGCACACAACGCGAACATAAAATTCGCCGTCACCCATCACGATAGGAAACTCACGCCCCAACACTTGCCCGTTATAACGAAGTGCATCCATCAAGCCATTAACTGCCTTGTCGACAGCGCTTACCGTTGTGTTATCAAAACACTCAAATTGAAGTTCTAGTACGTACATCTATTTATACCGCTGGTTGTAACTTTTCTAAAAATTCTGCCAATGTCTCGGCTAGTACATCACGATTTTTGGTGCCTAAGCGCTCTAGGATCACGTTGCCCGTTAGGTTACAGATAGAGATAACATCCAGTTCAGCGTCAGTCGCTGCGATGAAAACCGTTGGCTTTAATTTCAAACGACGTTGAGTCACTAAGTGGCCTAAGATGTTTTCTTGTAAACATTCGAAGTCTTCATCACTCCAAATCTGTAATAACGTCAGATCGTTACCATCAAAAGTCGCGTTCATGTCTGCGCTGTATTGTGCGCCGTAGAATGTTTTGATGTCTTCATGCAGCGTCAACTCGATGCCCGTTTCAACGTTAGTGAAATCAGCAAATTGCTCACGTGGATAGTTTTTCCATAACACGGCATCGCCGCTCTTTTCTTCTACGCAAGGCGACACAATATCCACCAACTCCTCATTGCGAGGTAAACTTTGGTGTTGCAGTTGCCACGCGTCAACGTATCGCTGACTAAAAGAAAGTAGTGCGTCTTGAGCACGTTGAGTCATGAAAATCTCCTAAACACAAAATAATAAATAGAATCCGAGCCCTTTCAGCACCGATTAAGCGATGACTTAATGACAGGGTAATGGGGATTCAGTAAAATCGACCCCATTCTAATCGAATTTGAAACGAAAGTATGAGCAAATATTCTGACGCAAAAGAGCTAGCGGGTTTAACCCTAGGCCAAAAAACTGAGTACTCTAACCAATACGATGCAAGTTTATTGCAACCAGTACCTCGTAGCCTGAATCGTGATGACCTTGCGCTAAACGGTGACCTGCCTTTTGTTGGCCATGATATTTGGACGATGTACGAACTTTCGTGGCTAAACAGCAACGGCCTACCACAAGTGGCTGTGGGTGAGGTTTTCATCCCAGCAACCAGCCCAAATTTAATTGAATCAAAATCTTTCAAGCTGTACTTGAACAGCTACAACCAGACTCAATTTGAAAACTGGGACCAAGTCACTGAGCGCCTGACCCAAGATTTGTCTGCATGTGCAGGCGAAACGGTGATAGTGAATGTAAACTCAGTAACCGATTACACCAACCAGCCTATCGTAACGATGGAAGGCGACTGTATCGACAACCAAGACATCCAAATCACTAGTTACGACTTTGAAGCATCGCTGCTTGAAGGGACTGCAGGCGGGCAAGATGTTGAAGAAACACTGCACAGCCATCTGTTGAAGTCGAACTGCTTGATCACTAATCAGCCAGACTGGGGCAGCGTTGAGATCGCATATTCAGGTAAGCAAATTGACCGTGAAGCTCTGCTACGCTATTTAGTTTCTTTCCGTGAGCACAATGAATTCCACGAACAATGTGTTGAACGTATCTTCACTGATATCATGAAATACTGTGGCCCATCGAAGCTAACCGTGTTCGCACGTTACACGCGTCGTGGTGGTCTGGATATCAACCCATATCGTTCAACCGAGCAAGATAGACCAAGCCACAATAAGCGTATGGCTCGCCAATAATCAGGCGTAAAGCACTTACTCTTATTTGAACCTATCCAATCTTTAAAGGGACATTGAAATGCGTTGGTTATACGTTGTTAGTCTATTTATTTTAAGCTTCAGTACATCGGTCAATGCGTCGGTCTACTCGTCGGCGTTGCTCAACGAGGCTAACAACCTTGTAGAGATTGAGCCGAGCCAAGCAAAACAAATGGCCAACAGTTACCTAACGCTGCGTGTCCTTTCTGATCAACGAGAGAAAAGCCCATCGGCTATTTCTCGCGAAGAGACTGACTCTTCCATTCGAACGCCAAACAGCAGTATTGATGCCTACAAAATCTTAGCCAAAGCTGAATACAACCTTGGCCATACTCACACTGCCATTCAGCACATTGAAGAAGCCTCAGAACTGGCTAAAACTTATAAACTTGAATACCTAACGCTTGATCTACAGATACTGAAAGTGAGATTGCTTTGGCTCAGCGATAAAAAGTCTACGAAAGCAAAAAATGAACTCGCCAGTATTGAAGCGAACCTAGAATCAATAAACAAAACGCTGCGTCTAACAGAAGGCATCACCTATCGATTGATCATGTTGAAGGCGGAGATCGCCTCTTATGAAAACAAAATCGACGAAGCCGAAAAGTACTACCAAGAAGCTAAAACATTCCTCGATCAGCGCTACTCTGAAAAAGTCACGATTGATTACCATATCTCTGTTGGTGAGTTTTACCTGACCCACAAAGAATATAACCACGCGCTTTCTGAATTGTTGTATGGTTACTGGAAATCAGTGGAAGGCAACCTAAGCTCGCGCTTGGCTAAAGTAAACCGCCTGCTTGCACAGCTTTTCTTCGAGCGACAAGTCCTAGATAAAGCACTAGAGCACCTTTCTCAAGCCGCTGATTTTTATGATAACTTCGAAAATTCTCCCGTATTAGCACAAGTGCTTAAGAAGATGGGTGATGTGTACTTCTTCCAAGGTAAATACAACCTTGCCCTCGTGCATTTCTTCAACGTCCTTGATCACGAGAGTACTGACCGAGATATCCACCAAGTCATTGATATTCGTCTAAGTTTATCGGCAACCTATCTGCGCCTTTATAACTACCCTCTAGCCGAGCAATACCTAACCCGTGCTCTTGAGCTGCTGGAATATACGGATATTCCAAAGCTGGAAGGTCGTGCTGCGCTGTTATCGGCAGGATTGGCTTATCACCTGCAAGAGAGCGAAGATGTGATAAAGCATGCGACACGTGCGCTTGAGATCTCACGTCAGATAGAGAACATGCGTCTTTCGCAGCGTTCGTACTACTTACTCTCTTTAGGTTATGAGCAGGCAGGTCGTCCGCAACAAGCATTGGCTAATCTTAAGCAGTACAACAGCCTTGTCTCTTTAGAACAGCAAAAGCTCAACCGTGTTGGTGAAGACGCATTCCGCCAACAGAAAGAGTTTGCCGAACAAACCCTGCACTACGCAGGCCAAGCGCAAGAGCTAGAAAAGTACAAACTAGAGCATCGCAAGTTCCAGAAAATATCGTTCGCCCTATTCTTGTTCAGTATTATCTTGTTCTTCTTTGTGCTTCGCCGTGGCTACCTCATTCAAACCTTAGCCAAAGAAGTCGACTCACTACGAACAGACCTGTTTACGCACTCACGATCTAAGCTCCCGAACCTCAGAATGCTGAATGCCAAGCTGTCCAATTCGCTAGAACAAACCAGCCAAACCTTCGAACAATGGCAACTTGGCGAGCTAATCTATGAACCATTGAATGATCGTCTCCGCTTCGTGATGATTGATTTACCTTTCCTACGTAACATGTATACGCAGAATGGTTATAAAGCGGGTTTAGAGTTAGAGGATGCTTTTGGTGAATTCTTGAAAGAGAAGCTTGAAGGCCCTGCTCGTGTCTATCACTTCTCGGACGCAAACCTACTTTACATCGAACCTAACTCAGACCGAGATTCATCACCAGAGACGATGTTCAAAAAGATACAATCTTGGATTACCGACTTTGAACCGAAGCGTAATATCAACCGAACAATTCGTATGGGTATCGCTGACTACCCGTTCTTGCCTAGAGCTTACACCGCTATTAATGACCAAGAGCTGTTGGATGTTTTATTGATGTCGACGAACCTAGCACGAGAAATCAGCCTTAAAGAGCGAAGCAGCCAATGGGTATATCTCAAAGCCATTGATAATGCGCCCGCAGCAAGCCTTGCAACAGGTAACATAAGAGAAGCTTGTAAACATGCGATTAATCAAGGGTTAATAAAAATACAATCGTCCTACCAGAATGAGGACAACATCAAAAAAATGCTAAAAGATGACTGATTTGCGAGCGGTTGAGACCTGCAACTCGTGACCTTATTTTTAGTTTTGTTATTATCGATGCAATGGAATTTCATCTAAACGATCGTGATCGGTCTACTCGGCGCTAATTAATACATCTATGGGCATTCTCGAACAAGACATTCACGCGCAACTCCACCAGCTGAAAGTTCAGTTGGAACAAGTTCGTTTGACACAGAGAGACACTTCGTTCAAGTTTATTAGAGAGCAGAAAGTTCTAAAGCGTATCGTTACATCATTAAGTGACGCGTGCGTTGGAAGTAACGAACATTTAGATGAAAACCTTATTGCCTTGCGGGAAGAGCTAGAAAAGCAAAAAGACATTAGCTCAATGATCCCAAAATTGGCAGTATTAGAAAGGATGCTTAAGCAGAAAACGTTGGCTATGGATAAACAGAACGGATATCTGGACGATAGCATTAAGCACAGTGGTGAAACGCTACAACGCATTACTGGTCTTCCAGCGCAGTTGAAACGCGATCTACGAAACTTACTTAGCTTCTCCGAATGCAATGGCAGTCAGAAAGTCGACCACGCCATGAAGCTTCTCAGTATTTATGAGCGTGCCATTAAGATTATGGCGAACAACTCTCGCACTCATTTTGGCGATACGGCTCAATCTCCTGAGCAAGAATTACTTTCGGATCTTTCCACAGAATTACAACACTTGATCACTGAACTCGACTTCGAGGGTGAATCAGGTGACTCGCTTATCGATATTCGAGCAAAGCTCCTACTGGGTGTTTCAACACAAAACCTACTTGAACTGTCACTTCAGATTCTCAAACTAGTGATTGAAGGCACTAATTTAGAGCGTAAGAAATCTGAACAGTTTATCGATCAGCTCAATGCTTCACTCTCTTCCAGCATCAAAACTGCAGACCAAAACACCGATCAAAGCCAAAGCTATTTTGAGCACCGCCAAGGCCTTAATTCTGAGTTAAGCGACCTTGTCGTCAAAAGTCAAAACTCGGTTGAGAAAGCCACTGATATTACTGTCTTGAAGCAGTCGATTAATCCGCTTCTTAGCGAGATAGCTTCTCTGTCAGAGCGACTCAATCATGCAGAGCAGAAAGAACAAGCTTTGATCGAACGAATGAGTTACGGAAAGACTCAACTAGATTCTCTCTATGAAGTGACCCAAGACTACAGAAAGCGTCTTGAGGATCAGGCTCAGCGTATGCTGCTTGACCCACTCACTAAGGTTTACAATCGTACCGCTTTTACCGATCGCTTAGAGCTTGAGTACCGTCGTTGGATTCGCGCACAACACTCACTACGCGTTGTACTGCTAGACATCGATAACTTCAAATCCATTAACGATAGCTTTGGTTATACCGCGGGTGATAAAGCCCTTAAAATCATCGCAAGAACCATCACCAAAGAGGTCGGTAATACTGATACTGTGGCTCGTTTTTCTGGTGAAGAGTTCGTCTTGTTACTTCCAGAACAAACGGATGAATATTGCCATCAGGTGATTCAGAATATTCAGGCTCAAGTTAGCCGCCTACCTTTTAAGTTCCGTGACCAACAAATCACCATTACTTTATGCGCGGCAAGTACTCAGTTTAAAGAATCAGATACACCGGAAGAAGTGCTAGAGCGACTAAATAAGACACTGAATAAAGCAAAACAACGTGGTACTAACCAACTCATTTGGCACTAAGCCAGCCTAGCGTTTAATTTATTTCATTTTTTCAAATACTTATCACATACCAATTCCCTCAATGTTTGCTAAGCTAATGATTAACATTCGCTTAACAAGCATTTTTGACAAGCAATGCGTATATAAGCTTTTAAGTCTCTATATATGAACTTAAGAATCAGTGTATATATGAACTTAAGAAAACGTGTATACGTACTTAAGCATCTGTATATAGGCTCGTAAGCCATTCTAACTAAGTCATTAAGCAACGCTGTCGTAACCGTTTCGTCTGGTTAACTCTCTCACCTTTAACCAAACACTTTCAACGTTTGCTTCTCACTCTCGAGCCAGAGGGTCACTTCAACGTCCCCCTGCTCTTTTCAACAAGGAGGCATTATGATCACTCATATCAGCCCAGCCGGTAGCATGGATTTACTCTCTCAACTTGAAGTTGAGCGTCTTAAGAAAACCGCGTCTAGTGATCTGTACCAACTGTATCGTAACTGTACGTTAGCGGTACTCAACTCTGGTAGCCACACCGACAACTCCAAAGAGTTGCTCGACAAGTATCAATCGTTTGATGTTGAGGTCGTGCGCCGTGAGCGTGGTATCAAGCTCGAACTGAGTAACCCACCGGAGCATGCCTTTGTCGACGGTGAAATCATCAAGGGTATTCAAGAACACCTATTTTCAGTGCTGCGTGACATTGTTTACGTCAACATGCATTTAGCAGACAACCAACGACTCAACCTGACTAACGCCACTCACATCACCAACCTCGTTTTTGGGATATTGAGAAACGCTGGTGCACTTACACCCGGCATTGAGCCTAACCTGATCGTGTGTTGGGGTGGCCACTCGATTAACGCCAACGAATACCAATACACTCGCGAAGTGGGTAATGAATTAGGCCTGCGTGAACTGAACATTTGTACCGGTTGTGGACCGGGAGCAATGGAAGGTCCGATGAAAGGCGCAGCGATTGGTCACGCGAAGCAGCGCTATACAGACCATCGTTACTTAGGGTTGACTGAACCATCAATCATTGCGGCTGAGCCACCAAACCCAATCGTCAACGAACTGGTGATCATGCCAGATATTGAGAAGCGCCTTGAAGCGTTTGTACGTATGGCGCATGGCATCATCATTTTCCCTGGTGGCCCCGGTACTGCCGAAGAGCTGCTGTATATATTAGGGATCATGATGCACCCGAATAATGTCGATCAACCCATGCCGATTGTTTTAACAGGCTCGAAAGAGAGTGAGGCTTACTTCCGTTCGATTGATAAGTTCATCGGCGAAACATTAGGGCCTGATGCGCAGAAACACTATGAGATCGTCATTGATGATCCAGCACGCGCTGCAAAAATCATGAAGCAAGCAATGCCAGATGTTCGATCTCATCGTAAAGAGACAGGTGATGCATACAGTTACAACTGGTCACTGCATATTGAGCCTGAGTTCCAACTGCCATTTGACCCTACGCATGAGTCTATGGCGGCACTAGACCTACATATGGATCAGAAAACAGAGAGCCTAGCCGCTAATTTACGTAAAGCGTTCTCAGGCATTGTCGCGGGTAATGTCAAAGCTGAGGGCATTCTTGAAATCGAGGAACATGGCCCATTTATCATTGATGGGGACAAAGAGCTGATGACCAAAATGGACCAACTGCTGAATGACTTTGTTGAACAACACCGAATGAAACTGCCGGGCGGTACGGATTATGTTCCTTGCTATAAGATCGCACCCAGTAATTAATGACACTCATTCACTGGTAACTAATGCAGTGATAACCAATTGGCAGGTCTAAAGTTAATCAGGTTATGGCGTTTACGTCGCTAACGTTTCAACTCACCAAGTGATACGTTACTATAAGGGGCTAGCAGCCCCTTTTTTATTGCCTATTTAGTGGAAACTTATGTCTATCCATCTTGTTATTATCGATGCCTTGAACCTCATCCGACGCGTGCACTCCGTTCAGCCGGATCCCACCGATATAGCAAGAACCATCACCACAACAGCTCGTACACTCAACCGAATCCTAAACGAATCACAACCAACGCACATCATCGCGGTATTTGATCATCACCTACAAGATCGAGGCTGGCGCGCTGAGGTACTCCCTGCCTATAAGCAAAACCGCAAGCCAATGCCAGAGCCTTTAATGAAAGGGCTAGATGCGATTCAACAAGCATGGTGGGAGCTGGGTATTGATTCATTACTTTCAGACGGCGATGAGGCGGATGATCTAGTCGCAACACTCGCGAAGAAAGTCGCTGACCATGGCGAAAAGGTCACGATCATTTCTACTGATAAAGGCTACTGCCAACTACTGTCACCAACCCTACAGATCCGTGATTACTTCCAACATCGTTGGTTAGATAAGCCCTTCATTGAAGCGGAGTTTGGCGTGAAGCCTGAGCAACTGGCAGATTACTGGGGATTAACCGGCGTAAGTTCAAGCCAAGTTCCGGGGATCCCAGGCGTTGGACCAAAAGCTGCCAAAGAGATCCTAACCACGTACCCAGATATTGAAGCGGCATTCTTAGCTGAAGATTTACCGAAAAAGTATCGTAAGAAGTTCGATGAGCATATCGAGTCAGCTCGCGTATGTAAGCTCGTTTCTGCACTCAAAACAGACATCGATCTGGGCTTTAATCTGCAAGATATTCGCTACGAAGCGGTGTCTTAATTCGACGTTACAAGCTCAATCGCTAAAAAGCTCACCGTTAGAGATATATCAACTATAAATCAATAACTTAAAAAAATAGTCATTAGAAACTAGAAAAGCCTTAGTCTGAACTAAGGCTTTTTTTGGTTTCAGTTAAGGCGAAACATGTCGCTTATACTGATTAACTTCTATTTCTAGAATGACTTGTAGTAAAGAGTGGATTAGAAGCTATAAGCGATTGAGGCTTTGAAGTTACGACCTGCTTCGTAGCTGGTGTACTTATCTGAACCCCAAGAGATACCAAAGCCAGTATGCTCTGCGTATTTCTTATCGAATAAGTTATCAACACCAAGGTTCATCTCTAGATCCTTAGCAAATGTTGGCGTGTAAGCCGCCCAAATGTTATGTGTGCCGAAGCCTGCACGTTTGATCTGTTCACCATCTTCGTCCGTGTAATCATTACCAGGAACAAAGCGAGAATCCCAACCAAACACAACCTCACTGTTCAGGCTGTAGTTGAAACCCGCCTTGAAGTTGTGAATACCTGTTTTACTCATATGGCTAGTTTTACCATTCTCTAGATCTTTCTGGTCACCATCGGAGTACGAGTGGTTAGCATAAACACTTAGCGCATCTAGCTGATAGCTTAATACCGTTTCAACACCCCACACTTCAACATCATACTGGTTAGCTAATGTTGAGTTGTTCTTGGTTGGGTGCATTTGATTATCAAGGTTGTAGGTGTAAGCCGTGAAACCTAGAATGGCGTAATCCGCCGCAAGTAAGCTTGTCAGTTCGTAATCAAAACCTGCTTCGTAGTTATTACCTGTCATCGCCTTAGTATCAGACTGGTCAACGTCGGATGCCGCTTTCATCGTTAGCGTTTCTGGTAGTGATGCACCTTTAAACAAACGACCGTAACCAAGACGAAGTTTTAGGTTGTCCGTGGTTTGGTATTCCCCCTTGAACTTTGGAGACAGCTGGTCGAAATCACCCGTGTATACACCACCCAGCTTATGAACGTCGTAACGCAGACCTGTGGTTAAACGGAAATCGCTGAATTCATACATATCTTGCACGTAAAGACCGTACGCTGTAACCGTGCCGCCATCCATACCGTACTTCTTGGTTTCGCCTTGCTTTGAACCGCTTTGGTAAACGCCATCGCCAGCATCAATCCATTGTTCAGCTTTGTAACCATCAAGGCCGTAAGTAAGCTCATGCTCACCAACCCAAGAAATGTTACGAATGTCACCACCGATGGTCGTCACGTTGTATTCACGATCAGGAATAGCAATTGTACCGTCTTTAATCCAATCGCCGTTCGCGTCTTTGTCCCAAGCAGTGTCAACAAGCGCGTCACGATCCATGTACTGACGGTTGTAGTAGACGTTAGTTTTCAGATGAACCAAATCACTGCCTGCATCGTATTCGTGCTGCAGCGTCACTGTATCGCGGTTTAGTGAGTGGTAGTTGTGTTCGTCGTCGGCATACAGTGCACCGGCCTTCTCACCAGAAAGCTGACGCTTACCGCCATCACTGTATCGGTTGAACGTTAGTTTGAATTCGTTGGCATCATTTGGGATGAAAACAACCTTAGCTAAGCCAGACTTCAGCTCACCCTGCTTTGAGGTCACCGCTTTCTGATCGGGAATATGCAGGTCACCATCTTCTGAGTAGTTAGCAATACCCATGAACTGCAGTTTGTCGTTCACTTTTGCGTACACTGCCACGTTGGTTGCGAAGCGCTCGTAAGCCGTTTGGTAGCTTGTTTTTACTCGAGCGCCAATGCTTTCACCTGGCTTAAGAAGGTCGCTCGGGTCTTTCGTCTCGTAACTAAACGAACCGTTGATCGCACCTGAGCCAGATAGCGCAGAATTACCACCGAGTTCAATTTCGGCGCGCTTAAGCATCGCAGGATCAATTGCTTGGTCGCCTGAGTGGTGGAAGAGCTGGCCTTCTTGACGAGCACCATCAATGGTCACTACGGAAAATTTATCTTCCATACCACGTACAAACACTTTTCGAGAGTAACGTGCGTTTCCGTCTACCGTTACGCTAGGCATGGTGTTCAGAACATCTTTGATGTCCGATGCTTGTTTCTTTTCAAGGATATCTGAATTGATTTCTGTCTGAACGAGTTGATCAAGAGCGGAACCGATAACGACAACGGTTTCTGTTTCGTCTGCAGCAAGGGCAGTAAATGAAGTCAAGGCAACCGTAACGGCCACTGATAGTACTTTAAGTTTCATATTGTGTTTTTATAATTTATAGAATCAAGTGAGGAAGCGTGAATATTACACACTTTGAATGATAATTCTTATCATTTACATTCTTTACTTACATTCACTTACTTTTAATAAAATTACTTTTGGCTAGAATGTTCTTGTTGTAAAACTTACTTAGTTTTGCCGCTGAATTATTAATTAAATCCTGCTTCGTATCACCCCTGAATTAGGTAGCCGTAAGTCTCGATCTCTTACGGCTTTTTTAACTGATGATCGCAAAGGTTAAAGCACAAATCGGCGACGATGACCAAGCGCCCCACCAAAAACGTCACCATCTATACCACCAAATTGCAGATACAAAAAATGCCCCATAAAGGAGCATTTTATTGGCCTATGACAGACCGATTAATGACTGATATTAGTCACTCTTCACTGTCACTACAATTAGTACGGTGAGATATTCGAAAGTGACTGAATATGAACCGTGATCTCTTCGCGATCATGATAAAGGTGCTTTGCCTGCATCTTGAATTTAACTTTGTTATCGATAAGGAACTGTTTTAGGTTCTCGATATCTTGCAGTACTTCATCGTAGCGACCTTTCATTGGCAGCTTAAGGTTGAACAGAGCTTCTTTCGCCCAGCCTTTGATGATCCACTCACCCATCAGGTGAGCAACACGAGCTGGTTTCTCAACCATGTCACAGATAATCCAAGTCACGTTCTTACGGTCAGGTTCGAACTTAAAGCCATCCACCATGTGGTGCTTAATTTGACCCGTTTCCATTAGGCTGTCTGCCATCATGCCGTTATCGACACAGTGAACAAACATAGAGCGCTTAACCAATTGGTAAGTCCAACCACCTGGACACGCACCTAAATCTACGCCCCACATACCCGGAGCCAGACGCTCGTCCCACTCATCACGAGGGATGAATACGTGGAATGCTTCTTCTAGCTTCAATGTAGAACGGCTTGGCGCATCTGATGGGAATTTCAAACGAGGAATGCCCATGAAGAACTGTGAGTTGTTGGTTGGGTAAGAGTAACCAACAAAGCAATGACCCGGTGCGATAAAGCATAAATGAAGCACTGGCTTCTTAGCGTTATCTTTCGCAGTCATCAGGCCTTTACCACGCATTGCTTGACGCATCGGCACGGTAAACTTACGGCAGAACTTCAAAAGCTCTTTCGCTTCATTGGTATCTGGCGTTTCAATACGGATATCACCACAACGTGGGAAACCTTCTTTCTCAGAAAGCGCCTCAAGAATAGGAGAGATACGATCGTCTGTTGGGAGATCTTTGATCTCAACAGCAACCGCTAACATTTGACGAGCAAAGATCAGTGATTGGAAATCCACTTCTTTGATCAGCTTATCGGCTTCGCCAGCTTGATAACATTCAAACAATACAAAGCCTGTATTGCTCTTTAAGCGAGGAAAACCAAACACTTCCAGTTGTGTTGCCTTGTCTTGAATTTCGCCAGCACATTCTTTTTCAAAACCAGAGCGACAATAAAGTAGTACGTGTTTCACTGAGTTACCTCTTTTATATTCAAAGCAGCGAAGGAGAAGACTCCCCAACCAATGATAAATAGTAGACCACCAAACGGTGTTATAGGGCCAAACCATTTTATTCCTGTCAGTGCTAAGCCATAAAGGCTGCCACTAAAACAAAGGATGCCGATGATAAAGCAAATTGCCGCAATGAAAAAATATTTTTGTGATTTAGCGCCAAGTTTCATCTGTAGTAGAGCACCACACGCCAATATCGCGAGCGTATGGATAAACTGGTACTGAACACCGGTCTCAAACACGCCTAGCAGATACTCAGGTAAAATCGCTTTCAACCCGTGAGCCGCGAAGGCGCCAAGCATTACGGCAATCGCGCCAGAGATGCCCGCGATAGTGAGTAAATACTTACTTCTCATTGAGCACCTCTTTGATAAACGCTGATAACTTCTCAACGGTTAACGCAATATTCTGCTGTTCGGTGTAACCAGAACTCTTACGAGGCTTAAAGCTGTGATCGCCATCAGGGATAAATTCAACACGAATAGAATCGGACAAATCGAAATCAGCAAACTCTTCACGCTTACCAAAGGTATCGCGCTCGCCTTGTAGAATAAGACATGGCTTTGTTAACTCAGCCAAGTGCTCACCTTTGTATTTCTCTGGTTTGCCAGGAGGATGAAAGGGAAAACCCAAACACGCCATTGCTGCCACCTTATCAACTTCAGACAAATGGCTCGCCATACGCCCTCCCATCGACTTACCACCAATCACAAGCTTATCGGCATCAACCTGCTCAATAATATCTTGGTAGGCTTCAAGCAGCTTAGGCGCTCTGTCAGGTGGACGACGCTTGCCATCTTCAGTTCTCTTAATCATGTAAGGGAAATTGAAGCGAATCACTCGTATTCCTTTAAATGCCAACCCTTTGGCTACCGACTGCATGAACTCATGATCCATACCTGCACCTGCGCCGTGCGCGAAGACAAAGGTTACTGGGTTGTCTTCACCATCAATAATTAGGTTACTCATCGAGTAAGTCCTCTTGTTCGCTTTGTGCTTTCGCTAACATCCAATCTCGGAAGGTCGCAATACGCCCCATGTCGGCCTGTTTCTCATGACACACCACATAGAAGGCATTCTTACTCACCAACACTTCATCAAATGGAGCCAACAAGCGACCGGCCTCGATTTCAGGCTGAGCTAAAACGTTGTTCCCCAGAGCGATACCTTGTCCATGGGCAGCAGCCTGCAACACCATGGTCGAGTGGCTAAAGATAGGGCCGTGATTCACGTTAACACCATCAATGCCATTTTGTTTCGCGAACTGTTTCCAATCTTTTCGAGAGGTATCGTGCAGTAGCGTATGGCATGCCAAATCGCTTAACGATTCTAGAGGTTTCGTTCCGAGCAACACCGACGGTGAGCAAAGAGGAATTAAGTATTCTTGGTAAAGCTTATCAGCTCTAAGCCCCGACCAATTGCCTCGCCCGTAGTAAATAGCCACGTCTACGTCATCCGTTAGCGAG
The DNA here is from genome assembly GCF_030397615.1 of Vibrio sp. 14N.309.X.WAT.E.F5. NCBI lineage: Bacteria > Pseudomonadati > Pseudomonadota > Gammaproteobacteria > Vibrionales > Vibrionaceae > Vibrio > Vibrio sp. 14N.309.X.WAT.E.F5. Next base: position 89,469 of record NZ_JAPNXR010000010.1, on the reverse strand, counting down.
CCTTCGTCCATATCTACGGCTTTGATTCGCACATCGATATCCGGTTCTTGCTGATTAAAATCAGCCAACCTTGGCACTAACCATTGAATCGCAAAACTTGGCGGTAAGCTGATGGTCAATGCGCCCTTCTCGCTTCGCTCAAGCACCTTGTCTGTCGCTTCAGCCAAAGAAGTGAAGATATCTTTAATATCTAAGAAGTAGCTTTGACCCTCTTCAGTCAGCAACAAAGAGCGGTTTCTTCGGCGAAAGAGCTTTAATGACAAGAATTCTTCAAGCGCCTTAATTTGATGACTTACTGCAGCTTGAGTAACAAATAACTCTTCTGCGGCACGCGTAAAACTCAAGTGTCGAGCCGCGGCTTCAAACACTCTCAAGGAGTTTAATGGGGGTAATCGACGAGACATAGTTACTCTCTAAATTGGCATTAGTTTTTTTTATCTGAAACATTATAATTTGTCCATTGCCTAGCGGCCAGAGAAATTCTATATTTCATCCCGCAGCAGCTAGCCTGAACGGCTTGATTCTCTCCAGAATCAATTGGTTTAGCTCCTGCGATGTTGTGTTTGCAAACTCGTACTTTTCGAGTTGGGTAGAGTTCTACCAAATGTTTTGTTGCAGTTCCATACTGAAACGAGGCATATACTTCCTGTATTTATTTTGACCTGTCTGTCAAATTGGTTTACACCGCCTTTAAGGCGGTGTTTTTTTATGCCCAAAGCAAAATAACAACAAGTTTATCAATAGCTGTGCTAATTAATCTTTATTATTTTTCATCGCTAATCACAGAATCAGATACCCACTCAAATAATCAACTGAACACATACAAATAGAACCATTGAGTTGCACTAAAAAGTAACAGAATACTTCAAGATACTCACACTTCTTCAGTGACATATAAACACGTTTAGAGCTCACCATTTCTATCAATCAAAAATTTTAAAGCTGCTCATGACGATAGCACGCCCAAACTCACGTCTCTGTCTGACTACTGTAAATCATTCATAATAGAAAATAAAAAAGCCGCTTACTTTTCAGTAAGCGGCTTTGCAAAATGATTAACGGTTGGTCAACACACCACTATGGGCGGTAAACCTTAACGTTGTGGAAGCCTTGCTCTTGCAAGTAAAGCGCTTGCAGACGACTCATGACACCACGGTCACAGTACAACAAGTACTCTTTCGATTGGTCTAGGTCACCAAACTGAGTTGAAAGCTTGAAGAACGGGATGTGTTTGATTTCAACACCATCGATTTCTAGTGGGCTTTCGTCTTCTTCGTCTGGGCTGCGGATATCTAGAACGACTGCGTGCTCAGCAACGGCTTGAACTTGCTCCACTTCTGGTGCCTGTTCTTGGCTCTCTTTCTCGATATCACGGATATCCATAATACGAGCGTTCTCGATCACTTGATCCAGCACTTCGAAGTTAAACTTAGCTTCTTCCGCTTCTAGTTTGCCTTTCTTCGCTTTCACTGTTGGCTTCTTAGAGATAACACCACAGTACTCAGGCATTACTTTAGCGAAGTCTTCAGTACCAATCTTACGAGACAGGTCGATGATGTCTTCTTTGTCCCAGTTGATCAGTGGACGAAGGATCAAAGTATCCGTCACGTTGTCGATATGACGCAGGTTAGTTAGCGTTTGGCTAGAAACCTGACCAAGTGCTTCACCCGTTACTAGTGCTTCGATACCGAAACGCTCTGCGACCATACCACCAGCACGCATGAACATACGCTTAAGAACAACGCCCATCTGGCCGTCTTCAACGTTCTCAAGGATCTCTGCGACTACAGGTTCAAAATCGATAGAGATGAACTTCACCTTTGCAGATGAGCCGTATTTATTCCATAGGTAGTGAGAAACTTGCTTAACGCCAATCTCGTGAGCAGGGCCACCAAGATTGAAGAAACAGTAATGCACCTTAGAACCACGTTTAATGTGTAGGTAGCTCGAAACGCCAGAGTCAAAGCCGCCAGAGATCAAGCTCAGTAGATCTTCTTGAGTACCTAGAGGGAAACCGCCTAGGCCTTTATGACGTTCAATTACTTGGTTTAGCTTGTCGTTCTCGACTTCAACTTTAACGGTAATATCTGGGTTTTTCAGTTTTACTTTTGCTGATTCAACCGCTTGGTTTAGACCACCACCTACGTAGCGTTCTAGCTCGATAGAGGTAAAGTCATGTTTACCACGACGCTTAGCTCGCACAGAGAAAGTCTTACCTTCAATAAGACTACGGCTGCGCTCAAGAACTTGCTCGTAAATATCGTGCAGGTCTTTAAATTCTGATTGCTGAACCTCAAGGGAGTGATGAATACCCGGAGTTTGCGTCAATACTTCGAGTGTTTCTTTGAAGTATTTATCGCTCTCAGACGTCACTTCGATGTGGTCGCGACGGTTGAAGACAGCCACAGACTCAGTACGACGCTGAAGAATAGTACGAATATTACGTTCTAGAATCTTTGTGAAGCGCTTACGCACCGATTCACTTTTTACAAAAATTTCCGGGTGGGGCTTAACAATAAATTTCATAGTACTTTCACGCCAATAAGGTTCACAATTTTAATAGGTTCATCACCACGTAAAAGGTCATTTCACATAGTTATTGAAGCAATAATAGATCAATATTAAATCTAAGGGCGCGAATTATACATGAGAAAGTCAAACAAGGAAAAGAGTGCGTGCTTTGGTGCCATTAATAAACTCACCTTGGCGACAAACTACCGTCTCGATTTCATCCAAGCTCATTTCTCGATATCTTCTCTTGTCTGCTTGTTACAAACACTTTTGGGTATCACACAAAGAAAAAGCCCAATCTACGACAGATTGGGCTTTGAAATACATATTCTTGGTAAAGACTATTCAGCGATTGCTGGAACTTCTTCGCTATAGAGCGGCTCACCCTGCATAATACTGATCTCAACGCGACGATTAAGGCTACGTTGCCATTCTGTATCGTTGGACTCGACAGGCTCTGTATCGGCCATACCACGCACTCTCAAACGTTGATGAGAGAAACCACGAACCTTTTCCATTTCTTGAGCAACAGACACCGCACGTTGCGATGATAAGTCCCAATTAGAACGGTAAAGCTCAGAATCGAGTCGCTGGTTATCGGTGTGTCCTGAGATTCGAACAATACCGGGCACATCTTTAACAAGCTCAGCAACCTGTCTCACCAATGGTCGGAACTTAGGTTGTAGGAAAGCAGAACCCGATGGGAATGCACCCTTCTCGCGAATTCGAATCACAATCTGCTGGCCAAGATTTTCAACTTCAATCGCACCTTGGTCGATCTCTCGCTCAAGTGCTTTCTTGATGCTTTCCATCAAGGTTTCCATCTCTTGTGATTGAGCCTCAGCTTGCTGCTGTTGCTGGTCTGACTCAGAATTTTGATTGTCGTGAGTCGACACCTCTGGAGACTTACCTCCGGTCATCTTGCCTTGGTCGCGCATCGTACCACCAGCACGCTCAGATTCACCTTCATGAAACTCTAGCGTTTGCTGAGTAATATCAATGGTCTGCTGCATGATCACGTCAATCGGTGTCGGTTCTGGGCGACCAGGGCGGAACTCTTGTGCAATGATGCTAGTGCCTTTAGGAATGTCTTTCACTTCCAAGCGGTTTTGGACACCGAATGCAAACTTCATCGAACCGGCAATCTGCTTGAACTTCAATACGTCCATCTCAGAAAACGAGAGCAGCAGTACGAAGAAACACATCAGCAGTGACATTAAGTCAGCAAATGTTCCCATCCATTGAGGTAAACCGGGAGGGGGACATTTACATGGATTGTCTTCATCCATCTTCATTCTTCCCCCTTAATCAGTTTCACCATCAAGACTGCGCTTACCTTCGTTCAGGTAACTCTTGAGGTAACCGTCAATCACTCGTGGGTTTTGACCATCTTGGATGGCTAATACACCGTCCATTACCAAGCGGCGGTTGAGCGTCTCTTGATCTCGGCGCAATGCAAGCTTGTCTGCGATTGGGAAGAACACCATGTTCGAAAGAATCGCACCATATAGAGTCGTTAAAAGTGCAACCGCCATCGCAGGACCGATCGCTTTAGGATCATCCATGTTTGAAAGCATCGCAACCAGACCAACCAAGGTACCTATCATACCCATCGCAGGGGCAACATCACCGAATGCAGAGAACACTTTCGCGCCCTGTTCGTGACGCTCTGTGGTTAACGCAATGTCTTTTTGCAGTGCCGCACGCACCACATCACCATCATGACCATCGACCAATAGATCGATGCCCTTTTGCATGAAGCTGTTGCTGATTTCCATCTCTTCAAGTGCTAAGAAACCACCTTTACGTGCTGCGTCAGCCATCTCTACAACTTTAGCGATAAGATCTTCAGGCTCGTCAGCTTTAAACATAAATGCTTTGCCAGCGATTTTGGTCGCACCAAAGAATTGTCCCATGGTGAACTTCATCAGAACAACAAACGTTGAACCACCAACCACGATCAAAATGGATGTCGTGTCATAGAACATCCCGAGGCTTCCACCTAGGATCATTGCCATGATTACAAAGGCAAATCCACCAATCAAACCTATTAGGGTTGCTAAATCCACTGAGCACTCCTCATGCTTTTTTGTAGCTCTATGTCGACGATAATCTTTTTATCGGCAAGACTGTAAGATCTTTTAGTTAATTCTTGGCCTAAGTATCACACTTTTCGTTTTTGAATCACAACTATTAGCTTACTTTGGCCTTATCCGTAGTGCATAAACTCGATAAAGCTAAGGTTATTCAATCAAAGTGAGTTCAAGCCCCTTAAAAACGAACTTTCTAGCAAAATTTCTTGGTTACATTTGACCATCTCAGCGGCCTAGGGTAACGTTCGTTCATCTTTCCAAACGCAGATTTATTATGGCTACTAAGAAACCTGAAAATATGAGCTTTGAAGCGGCTATCGAAGAGCTTGATGGCTTGGTTGATCAACTAGAAAATGGTGATCTAGCTTTAGATGATGCGCTGAAAAAGTTCGAACGAGGCATCTCCCTCGCTCGTGCTGGTCAAAGTAAACTAAACGACGCTGAACAGCGTGTTAGCATCCTGCTGCAAAATGATGAAAATGCAGAACTGAGTGACTTTAACCCACAACCTGAATAACAAATTGTATGAGATCCCCTATGATCGAGACGTTATTGTCTTATCAAGCACGTAATAACGAGCAACTGAACCTTTGGCTTGACCGCCTGCCACACCAAAATCAGAACCTAATCAACGCGATGCGTTATGGGTTACTTTTAGGCGGCAAACGCGCACGTCCGTTTCTTGTCTACATTACAGGGGAAATGCTCGGTTGCACCGCGGAAGAACTCGACACTCCAGCTTCAGCAATCGAATGTATTCATGCCTATTCTCTGATTCACGACGACCTTCCAGCAATGGACGACGACGAATTGCGTCGTGGCCATCAGACTTGTCACATCAAATACGATGAAGCAACGGCAATTTTAACTGGCGATGCACTACAAACTCTCGCGTTTACTATACTTGCGGAAGGCACATTAAGTGCTGACGGGGAAAGCAATCGCGTTCGAATGATTCAACGCCTAGCAGAAGCGTCTGGTGCACAAGGTATGTGTATTGGGCAAGCTCTTGATATTGAAGCTGAAAATCGCTCTGTCACGCTAGAAGAGTTAGAAGAAGTTCACCGTAACAAGACTGGCGCTCTAATGAAGAGTGCGATTCGTTTAGGTGCTCTTGCTGCTGGCGAAAAAGCGTTTGAAGTAATGCCTCAATTAGATAAGTACGCCGATGCAATCGGGTTAGCCTTCCAAGTTCAGGATGATATTTTAGATATCATTAGCGATACCGAAACTTTGGGTAAACCACAGGGCTCTGACCAAGATTTGAACAAAAGCACCTACCCTTCTTTGCTAGGTTTAGAGGGCGCTCAAGAAAAAGCGCAAACTCTGCTACAGGAAGCGCTTCAAGCTTTGGCTGCAATCCCATACAATACCCAGTTACTCGAAGAGTTCGCCCGATACGTCATCGAGCGCAAGAACTAAGACAATAAGCGCGCATTACCTATGACTCTTGATATATCAAAGTACCCAACTCTTGCTTTGGCTGATAAGCCAGAGGATTTGCGTCTACTTCCAAAAGAGACGCTTACACAGCTTTGTGATGAATTACGTACCTATCTTCTTAACTCAGTGAGCCAGTCAAGTGGTCACTTAGCGTCAGGCTTAGGTACAGTAGAGCTAACAGTTGCTCTGCACTATGTGTACAACACGCCTTTCGACCAGTTGGTTTGGGATGTTGGCCACCAAGCATACCCACATAAGATTCTTACTGGCCGTCGTGACCGCTTGTCGACTATCCGTCAAAAAGATGGACTGCATCCATTTCCATGGCGTCAAGAGAGCGAGTACGACACGCTTTCTGTTGGTCACTCTTCAACATCGATCAGTGCCGGACTTGGTATGGCGATCAGTGCGAAGAAAGAAGGCAAGAATCGTAAAGTCGTCAGTGTCATTGGTGATGGCGCGATTACCGCAGGTATGGCCTTCGAAGCGATGAACCACGCGGGTGATATTCACAATGACATGCTGGTTATCCTTAACGATAACGAGATGTCGATCTCTGAAAACGTCGGTGCTCTGAACAACCATCTAGCTCAAGTTCTTTCTGGCAGTCTTTACACGTCAATTCGTGAGGGTGGCAAGAAAGTGCTATCGGGCGTTCCGCCGATTAAAGAGCTGGTTCGTCGTACAGAAGAACATCTAAAAGGCATGGTTGTCCCTGGCACCATGTTTGAAGAATTAGGCTTTAACTACATTGGTCCGGTTGACGGTCACGATGTGAATGAGCTGATTAAAACGCTGAAGAACATGAGAGACCTTAAAGGCCCTCAGTTCCTGCATATCATGACCAAGAAAGGCAAAGGCTACGAGCCCGCTGAGAAAGATCCAATTGGTTATCACGGCGTACCTAAATTCGATCCTGCACACTCAAGTCTGCCTAAGAGCACCAGCTCTAAACCAACTTTCTCTAAGATTTTTGGCGACTTCCTGTGTGATATGGCCGCGCAAGATCCTAAGCTAATGGCGATCACGCCAGCAATGCGCGAAGGTTCTGGCATGGTACGTTTCTCGAAAGAATACCCAGAACAGTACTTCGATGTAGCGATTGCTGAGCAACACGCTGTGACACTAGCAACTGGTATGGCGATTGCAGGTGATAAGCCAATTGTGGCTATCTACTCGACGTTCCTACAACGTGGCTACGATCAACTGATCCACGATGTAGCTATCATGGATCTACCGGTTATGTTCGCGATTGACCGTGCAGGTCTTGTCGGCGCTGATGGTCAGACACACCAAGGTGCGTTCGACTTAAGCTTTATGCGCTGCATTCCAAACATGGTGATCATGGCGCCAAGCGACGAAAACGAATGTCGCCAAATGCTATACACAGGCCACCAGCACACAGGTCCAAGTGCCGTTCGTTACCCTCGTGGTAATGGCATGGGTACTGAGATTCAAAATGAATTTACTGCGCTAGAGATTGGTAAAGGTCGTATCGTTCGCGAAAGCGAAAAAGCAAAAGATGGCTCGAAAGTCGCTATCCTGAGCTTTGGTACTTTCCTTGAGAGTGCACTTCAAACGGCTGACGCTATTGATGCGACAGTTGCTGATATGCGCTTTGTGAAGCCACTCGATGAAGCTCTGATCAAACAACTTGCTGCTGACCACGATGTACTGGTGACAATCGAAGAAAACGCGATTGCAGGTGGTGCCGGCGCGGGTGTGATTGAATTCTTGATGAAAGAAAAGCTACTGATGCCAGTATTGAACCTTGGTCTACCAGACAAGTTTATTGCTCAAGGTACTCAAGGCGAGCTGCATGAAGAGCTTGGCTTAGATGCGAAAGGCATAGAGAAGTCTATCTCTGACTACCTTGCTAAATAGCTTTCACAAGCAAACGGCATAAGCAACAAATCAAAAAAGGTTGGCCCTAGGGTCAACCTTTTTAGTATACGCTAACTCGTTAGCTAAACCTTATAGCTCAACTAACTTTCGCTTATCCAAACTTGTAGCCTAAACTTAGCAACAAGGCTTAAGTACTGGCGCGTCATAGTTCTCTGGTTCATCAGAGTAGATAGCAACGTTGAAGTTCTCAACCAAGCCAGTCTCTTCAACACACTGCTCTTGGAAGAACTGTTGAATCTCACGACGTTGGCAATGCGCTTCAAACGCTTCGTTGTCCGCCCAGATCTCATTAAAAGCAATCGGGAAACTCTGACCTTCTGCAAACGGGCTCTGAATGTGACGAGTCACCGTGTACTGGATACAACCATCTTCACGCATTGTGTTTGGTTCTAGAGACTTTAACACTTCAAACAACTCGTTCAATTTGCCTTCTTTTGGCTGAAATTGAGCAACACAGTAAACCTTCTTAGACATTGTAATTCCTTGTTTTTATCTATTATTGTTCGTTCTCTGGGTATTGATTCTTAAACAAGCCAACCTGAAAAATGAGCCACTGCATACAGCGAAATCGCCGCCATAATACCCGCCACGATATCATCAATCATGATACCTAAGCCGCCGTGAACTCGCTTGTCTAACCAACCAATTGGCCAAGGCTTTACCATATCGAAAAAACGAAACAGAACAAAGCCAGCGAATAGCCATTTCCAATCATTAACAGGAATACCCAACAACGGTACTAGGCCCATGGTGATCCAAAAGCCAGCAAACTCATCCCACACAATAGAGCCGTGATCGTGCACGCCCATGTCATCAGAAGTCACTTGGCATATTTTGATACCAATAATGCAGCTCACAACCACAAGAATGACATAAATAGGGAAAGGTAACTGAACCAGCAATAGATAAAATGGGATCGACGCAAGCGTGCCCATGGTGCCGGGAATAATAGGCGATAAGCCACTACCAAAACCCGTTGCCAATAAGTGCCAAGGATTTTTAAGAGAAATAAGAGAAAGTGGGTTTGTCATCAATTAACCTTAAAGTGATCGTAACCAGTTAAGTTCCAGCTTAGTGGTTCACCATTATTGTGTAATTCAAAATATTCTACAGGTCTTATCTGGCCAATGCAGGTGACTTTTGTGCCAGTGTGTGACAAAGCACTTTCCAGTGAACCTTTATTTTCTTCCGGCACGGTAAAGCACAGTTCGTACTCTTCGCCACTGGTGAGCGCATACTGCTGTGCAGAAGCGATATCGGAAGAAAACTGGCGTAATTCAGCGGAGATAGGCAACGCACTCACATCAACGCTTGCACCGACCTGAGAACGCTTAAGGATGTGTTTTAAATCAGCAATCACACCATCAGAGATATCAATAGCAGACGAAGCAAGGTTCACCAATGCTTGGCCAGCCAAAACTCGTGGAGTACTCAGATAGTGCCTTTCTTCAAGCTCTAACGCATAAGGCTTAGCTTTGTTCTGTTCAGGGTCTAATATCACCTCTAGTCCCGCTTTGCTGTCGCCTAAGTTGCCCGTTACGTAAATCCAGTCACCCACTTTCGCGCCATCTCTGCGTAGTGCTCGACCTTCGGGTACAAAGCCCTGCACAGTCAGCGTTAAACTCAGTGGCCCCTTGGTCGTGTCACCACCAATAAGTTGAATACCAAAATAGTCTGCAAGTTTGAAAAAAGAATCACAAAATGGGGCAAGCCACGCTTCATCGACTTCAGGCATGGTTAACGCAAACGAAACCCAAGCAGGCGTCGCGCCCATAGCCGCGAGATCACTGATATTCGAAGCCAAGGCTTTGTGTGCCACCCAAGCTGGGTTTGCTTCCGCTAAGAAGTGAGTGCCCGCCACTAAGGTGTCGGTACTGATCGCGATCTGAACATTACTTGGCGCTTTGACCAAAGCACAGTCATCGCCCGCTGCCAGATGTACATCTTTACGTTGTGGTTGTCGATTTACAAAATATTTTTCAATCAGGTTAAATTCGCCAGACATCACATGCCCTATCTTTAGTCTTCATACAAATCACCGTAATTATTGATATTACAGAAATTTAGTTACAAAAAAGGCCAGCATAAAAGCTGACCTTTAGATTCAATATACGAACGTCTTATTTCTTACGAACGTGCGGTGCAGCTTTATCAAGCACACCGTTAACAAACTTATGGCTGTCTTCTGCTGCGAATACTTTCGCAAGCTCGATAGCTTCGTTGATAACCACTTTGTATGGTACATCTTCGCGACGAGTCATCTCGTACATAGCTAAACGTAGAAGCGCTAGTTCCATCAAATCCAGATCTTGCATAGGGCGAGATACGAATGGACGAAGCTTGCTATCAAGTTCCATGTGACTAAGAGCAACACCAGTTAGTAGGTCGCGGAAGTATGCAACGTCTGTTTCTGGCATAGCTAGAGCAGGTTCTGCGGCATGATGCTCTTCTTCATCATACTTACCACCAGATAAGAACTGTTCTTCAACGGTAGCAATATTTTCTTTAGTAATTTGCCAAGAATAAATTGCTTGTAGAGCAAATTGACGTGCGTTACGACGTGCGGCTGGTTTCACACTGGCCCCCATTAGGAATCGATTTCAGAAAGAACGTTGATCATCTCAAGTGCGCTAAGTGCTGCTTCTGCACCCTTATTACCAGCCTTGGTTCCTGCGCGTTCAATAGCTTGATCGATCGTATCAACAGTAAGAACACCAAACGCTACTGGAAGAGAAAATTCCAGAGACACTTGTGCCAAACCTTTATTACATTCACTACAAACATAGTCAAAGTGAGGTGTACCGCCACGGATTACTGTACCAAGAGATACAATCGCATCGAACTTACCTGTTTTTGCAACGCGCTGCGCTACAAGTGGAAGTTCTACTGCACCAGGGCAACGAACAACAGTGATGTTGTCTTCGCTTACTTGTCCATGACGCTTTAAAGTATCGATTGCACCAGAAAGTAAACTTTCGTTAATAAAACTGTTGAAACGAGCAATAACGATAGCAATTTTTGCATTTGGCGCTGGGAAGCCACCCTCGATCACTTTCATAAGCCTTCCTTTAACTATTTTCATCAAGTGAGAATCGCCGGATTCTAGCACAAAACTGTGAGCAATATCTAATGCTAATTTAGAAGAACAGGCACCGGAGATGTAAAGATGATAACGCAGCGCTGCTGCCAACCTTACTGGAGCAGCAAGTAGCCAAGCTTGTGTATTCAACACGTTTTGAATCGGGCTTGGCTACTTTGCTCTTTTATCGAAATTAACCTCTAAAAGAGCCACTGAAATCATCGGTAAATTATGTCGCTATAAACGGACAGACGTCAGCTTACTCGCAAACGTATTCAACAACGTTAAGACCAAAACCACCCAATGCGTGGTAACGCTTAGTGCTTGAAGAAAGCAGACGCATATCGTGAACGCCTAGGTCTTGAAGGATCTGAGAACCCACACCAACACGACGAGAAGTACCTTGTTTCTTAGCCATGGTTGGTTGCTCATTCTTATCTTGAGCTTCGAACGTCTTCACTTTATGAATCAAAGAATCAGACGACTCTTCGTTACCCAGAATAACCAACACACCGCCTTCGTCGCCAATGCGCTTCATCGCTTTATCTAGCGACCAGCTACGCTCGGTACCACGATCAGAATGAAGCAGATCGGTAAACGTATCATGCAGGTGAACACGCACTAAAGGAGCGCCTACAGACAAGTCGCCCTTTTGCATTGCGTAGTGGATCTGGTTATCAATCGTGTCACGGTAAGTCACAAGCTCAAAGTCACCAAACTCTGTTGGCAAATGGCATTGTGCTACACGTTCAATCGTCGTTTCTGTGTTGTTGCGGTATTCAATCAAATCAGCAATGGTGCCCAGTTTGATATCGTGTTTTTCAGCGAAGACTTCAAGATCAGGGCGACGTGCCATGGTGCCGTCGTCATTTAGGATCTCAACGATAACAGATGCTGGCTCACAGCCTGCTAGACGAGCTAAGTCACAACCTGCTTCAGTGTGACCAGCACGAGTTAACACGCCACCTTCTTGAGCTGTCAGAGGGAAGATATGGCCAGGTTGAACTAAGTCAGCCGCTTTTGCGTCTTTTGCTACTGCCGCTTGAACGGTAACAGCGCGATCTGATGCAGAAATACCCGTTGTTACGCCCTCTGCCGCTTCAATTGAAACCGTAAAGTTCGTCGTGTATTGAGCGTTGTTGTCTTGAACCATAGGCGCTAGACCCATGCGGTTTGAACGCTCTTTCGTCAATGTTAGACAAATTAAGCCACGGCCATACATCGCCATGAAGTTAATCGCTTCTGGCGTGACATGTTCTGCTGCCATAATCAGATCGCCTTCATTCTCGCGATCTTCATCATCCATCAGGATAACCATTTTTCCTAGGCGAATGTCTTCAATAATTTCTTGAGGAGTACTAATTGGCATTGTTCTATATCCTTTGAAATGGTTCTGCTTCCTAGAACCGACACTATTTAAACCTGATGATATTGCTCGCTTTTACAAAGTGATGTTTAGTGCACTTTGTACTAACGGTTAGGCAAAACCATTCTGCTGTAAGAATTCCATCGTCAATCGAGATTCAGGTTCAGACTCTTGCTGCTGACCTTGCAGTAGGCGTTCCATGTAGCGCGCTAATACATCAACCTCTAGATTCACTTTGCGACCAACATTGAATTGATCAATGGTCGTTTCTGAAGAGGTGTGGGGAACGATAGTCAGCTTAAAGGCATTCTTGCGTAAATCATTCACTGTCAGGCTAATACCATCAACGGTGACTGAACCTTTTTGAGCCACGTATTTTGAGATCTCTGCTGGCATTTCAACCCAGAACTCAATCGCACGACCGACTTGGTTACGCTCAACAATCTCACCCACGCCATCAACGTGACCCGATACTATATGACCACCGAAACGCGTGGTCGGTAGCATAGCTTTCTCTAGGTTGACCTTATCGCCAGCTTGGTAATCGACAAAACCCGTTTTTTTCAGGGTCTCAAGCGAAAGGTCTGCACTGTAGCTGTGGTCGTTATACTCAACTACGGTCAAACAAACACCATTGGTCGCGATACTGTCGCCTAACTTAACGTCAGCCATATCAAGATTACCAACATTAACCGTTACGGTGATGTCTTCTCCGCGGGGAGTGATTGCACTCAATGTACCTACGGCTTCTACAATTCCTGTAAACATTTTAAAACTCTTTTTGTTGTCAACGACACGTATGCTGTTGGAATGACTATTTCTACTGTGGTTTCGTCGCGATAATAGGTTTCGCGACGATGCGAATATCCACACCAACCTGTCGAACATCTTTAATTTCTAGGTCAATTACATCAGACATTGAAGTGAGCCCTAATGCGCCCATCAAACCTCGTCCGTCACTGCCCATTAGTTTAGGTGCTAAATAGAGGATTAGCTCATCCACCAACTGTGCTTCAATCAAGCTTTTTGCCAATGTTGCACCCGCTTCTACCCAAATATGATCAATATGGTTCGCTGGCAATTGACACATTAGATCGTGCAAATCGAGCTGACCTGCATCCGTAGTTCCGACTTCAATATCAGCAGAGGTTTCAGCGACTCTCAATACCGATGTTGGAGTTTGGAATAACTTGAGCTCAGGATACAGTTGATTTTGACGATCAAGAATTACGCGAATTGGCTGACGCAACTCGTCTTCAACGTAATTTGTTTTGGTACTGCTTGGCAACTCTGCCCAACGAACATTCAGCGACGCGTTGTCTTCAATCACCGTTTGGCTGGTTGATAGCACCGCGCCTGATTTTGCTCGATAGTTCTGAACATCTCGACGCGCTTCTGGCGATGTGATCCATTGGCTTTGACCATTTTCTAATGCCGTTTGGCCATCAAGGCTCGCGGCCATCTTTAACTGAACGAATGGCATGCCCGTTTGCATACGCTTGATAAATGCAGGATTTAAATCGAGAGCATCTTGCTCTAACAAGCCGATTTCAACCTCAATACCTGCGTCGCGTAGCATCTTGATACCACGGCCTGCGACTTTAGGGTTTGGATCCTGCATGGCACAAATCACTTTTGAAACTTGAGCCTTAATCAAACCTTCAGCACAAGGTGGTGTTCGACCATAGTGCGAACAAGGTTCTAGCGTGACATAAGCGGTCGCGCCTTTTGCCTTGTCACCCGCCATTCTCATCGCGTGTACTTCGGCATGAGCTTCGCCAGCTTTGGCATGAAAACCTTCGCCAACGATCTGACCGTCGGTTTGTACGATGACACAACCCACATTCGGGTTGGGTGCAGTAGTGTAAATGCCGCGTTTTGCTAACTGAATAGCACGCGACATCATTTGAAAATCTAGGGGAGTAAAGTTAGACATGATTGAGGAATTAGTCCTCTAATTTAGCGATTTCTTCGCCAAACTCTCGGATGTCTTCAAAGCTGCGGTAAACAGAGGCAAAACGGATGTACGCCACTTTATCCAATACTTTCAATTGACCCATAACAAGATTACCAATCATCTCGCTTGGTACTTCACGCTCACCAGTTGCACGGAGTTGTGACTTAATCGTACTGATCGCAAGTTCAATGGCATCAGCACTCACTGGGCGTTTCTCTAGGGCGCGCTGTACACCACCGACCATTTTATCTTCATTAAATGGTTCGCGGTTTCCATTCGACTTTATGACTTTAGGCATCACAAGTTCTGCCGATTCGAACGTCGTAAAGCGTTCACTACATGCAAGGCATTGACGGCGACGGCGAACTTGATGGCCATCGGCTACCAGTCTTGAATCGATTACTTTAGTGTCGTTCTCTGAACAAAAAGGACAATGCATATCACCTCCAAATAATTGAATATCAGTGTAACGGAATTGCCAAACGTTAGGAAAGAAAAAGGGCCAATTAAGGCCCTTTTGTGTGGTGATTCATTGATTATTGCTACTCAAAAGCAATTTCAAAAATGAGCTGAGGAATAAAATTAACGACCAGCGTTAACCACGAACCAAATAGTTCGCTTTGCCCACCCATTTGTAACTTGTCAGTTCTTCTAAGCCCATTGGACCACGAGCATGCAGTTTCTGGGTAGATACTGCGACTTCAGCGCCTAAACCAAACTGTGCGCCATCGGTGAATCGTGTTGATGCATTCACATAAACCGCTGCAGAACCGACTGAGTTAATAAAGCGCTCTGAGCTCTCTAGACTATTCGTCATGATCGCATCTGAGTGGCTCGCATTGTGTATGCGCATGTGGTCAATCGCTTCTGCCACACTAGCGACTACTTTCACACCTAACGTGTAGCTTAGCCATTCAGTGTCAAAGTCACCTTCAACTGCATCACGTTGGTCTTCAAAACCCGCTAGCAGCGATTTTGCGCTAGTGTCAGCAACCAAGGTAACCTTGCCTGCTAAACGCTGTGTTAGCTGCGCTAAGAAAGCTTCAGCAACCGCTTCGTGCACTAATAATGTATCTAGCGAGTTACACGCAGATGGGCGTTGAACTTTTGAGTTTTCAACCACATCAACAGACTTCTCAAGGTCAGCGCTTTCATCAACAAAGATATGGCTGATACCAAAACCACCAATGATCACTGGAATGGTGCTGTTCTCTTTACACATCTTGTGCAGGCCAGCGCCACCACGTGGAATGATCATATCCACGTAGTCATCCAACTTAAGTAGTTGAGATACGAGTTCACGATCCGGCTTCTCGATGTACTGAACAGAAGCAGCTGGAAGCTCCGCTTTCTCTAATGCAGACTGGATAACTTTAACCAGTTCCATGTTCGAGAAGAACGTCTCTTTACCACCACGTAGAATGCTTGCGTTGCCTGTCTTCAGACACAGAGCTGCAATATCGATGGTTACGTTCGGACGCGCTTCATAGATAACACCAACCACACCAAGTGGCACGCGGCGGCGAGACAGTGACATACCGTTTTCCAGTACCTTGCTGTCAATTTCGCTGCCAACTGGGTCGTTCAGGCTAATCACGTTACGCACATCGTTAGCGATACCGGTTAAGCGCTCTTCATTAAGAAGTAGACGATCAAGCAGTGCGTCGGTCAGACCCGCTTCGCGACCAAGTTCGATATCTTTCGCGTTCGCTTCTAAAATCGTTGCTGCGTTTGCTTCTAACTCATCAGCGATGATCGCCAATGCCTTGTTCTTCTGCGCCGTTGATGCGGTCGCTAGGTGGAAAGCAGCGTCTTTTGCTGCAATACCCATGTTAGTTAAATCCACGTTTAACTCTCCCTAAATTCTGTCTGTCTTTGGATGTAAAAAGGCGATTCGCCTTATCATCACGAGCTATTCTTGGATTACAACTAGGTCGTCACGGTGAATGACTTCTGACCCATAATCGTATCCAAGAATGTCGCCAATATCTTTACTGTGCTTGCCTGCAATTTTTGCTAGGTCTTGGCTTGAATAACTGGCGATACCACGCGCAATTACTTTGCCTTTGCTGTCTGTGACTTGGGTGACTTCACCACGAGAGAATTCGCCTTTAACTCGAACAACCCCTTTTGCCAACAAGCTACTGCCTTTGGTGTTAACGGCATTGACTGCGCCATCATCGACTACGATGTCACCAGCTGAAGCAGGGCCCGCTAAAATCCAGCGTTTACGGTTTTCAAGCGCTTCCGCTAAAGGCAAGAAACGTGTGCCTTGTGGGTTATCACTCAGTGAATCAAACACCACATTTTCAGCACTGCCCGCAGCAATAATCACTTCGATGCCTGCGCGACGAGCAATATCAGCCGCCTGCAGTTTTGTTGCCATGCCGCCGGTACCTAATGTCGTACCACTGCCGCCTGCGATCTTGCGCAGTGTGTCATCAATGGTTTTCACTTCTTTGATGAGCTCAGCATTTGGATCTTTGCGAGGGTCAGCCGTAAACAGGCCTTTTTGGTCGGTTAATAGCAAAAGCTTATCAGCGCCGCATAAAATACCAACCAATGCCGACAAGTTATCGTTGTCGCCCACTTTAATTTCGTTGGTGGCTACTGCGTCGTTTTCGTTTACTACAGGAATAATATCGTGTTCAACGAGTGCGTTGATCGTGTCACGTGCATTAAGAAAACGCTCGCGATCATCGAGATCAGCACGAGTCAGTAGCATCTGGCCAATTTTAAGGCCATAGATAGCAAACAAAGACTCCCAAACTTGAATCAACTGACTTTGCCCAACTGCCGCAAGCAATTGTTTGCTCGCCATCGAGTTGGGAAGTGCGGGGTAACCAAGGTGCTCACGTCCGGCTGCAATTGCACCAGACGAAACCATAACCACAGAGTGGCCTTGTTTTTTTAATTCAGCACATTGACGAACCAACTCAACCATGTGAGCGCGGTCTAATGCCAATGTTCCACCAGTTAAGACACTGGTACCCAGTTTAACAACGACAGTTTTACTCTGTGTTGTTGTCCCGCTTTGATGATTTGTTGTCATGAAGTCTTTTATGAATAAAACAAATAAGAGGTGATGTTTTAGCAATCAACAAGAGAATTCACAAGTAGAAAAGGTGCGAAATCGCACCTTTTTGCTTTATAGAGAAGAGTAACCTTTAAAATCAGACGAATTCGACAGACTCTTCGTCTAACTGAACGCCGATTTCAAATTTCTTTTGAAGTTCGTCAACCAGCTTTTGGTGAAAGGCTTCTTGAGTTCGAGAGACCTCAGCGACTGCCTTTTTAGGTAATGGCAAAGGATCCCAGTTACCATCGATGTTGTATTTACCCGTGTTGTACTTCGCCGAAAATCCTTCTTCCGACTTATCCAACTCTAGCCACCAGCCCCAGAACTCGCGCTCTTCTGGTGACTTTTTATCGTTCACACACACAGACAAGCAATCAAAGATATAGTGGCCTTCTTCTGATTGCGGCTCCCTCAAATACGGACCAATGGCCTTTAAAACGTTTAACAAGCGATAATGTGTCGGTTGCTGTGTCACTTCTGACATATTGAATCTCCATTTTCAATGTTAAGAATGACTTTACTCAGACTGCAATACGTAGAAAACATGCAGTTGGATTTTATAAATTTTCTCTGAGTATCAGGTACTTACTTTGTACACTTTTCATGCTTAACTAATTTAGGAGAAATGTCATCTAAATAATTCATCCTCGAGCCACTTTATCGCTAATTCGAGGGATTGCTCATACCCCTGTGTAATTGATTTAGTTTTGATTTTCTTCGCTTTGCCGTAATCACTGTAAATAGCAACCAGTTGATTATCCAGATGCGGTGAAACAGGGTCACCTTCCAAAGCCAATGCCAAAATAGGAACACTGGTTTTACTGTTAGCCAGCAAGCCTTGCACCTTCAATGACCAAGCCATCAGTTGCCCAGAAAGGCTATTGATATCCACCGCTCCTTTGCCAAGGCGAGAAGCCAACACATCCAAATGCATCTTGGGCATCTGCTTGAGTTTGTCCGCATGAACAAATATATCGTGGATCGGAGCGCCAAGAGAGATACAGGCTTTCAGTTTGTGCTGCTCAAGGAAGGATAGCCTCACCATCGCGTTACCACCGAATCGGAAACCAAACAGACCGACTTTATGATGGTCGACCCATGGAATATTAGGCAGTTCATTCAACACGGCTTGATGCAGACAAGAAGAGTCTTCGGTTAATGGCCAATGCGAACTGTGCCCTATCGATGGCATATCAATCGTTAGCATCGCAATGTTTTTCGGTGCTAGGTAATCTCTAAACAGACGCCACATGTCAGTTTGCAAGCTATCTAAACCCGCACTCACGATCACGACAGGTTGTGGTTTGTCTGTTTTGGTTAGATGTAAGTTCGCCTTAATCTTTTTGTTTTGATACGGCACTTCGATTTGTTTGACGATCAATTTGGTGTGTTTGATCGCTTCAGAATACGCCGCATTCGCTAATACCTGCGCCTGAGCAGCAAGGTTGTCGTTCTTTAGATGTGGGTAACCCGCAATGCTGAAACATAACGATGCTGAAAACAGCTCTTCAGCCATCTCTTCACCGTTCTTCTCATTAGAACGATTCTGATGCTGCATACCTAGCTTGGTCCATTCGTATGCCCAGTTACCACTGCGGTAGCCCATCACGGTATCTAACCACTCATCGGTGGTACGAGAATTATCGGATGAGGCGATGCGTGCCAATACCGCTTCTTGCTCTATCGGGTTTACGCCTTGCCATACCCACTGAAGACGTCTTAGGTTTCGATACCAAGATGAGTTCTGCTCTTCACGCTTTTTATCCAACAGTTCTTCTGAACTTGGCATGTAACGCGTGAGCATTGAGGTCTCTTTAGCCTGCTTGTGCTTTACAAACAAGGTTTCCGAAAGGTTCGAGCTCGTTTCTTCTGATTCAGACATTGGGATACTTAATAAGAAATGGTTGTTACTAATCATATAAAAAAAAATGACCCTATAAAGGGTCATTTCTCAAAAAACTAAGTTTACACTTATTTTGACTTGCGATTTACCGGCTCAACGAAGCTTAGGCTAGTATCCCAAGGTTGCTCGATCCATGTGTCTTGCGCGATATCAACGATGTATTCGTCTAACAAATCTGCGCCAGATGGTTTTGCACATACAGCGATCAGTTTCGCTTTAGGGTACATTTCGCGAAGCTTGCGTGCAGTGTCACCACTATCAACAAGGTCTTCAACGATTAGGAAACCTTCGCCGTCACCTTCAGGTGCTTTAACGACTGTCATATCACGCTGGTGATCGTGGTCGTAGCTAGAAATACAAATCGTATCTACGTGACGAATACCTAGTTCACGAGCCAAGATTGCACCAGGAACCAAACCACCACGGCTTACTGCCCAGATACCTTTCCACTGTTCTGCTGGCATTTGCTTTTCAGCTAGTTGACGGCAGTAAGTCTGCATGTTGTCCCAAGTGATAACGAATTTGTTGCTCATAGTATAAAACCTAATAATTTTGTCATGTTATTAGAGGCTATGCCTTACATAGCCTCTTCAGCGATTAAGCAGAAATCTAGACGATTAAGCGAAAATGTATTTAAGAATAAAGATAACCGACATTACCCACACAGCAGGTGAAACGTCGCGACCTTTACCACTTAGCAGCTTAATTGCAGCGTAAGCGATGAAACCTAGTGAGATACCCTCAGCGATAGAGTACGTCAGCGGCATAAGCAGACATGTTACCACGACTGGTGCAGCTTCCGTAAGATCACGCCAATCAATGCCAACTAGGCCAGACATCATCAGAATTGCTACATAGAAAAGTGCACCTGATGTTGCGTAAGCCGGAATCATACCTGCAAGTGGCGAGAAGAAAAGAGCCAGTAGGAATAAGATACCAACAACAACCGCAGTTAGACCTGTACGACCGCCTTCAGCAACACCCGCAACACTCTCAACATAAGAAGTTGTGTTTGATGTACCTAGCAATGCACCAATAGACGTTGCTGTTGAGTCAGCAAGTAGTGCCTTGTTTAGACGAGGCAGTTTACCGTCTTCTTTGATGAGGTTTGCTTTCGTAGCTACACCAACCAGAGTACCCGCGGTATCGAACAAATCGACGAACAAGAATGCGAATACGACTGAAATCATACCGATTTCAAATACAGCAGAGAAATCAAGCTGCATGAACGTAGGAGCTAGGCTTGGTGGTGTAGACATGATGCCGCCGTATTGAACGTCACCAATTGCAATGCCGATAGCCGTGATTGCTAGAATCGCAATCATTACCGCACCTTTCACACCGCGGTGAACAAGAGCAATAGTCAGGAAGAAACCAAGCGCACCTAACATTGGCGCAATCGCAGTGATATCGCCAAGTGAAACCTTAGTCGCTGGGTTAGAAACAACGATGCCTGCATTGCTAAGCGCGATAAACGCAAGGAAAAGGCCGATACCCGCAGAGATACCAACACGCAGAGACATAGGGATCGAGTTGATAATCCATTCACGGATCTTAAAGATACTTAAGAAGATGAAGATTACGCCTGATACGAAAACCGCTGCCAAAGCAACTTGCCACGTATAACCCATACCCATTACAACAGCGTAGGTAAAGAATGCGTTCAGACCCATGCCTGGAGCTTGCGCGATTGGGTAGTTAGCAACAAAACCCATGATGAAACAGCCAATAGCGGCCGCTAAACAGGTTGCTACAAATACAGCGCCATGGTCCATACCAGCATCAGCTAGAATCATTGGGTTTACAAAAATGATGTAAGCCATTGTTAGGAAGGTTGTTAGACCTGCGATGATTTCAGTGCGCACATTGGTGCCATTTTCACTGAGTTTGAATAGCTTTTCGAACATTATCGAATCCTATAAGGGTAAAAAGTAAACGGTTGCGTAATCGATTGGCTGTGGATTATAAAGTTATCAAATAACAAATTCCAGATAGAATTAAGGCTCTAATCGATATTTATCAGAATGCCGTATGAAACAAAGCGATTAAAAACGAAGAAAGACAGGAACAATAACGAATAAAAACAATACGTTAGTGAAACTCAACACCATAGAATCACTTGGCTATTTTTCAAACCATCAGTTATTTTCATTGAGAATGTAGCCATCAAATTCTCAATTTAAACCCACAAGAGATGTGTATTTTTCAACAGGATCAGTAATAAGGCGCAAATTGATATTTTAGCGTTTAAAAAACAACCGCTGAGAATGGTAGAAAAAGTAGTGAATTGACGCGATAGGGAAAAAGTAGCAGGCAAAAAAAACGCCACTCAATACTGAGTGGCGGTAGAATCTGTCAACCAAAAGGGTTGTAAAAGAATTCCAATATATAGGGGTGAACAAAACTGTTCGAGTTACATGCTTGTGGTATTAGTAACCAAAGCTTGTAGGGTATGCAAAGTTGCTAGTGTAAACAGAGCTGTTAAGCCAGAACATTGCAGATGGTAAACCTTTCATAACTATCACCTTAATAAATCAATAAAAAACGAATTTGATTTCTCGGTTCCTTGGAGGCGATAAAACGGACTCATCCTTTGAGCATTTACTCTTCACTTCAGAAGTTGGTTATTAATATACCCGAAAGAAAAAAGATTACAAGTATTTTTTGCTATACGTCACACTTTTGGCTAATTATGGTTATTTAAGAAACTTTATTTTGTAATTAAATTACAAAATAGACTTAAACAAACGTTTGCTTACGCCATTTATAAGCATCAAAGCGCTTAACCATGATCAGATAGACAAGATCGCTTTCAAAATTTGAGCTATTTGAGGTTTAGAACCGCTACTCGTCAAAACGCTCAAGTGGTATGCTGTTGCCATCAAAACAGACCCATATTTTAGATTTTTATTCTAAGGTTTTACCTATAGAAATCCTAAATATATGGTTACCAAATAAAAAAGGAGTCATCCGTGTCTGAATTCCATTCTGAGATCAGTAAATTATCCCCTGCCCCTATTTGGCAGTTCTTCGATAAGATTTGCTCAATCCCACATCCTTCTAAGCATGAGGAAGAGCTAGCTCAATACATTATTGCTTGGGCAACAGAGCAAGGTTTAAATGTACGTCGCGACCCAACGGGTAACGTATTCATTACTAAACCTGCAACGCCAGGCATGGAAAACAAAAAAGGTGTAGTGCTACAAGCGCACATCGATATGGTTCCACAAAAGAACGAAGACACGGTTCACGACTTCGCTAAAGATCCTATCCAGCCATATATTGATGGTGAGTGGGTTACAGCAAAAGGCACAACACTGGGTGCTGATAACGGTATGGGTATGGCTTCTTGCCTTGCTGTACTGGCATCAAACGAAATCAAACATGGCCCTATCGAAGTTCTACTAACAGTAGATGAAGAAGCAGGCATGACTGGTGCTTTCGGTCTTGAAGCAGGTTGGTTAGAAGGTGATATCCTTCTTAACACCGATTCAGAGCAAGAAGGCGAAGTGTACATGGGTTGTGCTGGCGGTATCGACGGCGCAATGACATTTGAAATTGCACGTAACGCAATCCCAGCAGATTTCGTAACACGTAAGCTAACGCTAAAAGGCCTAAAAGGCGGTCACTCTGGTTGTGACATCCATACTGGTCGTGCAAACGCGAACAAACTGCTTGCTCGCTTCCTAGCGGGTCACGCAAAAGAGCTAGACCTTCGCATCGTAGAATTCAAAGGTGGTAGCCTTCGTAACGCTATTCCTCGTGAAGGCTTCGTAACGGTTGCGGTTCCAGCAGCAAACCAAGAGAAACTGGCTTCGCTATACAACTACTACACAGAGCTGCTTTCAACAGAGCTAGGTAAAGTAGAAGACAGCATCGTGACTTTCAATGAAGAAGCTTCTGTAGAAATGGGCGCACTTGCGTCAGCAGACCAAGCTCGCTTTATCGCGGCACTTAACGCATGTCCAAACGGCGTGATTCGTATGAGTGACGAGATTGAAGGTGTTGTTGAAACGTCTCTAAACGTAGGTGTTATCACAACAGAAGAGAACTCAATCACAGTGCTTTGCCTGATCCGTTCTCTTATCGATTCAGGTCGTAGCCAAGTAGAAAGCATGCTTCACTCTGTTGCTGAACTAGCAGGCGCTAACATCGCGTTCTCTGGTGCTTACCCAGGTTGGAAACCAGACGCAGATTCAGAAATCATGCATATCTTCCGCGACATGTACGAAGGTATCTACGGTCACAAGCCAAACATCATGGTTATCCATGCTGGTCTTGAATGTGGTCTATTCAAAGAACCTTACCCGAACATGGATATGGTTTCTTTCGGCCCAACCATCAAGTTCCCTCACTCTCCTGATGAGAAAGTGAAGATCGATACGGTTGAGCTATTCTGGAACCAAATGGTTGCGCTACTTGAAGCTATCCCAGAAAAAGCATAATTCGATAAGCTATGTTTGTTCAATGAATCGTGCTTTTCAATAAATAGCACTTTTCAGTAAACACCTTTTATCCGAGACAAAATAAAACAGGTACTCAATGAGTACCTGTTTTTGTATCTAATCTTTGTAATGACTATTTGTGACTAAAGAAACAATTAAGCGCGTGTAGCCGCGTAGCTCTCTAGTTCATCAATTGAAGTTTGTGCCACAACTTCACCATCGATGAAGTACGTCACCATCTCGCCATCGCGAACACCGATTAACGTCGCACGCTCACCAGATTGGTAAGTAATATCCATTTGGATAGTGTTTTCATCAATCTGCTGCATTTGACCTTTCTCAATCACATCGGCACTCGTAATTGGGCCTACAGGCGCTTCCGTTAGAGACGGATCCAACTGATGGTTGATGTCTAGGTACGTATCAGTCTTTGTATCAAAGATGTGCGGAGAACCAGTTAGTGGGTTGCTACCAGTCCAGAACTCTAGTGAGTTGAATACCAGGTAATCGGCAGCAACTGTTAGGCCGTAAGCAGGCGCTAGTAGCATGTTCAAGCCACCACGTGCGTAACGGTTATCAACAGCCTTAACGTTAAACTTCATTAGGTAACCGGTTACTGCGTTACTACCAACACAGCCAGATAAAGCGACAGAAACCACCGCCAGAGCAACGACTTTTGAAATTGTTTTTTTCATTTTTATCTCGATATATGAATTTGGCCGCCAAAAAATGGCGATGGATAATACCAATCAACCGAACGACAAATATCAGAGTTAAATCAATGTATTGTCAGAAAATTCACAATTAAAAACACCCTCTAATTAGCCAAATCAAAAACAGAAACCAATTCAGAAGCCTCTCCATAAAAAACTTTTGTCGTGACCGTAAAGTGATTGATTCGTACTAAAAATCAACGATTGATACATTCCGTGTTAACGAATTATCACTATGTTGAGAACAACCTAAATGGCAAGACTAAAACCTAATCAACCCTTCGAATTACTTGGTTATACTGTTCAGCCAGGGCAACGAATGGAGATTGAACTGCAAGCTGCCCTGCTTTACACGCACTCTCCACTTTCGATCCCGATTGAAATTATTCACGGTCGCCAAGCAGGTCCAACACTGATGGTAAATGCGGCTATCCACGGCGATGAGCTAAACGGTGTTGAGATTGCACGACAACTGACAAACGCGATTGATCCAAAGAAGCTGAAAGGGACATTAATTGTTGTGCCGATCGTTAACGTGTTTGGTTTTATCCATAAATCTCGTTACCTACCAGACCGTCGTGACCTAAACCGTTGCTTCCCTGGTAGTGAGAAAGGATCGCTAACATCACGCATCGCTCACACCTTCTTCGAGAACGTAGCAAAGCACTGTGATTACATTCTGGATCTACACACGGGTGCAATTCACCGTACTAACTTGCCACAGATCCGTGCAAACCTGTCGAATCCAGAAACACTGCGCATCGCAAAAGCGTTCGCAACACCAGTGATCATTGATTCTCCATTGCGTGATGGTTCACTGCGTAGCGAAGCAGAAAAGTTGGGGATTCCTGTACTAACGTATGAAGGTGGTGAAGCGCTGCGTTTTGATCACCTAGCGATTCGTGCGGGTTACCTTGGCGTGCATCAAGTAATGAAAGAAATCGGCATGCTGCGCCCTAACCGTAAGAAGTTGCCAGAGCCAGTACTGAGTAAATCCACCAGCTGGATCCGCGCTGAATCAGACGGTATTTTGCGTAACA
The DNA here is from genome assembly GCF_030397615.1 of Vibrio sp. 14N.309.X.WAT.E.F5. Lineage (NCBI taxonomy): Bacteria > Pseudomonadati > Pseudomonadota > Gammaproteobacteria > Vibrionales > Vibrionaceae > Vibrio > Vibrio sp. 14N.309.X.WAT.E.F5. The sequence continues at coordinate 63,935 of NZ_JAPNXR010000010.1, read as the reverse complement.
TGGTAAGGCTTGGTGAACAAGTTGAAGCAGGACAAACTCTGGCTTACATCAGTTCACCTCTAGGTCACCAAGAAGGCCAAGTGATCACAACCAAAGGCGGTATCGTGATTGGCCAACAAACGCTGCCTCTAGTGAATGAAGGTGACGCGGTGTTCCACATTGCTTACTTCAAGCAAGATGATGATGAAGTGGGACAGTCTGTTGAGAGTTACATTGAAGAAGTCGCGGAAGATGATTGGTTAACGACTCTGAACAACTAAGTTTGCAGAGTAAGTTAGCTGAATAACGCTCAGAAATGCAAAAGCCCCAATATACTTTTAACTAGAAAGAGAAAAGTTATATTGGGGCTTTTTTCTGCTCTTCTTCAAACAAGAAGAGCATAAATTATTGCGACTTACTCGTCGTCTAGCTCTTCTGCGCGAGCTTTTGCACGTGCTTCACGCGCTTGCTCAGCTTTAAGCTCTTTAGTGTGACGCAATTCATCACGCTCTTTACGTTGCTCTGATTTACGATCGTTACGCTCAGCTTGGTTTGCGATGAAAGATGCTAGTTCTTTCTCAGCCCACTCTTGTGCTAGAGCTTCAGTTTCAAAACCAGATTCACGCTTAGATACTGTTGTGCTGCGAGACGTTACTTGACGAGTAATCTCTGCACACCAACCGTTGCGTTTTTCTGTAATGCGGATATCAAATTTTTTGTTCTTAGACATGTTCTATTTATTCCTAAGGGAGATCATTAAGGGATCGGTCAACTTTGATAACTCCATCTAAGTGAGCATCTTTTAACACCATCCCTTGGTAAGCGCGGTATTAGAGCACAAATCCATGGATATTGCTGCAAATATTTGCAGCGGATCACACTCCATTGCTGCAAATCGTTTGCGACTCATTTCAATTCTTTCATTACCCTCTATTCACCAGCAATTTCAGCGCTGTTTTATCGACAGCAATGAAATGAACTATGCTCAAACAGAGAGAAATAAATCGCCTAAAATCTCACATTAATAGGCGTAAGCATCTCACCTACTCCGCCCATAATTAAAATAGCTAAGGAGTTGCTATGGATAGCTTCATCAAAAAATTACCGAAGGTTGAGCTTCATTTACACATAGAAGGCACACTAGAACCTGAGTTGATGTTCCAACTCGCCAAGCGCAATAACGTGTCGATTCCCTTTGAGAATCCAGACCAAGTTCGCGAAGCCTATCAATTTCACAACCTGCAATCCTTCCTCGATATCTATTACCAAGGCGCCAACGTGCTGATCCACCAGCAAGATTTCTACGACCTAACTTGGGCTTACCTATTGAAATGCCAGCAAGACAACGTAGTTCATACCGAAATATTTTTTGACCCACAGACTCATACCGAACGTGGGATAGGTTTCGACACAGTTGTTGGCGGTATCACTCAAGCTTTACAAAAAGCAGAGCAGGAACTTGGGATAAGCAGCCAACTGATCATGTGCTTTCTGCGCCACCTTGATGAAGACAGTGCGTTCGAGACGCTCAAGCAAGCCCTGCCCTACAAAGATAAAATCATAGCGGTTGGGCTAGACTCATCAGAGCAAGGCAACCCGCCTGAAAAATTTAAACATGTCTTTCAAGAAGCCATCAACCAAGGTTTCCTAACCGTGGCTCATGCAGGAGAAGAAGGCCCAGCACAAAATATTAGTGACGCGCTGAGCTTGTTAGGCATAACCCGAATTGATCATGGCGTTCGCTGTGTTGAAGATGACGACTTGATGGAACAGTTAATAGCAAAGCGCACACCGCTGACCGTATGCCCGCTATCGAATACCAAACTCAAGGTCTTCGAAACCATGCAACAACACAACATTGTCAAACTGTTGAGAAAAGGGTTATGCGTCACCATCAATTCCGATGACCCGGCTTACTTTGGTGGTTACATGAATGACAACTTCCTTGCTGTCGCCAATGCTCATCCACTGACGAAAAACGAATTAGCGCAATTCAGTATTAATGCCATTGAAGCGAGCTTCGTTTCCCCTCAGGCTAGACAAGAACTCACCGCGCAAGTCCGCCAATATCTGACAGTGAATTCTTAACGAGCCAATAGATAATACTGAACGAACGAATTGATAGTACTGAACGAATAGAAAAGTGCACTCTTCAACACGATCAAAAAAGGGAAGCTCATTGCTTCCCTTTGATTATCTGAAGGCTTAACTCGCAAGCTTCATCAATCCTCTGATTAACCTGGGTGACCGTCCACTCGCGGGGTTAATAACATCATGCCAAACTTCCAGATAAACAGACCAAACGCCAACGTCCATAAACCCGCGCTGATGTTGACCATCTCAAATAAGTAAGCAGGGAAGAAAGTGACACCTAAGCTACGAACTAATGCCGCGATAAAGATAGCCGAGAACGCCAACGCCATGCTTGGCCCTTTATAGATAGCACGGCCTGTGTGTCCCATGGTGACACGAGTGATCATCGCAAGAATGAGCCCACTCAAACCGCCAATCGCAAACAGGTGCAGCATGTTATGGCTTGCAAATGGATTATCTAATAAGCCTCTTAGCAACAAGCTCAAAGGAATACACATATAAGCCGCATGCAGTGACCACACCAAAGGCTCAGACAACGTTGTCCAAGGCTTCCAACGGACAAAGCGAACCAACTGAGTCACACCTGCAAACACCATCAACTCATTGCCCACTTGAGCAAAGGTCAGCGGGAAGAAGCTCAGCACAAACAACCCAACCAAAGGCAGGTTCGCTAGCCATTCCAACCAAACCAGTGGTTGTGCTTTTTCAAAGTCAAAACGACGGGCCGTGAAGAACGGGATAACTCGTCCACCCATCACGGATAATAGCAAGGTAAACCACCATAACATAGCATGCCATACTGCAGACGATGGGAATGGAGGCATGCCTTTAATCGTCGCGTAACTGGCAAAGTTGGCGACGATAGCCAATATAAACAGCGGTACAAAAAACAGGTTCTTCCAGCCTTTCGATTTCACGACACGGAAACCAATCTCGTAAGCGGCAAAGATCAAGAACAACGCTTCAACCGATGAGATCAACCACAATGGCGCCGGTGTCCAAAATAGAATACGAGGTGCTAGCCACAAACCAACGAGCGCAGCTAATCGATAATGTTTAGTTCCGTTGACTCCCGTCCACGTTTGCACCGCAGTCAGAACAAAACCAACCACAATCGCCATAGAAAAACCAAACAGCATTTCATGTACGTGCCACCAAAGCGCGGGCACTTTTAACACTTCAGGCTGACCATTCTGGAACATGACAACCCAAGCGACGATAGCAATCACGGCATAAAGGCTGCCTAGAAAGAAGAAAGGTCTAAAACCTAAACGAAGATAAGCTGGAATCGCATCTTCTACGCTTTTATCTGTGATATTTAACAAACTCATTCCTCATTTCAGATAACAAGCCAAGTGTGGCTTATATTGAATTGCTACCAATAGCCAAATTCAAGGTGCAGTAATCATCACCGCAATATTGCCTAACACAATGCATGAAACGCGCCAAAGATATAAAACCAATAAAAACAAGCAACAAGGTGTATTTAGAGGTCAAAAAAGTGTCAATTAAACACACCACAAAAAGTCATTTAGACTCGAAGGTGTGTAAAATAAAAAACTACTGACATTTGATTAAGCCAAACATATAGTAAGACTAGTCTCAAATACAAAAGAACAGACAGGGAACGCGATGTATATTTTTGGTTATGGTAGCTTGATCAACTCCTCTTCTCGTCAACTCACAGGTCAAACAGGACAAGCTATTCCTGCGATAGTGCACGGCCTAGTGCGTCACTGGAGTAAAATCGACGACAGCTATGTTTTGTCACCGTTGATCGTCAATCTTGGTGAGGGACAAGTGAATGGTGTTTTGCTTGAGGTCGATGATGTTGCGTTGGCTGAATTTGATCGTCGTGAGCGTGGTTATCACCGAATTGAGTTAAGAAGCGATCAGATAGAGAGCCAAACCGACTTTAAAGCGGATCAATCGATCTGGGTATACATCAAAGACGAAATCGAAGCGCCTTGTGAAAACAGCCCTATCGTTCAAACCTATGTTGATACTGTCATGGCAGGATGCTTAGAGGTGTCTGAAAGCTTTGCTGCGCACTTTGTGGAACATACACAAGGTTGGCACCATCCATTAGAAAATGATCGCCACCAGCCGAAATACGGCAACCTTGCTGGGGTTTCTGATCACCACCACAGTGTGATTGATGGTTTGATACTGACCGTTCGTAGCTAGTCTTTGAGGGCTTTGGGTATTTTGAAGCTTCAGCAACTTGGAGCTTCGGCAATTTGGATCTTCGATCATTTGAAGCTTTGAGAGCAGATAAGTCGATGAGCTTATAACGAATAGTCTCACCGACTAATCTAGACAACTTAAACCACTCGAATACCCGCTGGCATCGCACGTTCCGGTGTCAGCAATACACTTTCAGATTCATCATCTGTTTCCGCACATAACAGCATGCATTCAGAAGTGTGGCCTCTCATCTTCGCTTTAGCTAGGTTACACAACACGACAACTTGCTTGCCCATTAACTCTTCCTCGGTGTAGTAAGGGACTAGGCTAGTCACCGTTTGTAGCGTCTTCTCACCGATATCCACTTGCACAATGTACAGCTTGTCTGCGTTTTCATGACGCACAACCTCGATGATCTTACCCACACGCATTTCTAACTTAGCAAAGTCACCATAAGAGACAGTATCCATTTCTCACTTCCTATATTAATTTATTTTTATCAATTAAATTATTTACTAAAATTAAGTAAAATGTAAATGTTTACACTAGCACTAAGAGCAACAATTACAAGCGGTAAAGATCTCATTACTGGAAGTAAAATGAGAGTTTCATTGCCTTAGTATCATTGTCGGTGTTAAATAGATTCAGCAATATATAGAGGTTAAAAATGGCAACAATTAAAGATGTAGCAAAGGAAGCTGGTGTTTCTGTTGCAACCGTATCTCGAGTAATCAACAAGTCTCCAAAAGCAAGCGCAAGCTCGGTAGAGTCAGTGACTAAAGCGATGGTTAAACTGGGTTACCGCCCTAATGCGAATGCTCGTGCGTTGGTCAGCCAAAGCACCAACACTGTGGGCGTGTTAGTCGGTGATATCTCCGACCCCTTTTTCGGCACGCTGGTTAAGGCTGTCGATAATGTCGCTCGTGAGAACGGAAAACATATCCTCGTTGGTAATGGCTCACACGATCGTGAAGAAGAGAGACAAGCGATTGAGTTGCTGATTAATAGCCGTTGCGATGCCTTAGTTATCCACTCTAAAGGACTCACCGACGAAGAGCTGATTGCCTATGCCAAAGAAGTGAAAGGCTTAGTGCTGATCAATCGTTATATTGCTGAGATTGCGAACCGTTGTATTTTCTTAGACAACAAGAAAGGCGCGTACCTCGCCACTGAATACCTAATTCGTCATGGCCACAAAAACATCGCCTGCATCGCCTCGTCTCACAGCATTGAAGATGCCGATGAACGAGTGCAAGGCTATCTAGCAGCACTCTCCGATTACAAAATCGAGTTATCTGATAGCTATATTGAATATTCAGCGCCCACCAGTGATGGTGGCGAATACGCGATGACCAACCTGTTAACCAAGTCACTGCCGATCACCGGCCTTGTTGCTTACAACGATTACATGGCAGCAGGCGCACTCTCAGTGCTTGATGAAAACGGTATTCAAGCGCCAGACAAGGTTTCTATTGTTGGTTTTGATGACGGCTTAATTGCTCGCTACGTTCACCCTAAGCTGACGACTATCCGCTACCCTATTCAGATGATGGCAGAAAAAGCCACTCGACTCGCGTTAGTGCTGGCTAAAAGTGAAGCTGTTTCCTCTGAGCCAATGATGTTCTCTCCGACTCTGGTTCGTAGAAACTCGGTTGAGAAAGTTGTCTAGCCGCAGAGCTGCCTCTCTTTGCTTTCGCTCGTCTTCTGACCAGCCGTTAGCATCGAATATAGAACACAAAAAAAAGCCCTAACAGAAGCGATTCTGTTAGGGCTTTCTTACCTTACTCTCCCCAACAATAATTCCCTTTGTTAGGCGCCAATTTGGCATAAACCATTTTGAGCTAGAGCAGACTAGTTTGAATAATCCCCCGAAAATTCAAACTGATAACAGGTTCGGTAGCGGTATTCTTGTTCAGGCCTAAGAATACAACTGTCCTGTTTCCACTCTGGATGGTTAGGTGAGTCAGGTAAGAACTGGGTTTCCAATGCAATTCCTGCGTAGTCTTCGTAGCTGCCACCATTTCGATTAGGTGTTCCGCCCAACCAATTACCGGTATACAGCTGCATTGCTGGCTTGGTTGAAAAGACTTTCAGAGTGACAAGTGCATTAGGCGAAGTCACTGTAGCCGCACATTGATCGCGTTTACAGTTTTCCGCTAAAAGAAAAGAATGATCATAACCTTTGGCCGCTTTTTGCTGTTCATCACCCAATAAGCGTTCAGAGATCATCATAGGCTGATTGAAATCAAAGCTGGTTGATTTCACCGATTTCAAATTACCTAATGGGATACCCACCTTATTCGTCGGTAGGTATTGCGAGGCATTGATGCTGACAATATGAGACAAACAATCGTGATCGCTGTTTGCGCCAAGTAAATTAAAGTAAGCGTGGTTAGTTAAGTTCACAACCGTTGCTTTATCGGTTGTCGCAAAGTACTCGATAGACACTCGGTTGTCTTCGGTTAACTCGTAACTCACAGACACATTCAGCAACCCTGGGAAACCTTGGTCGCCATCAGCAGACACTAAGCTATAAACGACCGACATCGGTGTTTGAGCGGTTAACTGCCAGCGGCGTTTATCAAAGCCATCTGAGCCACCGTGTAAAGTATTACCGGATTGATTCGCATCGAGCTTATAACCCGTGCCATCAACTTTAAAACGACCATTGGCAATACGGTTGGCATAACGCCCGACCGTCGCACCAAGGTAGCTGGCTTGTTTCTGAAAGTTTTCCATTGAATCGACACCCAACAGAACTTCTCGTTGATTTCCCTTAACTGGCAGGATACAGCTCAACCAAGTCGCGCCAATATCCATGAATGTTACTTGCATGCCATGCTTGTTGGACAAGGTAACTAACTGAGCAGGGTGACCATCATAGGCTGCCGTTTGTGTCATGGATTGGTGCAAGTTCTGCTCTGATGTCATTCTAAATTCCTTCCTAGTGCCAACAAAAAGCCTCTACATTTAAGCAAAGGCTTTACCATTTGGCCTACCATGATCTTTTTACTTGGTAAGCACTATCTTTCAAGCATGAAATCTCGAAACAGCTAGATTACTTCAATTAGGCTAGCGCCGTCTTTCGCTTGGCACACATAAATCGATTCTTTTAGGCCAGTCGCTGCTTGGTACTTCTGTTCTACCGTTGTTTTAATTTCATCAACTAAAGCAGGCGGAACCAATGCCACGATACAGCCACCAAAACCGCCGCCAGTCATGCGCACGCCACCTTGGTCACCAATCACGTCTTTGACCATATCAACCAGAGTGTCGACTTCTTTGACTGTGATTTCAAAATCGTCTCGCATTGACGCGTGAGATTCTGCCATCAACTCGCCCATACGCTTCATATCATGAGTACGTAAAGCTTGAGCCGCTTCAACCGTACGGTCATTTTCCGTGATCACGTGACGAGCTCGCTTAGCGACCATTTCATCAAGCTCAGAGACTTTGGCATTGAACTGTTCAATCGTCACATCTCGTAATGCTGGAACACCAAAGATGCGCGCTGCTTCTTCACACTGTTCACGACGCGTGTTGTATTCACTGTCGACCAAACCGCGTTTTTTGTTTGAATTGATGATTACCACAGCCATATCTTCTGGCATAGAAACCGCTTGAGTTTCTAGGCTACGACAGTCCAACAGCATCGCGTGGTTTGCACGACCTTCAGCAGAAATCATTTGATCCATGATGCCGCAGTTACAGCCTACAAATTCGTTTTCCGCTTGCTGACCATATAGCGCAACTTCAGCTTGGCTGATCTCTAGGTTGTAAAGCACCTTAAATGTCTGACCGATGACGACTTCCAGAGCCGCAGAAGAACTTAAACCCGCACCTTGAGGCACGTTGCCGGTTACAGAGATGTCTGCACCTTTAAACTCAAAGCCACGACCCATTAGGCATTTCACAACACCACGAATGTAGTTCGCCCACATCTTGTCTTGTTGGAACGTGATCTCTTGAGTGATATCGAATTCGTCTACTGCATTATCGTAGTCGACAGACACAACACGAACGATGTTGTCGTCGCGCTTTGCTGCCGCAACTACCGTTTGGTAGTTAATGGCACACGGTAGAACAAAACCATCGTTGTAGTCAGTGTGCTCACCAATCAGGTTCACACGACCCGGAGCTTGAACGATATGAGTCGCTTGATAGCCAAGGACTTGCTCAAAAGATGCTTTCACGTTTTGGATTAGATCAGACATAAGTAAACTCTCTGCTTAAACTCTTTAATCAATTGGTTATGGCCCCTTTACGGCACCACTTTAATTCTTTTAGATTCCCGACTCCTTTGTTCCTCACTCTCGGGATTGACGCTAAACGTTTCAATGAAACTGTCATTCCAGAATCGAGGAACGAGATATCAGGAATCTCGCTCGTTATCTACGAAGCAACGTATTACTGCTCTTTGTAGTGAACGTCACTCAAATCACGAAGACGTTGCGCAGCTTGCTCTGCGGTTAAGTCACGTTGAGATTCAGCCAGCATTTCATAGCCCACCATGAACTTACGAACCGATGCGCTGCGCAGTAGCGGTGGGTAGAACAAAGCGTGCAGTTGCCAATGATCGATGTCGGTGCCTTCTTCGAAGAACGGCGCATAGTGCCAACCCATCGAGTACGGGAATGAACACTGGAACAAGTTATCGTAACGGCTAGTCAGCTTCTTAATCGCAAGCGCTAAATCATCACGCTGCTCGTCAGTCAGCTCACTCATACGGCGGATGTGTGTTTTTGGTAGCAACATGGTTTCAAATGGCCACGCAGCCCAATAAGGCACCACAGCAATCCAATGTTCAGTTTCAACCACAGTGCGAGAGCCGTCTTTCATTTCAGCTTCAACGTAATCGACTAACAAATTCGAACCTTGCTGGTCGAAGTACTCTTTCAGTAGCTTTTCTTTACGTTCAATTTCGTTGGGTAAAAAACTGTTCGCCCAGATTTGACCGTGTGGATGAGGCTGAGAACAGCCCATGGTCTCGCCTTTGTTTTCGAAGGCTTGAACCCATAGGTAATCTTTACCCAGTTCTTCAATTTGCTCGTTCCAGGTATCAATCACACCACGGATTTTATTGACCGGTAACTCTGGCAGCGTTTTGCTGTGATCCGGAGAGAAACAGATAACACGGCTCAACCCGCGAACACCTTGAGTCTTGAATAGAGGGTTTTCAGACTCTGGAGCGTCAGGTGAATCAGGCATCAACGCCGCAAAATCGTTACTGAATACGTAAGTGCCGTCGTAATCTGGATTTTCGTCACCCGAGATACGTGTATTGGTTGGGCACAAGAAACACTCTTTCTCATACGCTGGAAGTTGCGCAGTCGATGGCTTTTCATCTTGGCCGCTCCACGGACGTTTTGCGCGGTGCGGTGACACCAAGATCCACTGACCCGTTAATGGGTTATAACGACGGTGCGGATGGTCTACTGGGTTAAATTCAACTTTTGACATGTTTAGATTGCTCTCAAATTTTGTGTCTTGGTCAATTCACCAAGATGAATAATTCTTCTACAAGGAGATTCCCTATCACGCTCGTTCCTCGTTGTAGGGAATGACGTTCAAAGCTTCTTTTTCAGAGCTTCATATTTCAACGCAACGGTTACAAAGCCATTCATTGATTACCTTTAGCTCATTCGTCATTCCAGAATCGAGGTACGAGATATCTGGAATCTCTTTTTCTCATATCTGCATTCCCCAAAGAAATTGGAGTTGCAGCTAGGCAGCAAGATTTCCAATATCCATGAGCATAGATCTTCTATGTGATTGGAATTGGTAAGCGCAGCTAACAACGCTGCGGCTTCAATTACGAAGGGGAATAGCCGTTCGGGTTATTCGACTGCCAATTCCACGTATCTGCCGTCATCTCCATCACGCTACGCGTCGCCTTCCAGCCAAGCTCTCGCTCTGCTTTTTCTGTGCTTGCCCAACATTCGGCAATATCACCAGCGCGGCGTGGACAAAGTTCATAAGGGACAGGCTTACCCGATGCTTGTGCGAAGGCTTCAACCATCTCAAGTACACTCGAACCTTTACCAGTGCCTAGGTTATAAATATGTAAGCCAGCCTTCTCACCCACCGCTTTTAACGCGGCGACGTGGCCGTCTGCTAAGTCCATTACATGAATATAGTCACGAACGCCTGTGCCATCGACTGTTGGGTAATCGTTTCCAAACACAGCCAATTTCTCACGGCGACCAACGGCTACTTGAGCAATAAACGGCATTAAATTATTTGGAATACCTTGTGGGTCTTCACCCATGGTGCCTGATGGATGTGCGCCAACAGGGTTAAAGTAGCGCAGTAACGTCACACTCCAATCATTCTCCGCGTTGAACAGATCGCTCAAACACTCTTCCACCATGTATTTGCTGCGGCCATAAGGGTTGGTTGTCGCGCCTGTTGGTGAAGTTTCGGTAATTGGCACTACTTCTGGGTCACCGTAAACCGTTGCCGAAGAACTAAATACGATACTTTTCACACCCGCTTTCTTCATGCTTCGAGCTAACACCAATGAACCATTGACGTTGTTATCGTAGTACTCCAAAGGCTTAGTCACCGACTCCCCTACCGCTTTCAGGCCAGCAAAGTGAATCACGGCTTGGATATCGTTTTCTGAAAACACGCTATCTAGAAAAGATTGATCACGAATGTCACCAAGATAAAACGTTGGTCGCTTTCCGGTTAACGATTCGATTCGTTCTAGCACCAGCTCTTTACTGTTGCAAAGGTTATCAACGATGATTGGCTCCATACCTGCCTGTATCATTTGAATGCATGTATGACTTCCGATGTAACCCATGCCGCCCGTAACCAGTACTTTCACAATCAACCTCTCTTTGTCATCATTCGTGGCTTAATTCGATCTGATATTCAGCTCAATAACGCCCTATACCAGAAATAGTAGCAGCCATTTTGACTATAATTCTGTGATCAAAACCACGAAGTGTAAACGTTTACACTAACTTTCAGCGCTGTGACTGAGCATGGCATGGAGATAACCTATGCTCGATTACATCTAATACATTGAATTTTAATAAGATAATTATTGATAACTAGATTTGAGACATCGTAGAGGAGTTGAACATTTATTTTACTAAAAGTTAATGCAATGACATCTAGTTTGATTACAATAGGTCTGTAGAATAAAGAGGTGCATTGCTTTTTTACTAAAGATGTATTTTCAAAGCAACGCAATGTTCCAATAACAGGAAGTGAGTATGGCAACGTTAAAAGATATCGCGACTGAAGCAAATGTTTCACTGGCTACAGTTTCACGGGTTCTCAATGAAGATCCTACATTAAGCGTCAAGGAAGAAACCAAAAGGCGTATCTTTGAAATTGCCGAGAAGTTGGAGTACAAAACCAGCAGCTCACGAAAAACCGTTAGCAGTAAAAAACAAAATCATCACTTCCTTGCCTTGTATAACTACAAGCAAGAAGCTGAAGTTAACGACCCTTACTACCTATCCATCCGCCATGGTATTGAAACTCAATGCGAAAAAATGGAAGTTGGACTAACCAATTGTTATGAAAGCAAAATACAGGTTAGCTCTAGCAACATTACCGGTGTTTTATTAGTCGGTAGAATGACACAAGAAGTTATCGAGCAAGCGAAAAAGCTGACCGATAATATTTGCTACGTCGACTTTACGGATCACTCAGAACCTTATGATTCTGTCGATATCGATCTTGCTCGTATCAGCAAAGAGATCACCAACTTCTTCATCAACCAAGGTTATCAACGCATTGGTTTCATTGGTGGGCAAGACGACATCAATACTTCAGACATTCGTGAAGTGGCTTTTGCTGAATACGGTGGCCTTAAAAACGTAGTCAGTGAGCAAGATATCTATCGCGGTGACTTCTCTAGCTCATCGGGCTACGACCTAGCGAAGAAAATGCTAGAGAGCGAGAATTACCCGAAAGCCATGTTTATTGCATCAGATTCCATCGCTATTGGCGTTTTACGAGCGATTCATGAGCACGGTTTGCGCATTCCTGAAGACATTGCGCTGATCAGTGTAAATGACATCCCAACCGCTAAGTTTACCTTCCCATCTTTATCAACGGTTCGTATCCATTCTGAACTGATGGGAATTCAAGGTGTTAACCTGCTGATAGAGAAAGCGCGCGACGGACGAACCATCCCACTTAGAGTCTACGTCCCTAGTAAACTCAAGCTGCGCGATACAACAAAATAATCATATAAATCAGACATATAAATCAAGGCCGCCTTTATTGAAGGTGGCCCTTTTTATGTCTTTTATATACGCTAATATACGCATATCTCCCTTCTAAAATACTCACCTAAATCACCAAATGACATTCTTTTAAGTGGATCACACACCACTGTAAAAAGCCCACAAAAAACGTGATGGAGTTAAAGTAAAACGTTTTCACTAATTTCATTTAGTAAAACTTTTACTAATAATTACCTCAGTCCAAAAATACTCGTATTCACTACGACCCAATTACGCATAAGAACGTCGGTCAGCAAATTGCATTTAGGCCGAGAGAGAGGCAACGTGAACAACTGGGAAAACTTCCTGAACTTACATGAGAACCGTATGGCACCGCGTGCATACTTCTTCTCATACGCATCAGAAAAGAATGCAAAAACGTTTCAGCGTGAACTTAGCAGCCACTTCCAACTATTGAGTGGTCAATGGAATTTCAGCTATTTCACCAATCCACTATTGGTTCCTGAAGAGTTCTACTCTCAAGAAATGAAAGACTGGGGCCACATTACGGTTCCAAACATGTGGCAAATGGAAGGCCACGGCGATCTTCAATACACAGATGAAGGTTTCCCATTCCCAATTGATGTGCCTTTCGTACCATCAGACAACCCAACTGGCGCATACCAACGCTCTTTCTTCCTAGGCGAAAGCTGGGACGAGAAACAAACCATCATCAAATTCGATGGCGTTGAAACTTACTTCGAAGTTTACGTAAACGGCGAGTACGTGGGTTTCAGCAAAGGCAGCCGCCTAACCGCTGAGTTCGATATCTCTAGCCACGTAAAAGCAGGCAACAACCTACTTTCTATTCGCGTGATGCAATGGGCCGACTCAACCTACATTGAAGACCAAGACATGTGGTGGACGGGCGGTATCTTCCGTGATGTTTACCTAGTCGGTAAAGAACAACTGCACGTTCAAGACGTTACCGTTCGCACTGACTTCGACGACGCTTACCAAAGCGCTACCCTGTCGTGCAAAGTGGAGCTAGAAAACCTAGCAGCAGCAACAAACGCAACCCTTGAGTACGCATTGCTTGATGGCGGCCAAGTTATCTCGCAAGGCTCAGTAGATAACCTAGCCGTTCCTAATAGATTGACTGACGGCAATGCGAATACTCAATTCTCTATTGATGTGGTTAACCCAGTTCAATGGAACGCTGAAAACCCTTACCTGTACCAACTGTTACTTACGCTGAAAGACGCTGACGGCAAGGTGCTGGAAGTGATTCCACAACGCGTTGGTTTCCGTGATATTAAAGTTCGCGATGGTCTGTTCTACATCAACAACAAGTACGTGATGCTGCACGGTGTAAACCGCCACGACAACGACCACCTGAAAGGTCGCGCTGTTGGTATGGATCGCGTAGAGAAAGACTTGGTACTGATGAAGCAACACAACATCAACTCAGTACGTACAGCGCACTACCCGAACGACCCACGCTTCTACGAACTGTGTGATATCTACGGCTTATTCGTGATGGGCGAAACCGATGTTGAAACACACGGCTTTGCTAACGTTGGCGACCTAAGCCGCATCACTAACGATGCCGCATGGGAAGCGGTGTTTGTTGAGCGTATCGAACGTCACATTCATGCTCAAAAGAACCACCCTTCCATCATCATGTGGTCGCTAGGTAACGAGTCTGGCTACGGCTGCAACATCCGTTCTATGTACGATGCAGCAAAAGCGATTGATGACACACGTCTGGTTCACTACGAAGAAGACCGTGATGCTGAAGTGGTCGACATCATTTCAACCATGTACTCACGTGCTCAACTGATGAATGCCTTCGGTGAATTCCCACACGAAAAACCACGCATCATCTGCGAATACGCACACGCAATGGGTAACGGCCCGGGCGGTTTAACCGAATACCAAAACGTGTTCTACAAGCACGATGCCATTCAAGGTCACTACGTTTGGGAATGGTGTGATCACGGCATTCTAGCGCGTGATGAAGCAGGCACAGAGTTCTACAAGTACGGTGGCGACTACGGTGACTACCCGAACAACTACAACTTCTGCATGGACGGTTTGATCTACCCAGACCAAACACCAGGCCCAGGCTTGAAAGAGTACAAACAAGTGATTGCCCCAGTGAAGCTTCGCGATTTCGATGCACAAACTGGCACCTTCACTGTCGATAACAAACTTTGGTTCTCAAACATTGATGACTACACCATCACTGCGGAAATCCGCGCTGAAGGTGAAACCATTGCTGTACAACATATTAAGGTTGAAGAGCTGGCTGAAAACTCTAGCCGCGAACTGACACTTAACTTGCCACAGCTTGATGAGCGTGAAGTGTTTGTGAACTTTACTGTTCGCAAAGATTCTCGTACTTCATACAGCGAAGCGAACCACGATATCGCGGTTTACCAGTTCCAAGTGAAAGAGAACACTGCACAGCTTGACGCCTTCACCAACAACAATGCAACGGCACTGAATGTTGAAGAGTCTCGCCTCGCTTATGTAATCAAAGGCCACAACTTCGCACTGAATTTCTCGAAAGTGAACGGCAAGCTGACGTCATGGTTAGTGAATGGCGAAGAACTGATTAAGTCGGAGCCTAAGCTGAACTTCTTCAAGCCAATGATCGATAACCATAAACAAGAGCACGATGGTTACTGGGAACCTGCGCATCTACAAATCATGCAAGAGCACTTCCGCACGCTAAACGTGGAAGCGAACAACGGCAAGATTGAGATCACCACCACCAGTATCGTTGCTCCACCGGTATTCGATTTCGGCATACGTTGTGAATATCGCTACCAAATCAGTGCTGAAGGCCAACTGAACGTTGAACTGAGCGGTGAACGCTACGGTGATTACCCTCACGTTATTCCAGTGATTGGTTTCGACATGGGTATCAACGGTGATTTCGACCAAGTTCAATACTACGGCCGTGGCCCTGAAGAGAACTACCAAGACAGCAAACAAGCCAACATGATTGATGTTTACCAATCAACCGTGGCTGACATGTTCGAGAACTACCCGTTCCCACAAAACAACGGCAACCGCCAACATGTTCGTTGGGCTGCGCTTTCAAGCCGCGCAGGTAATGGTATTGCAGTAAAACCACAGCAAGAAATCAACTTCAGCGCATGGTTCTACACCAACCAAAACCTGCACCAAGCACAACACACCATTGAGCTAGAGAAGAGCGGTTACATCACGCTAAACCTAGACCACCAAGTGATGGGCTTAGGCTCGAACTCTTGGGGCAGCGAAGTGCTCGACTCTTACCGAGTTTACATGGACGAGTTCCGCTACGGCTTAACTCTGATTCCATTCCAAGCAGGCGATTGCGATGCGCAGCACCTAATCAATCACAACTTTGGCGATGAGTTTTTCACGGCGAACGCACCGAAAGCTCAACCACAACAGAACGAGGCATAAGCGATGATCGTTTTAGACAACCTAGAGCAATTTAAAGTCGTTTACCGCGACGGTCGTAAATGGCAACGCTGTGTAGAAGCGATTGAAAACATCGGCAACATCAAGGATGGCGTGATGTATTCAATTGGTGACTCACTGGCTTACATGATTGAAGACGGCGTGGCTCGTAACACCGAAAGCTTTACTGGCAATCGTCGTTACTTCGACGTGCATTACTACCTAGAAGGTCGTGAAACGGTTGAGTTCGCAGCCAAATCAGAGCTAGAGCAAATCCAAGCTTACAGCGATGAGAGTGACCGCGAACACCTAATGGGTAACGGTGAAACTCGTGAACTCATTGAAGGCCAAGTAGCGATATTTGATAACAGCAAAGCTTATCGATTCCACGGTGATAACCGAGTACGCAAAGTGGTGCTGAAAGTGACTATTGAAGACGGTTACTTCCTTAATAAGTAAGTAACTGAAAGCTAAACAAACGAAAGCAACAACAAGATCTATTCACAGTGTGTACTGAGCCTTGCCGTTCAAGGCTCAGTCACACTGCATAACGCCTTTACGCTTCTTCCCTACAAGGAAGCTTAAAGAAATAACGACTATAATTACGTGACCCTTGGAGGACACTATGTCTGAATCTGTACGCGGTAAGTTAGGTAAATTTGCCTTACTCTCCATGACATTTGCAGCGGTATTTAACGTTCGCAACATTGTAAATAACAACATCGAATTGGGATTGAGTTCAGCCCCTATCTTTTTGCTTGCCACTCTTATTTACTTCATTCCATTCGTATTCATTATTGCTGAATTCGTATCAGCAAATAAAAATTCTGAGTCAGGCATGTATGACTGGCTTAAACAACCTTTAGGCTCAAAAGCGGCCTACTTAGGTTCATTCCTCTATTGGTTCGTTAACCTATTCTGGTTTGTATCACTACTACCTAACGTTATCGCATACGCGTCTTACGCAATGCTTGGCTACGAGTACGCCTTCTCTCCTATTGTGACATCGGCAATCTCAATTGGCCTATTTGCGGCGGCAACGCACATCTCGACCAAAGGCGCGAGCTGGTTAGGTAAGATTGCAGAGATCGTGGCATACGGCGTATTTGCACTGTTCGCGGTTTACGTTATCGGCGCACTAATGGCATTAGGTGGTAACCATGAGCCAGTAGAACCAATCACGCTAGAAGCAATGACGCCAACCATCAACTGGGCAACACTAGGTATTATGTGTTGGATCTTCCAAGCAGCCGGTGGTGCAGAAACCGCAGCCGCTTACCTAAACGATGTTAAAGGTGGTCATAAGTCTTTCATCAAGGTGATCATCAGCGCGGGTATCGCTATCGGTATCATGTATGCAGTCGGTTCTCTGTTAGTGAACGTGTTCGTTGCACGTGATGAACTCACTTATGCTGGCGGCATGGTTGAAATCTTCACTGGTATGGCGAACTACTTCGACATTTCACAATCTCTAACAGGTCGCTTCGTCGGTATCATCCTGTTCGTCGCAATGTTCGGTTCGATGATGATGTGGACAGCAGCTCCAGTAAAAATTCACTTCTCTGAAATCCCTAAAGGTGTTTACGGTGAGAAGACGACTGAGCTTAACGAACATGGCGTGCCAGTACGTGCAGCATGGTGGCAGTTTGCGTTCGTATTCCTAATGCTCGTTATAAACGGCTTCGGTTCTGAGTCTGTACAAGACATGATGAACACTGCGATTAACCTAACAGCTGGTACGGCAATGTTACCGCCTATCTTCATCATGGTGGCGTACTTTGTATTCCGCTTGAAGCATGACGATACGCCACGTGATTTCCGCATGGGTACTCGAGTTCAAGGTATGGCTGTTGTATCTGTACTTATCGGTATCTTCGTTGTGAGTATGACGGCGTCAGCATTCCCGACGGGTGTAGACCTAATGCAAGCGTTCTTCGTCAACGTATTTATGACGGCAGTGTTCTCAGCTATCGCTTGGTGGTGGATCTCTCGCTTTGAAAAGAAGCAAGCAGGTAAAGACGCGAAGTTAGAAGCAGCAAAGCAGTCGTAATCCAAAATTTACATCTCTAATTGAAAAGCGCCTTTGTGGCGCTTTTTTTGTTTTAAATCAGAATATTAAACACCAATAAACAAGAATAAAAACGTCATTCCGTCAAGGTTTCACTTCACGAAAAACGCTAGTTAAGTCGTAATAAATCCCGAACAAAAATACAGGTAAAATATTAACTAAATTTATTTACTCGATATCACATATTTGATCAATTCCGATTAACTTCCCGCCGCTTAATCTTTAATCTTCTTGCTGAAGAAATAGAAAAACTCATAGAACAATAAACGACAAAAAGCCCCTACAAGCCTGTTACATCGTCGTACATGAGAAAGCCAATTTCTTCGATGAATGCCTTAGTGTTGCATTTGAAATTCAAGTAATAAATTTACTGAAATCGAAAAGATAAACGCCAAGGAATTCGTTCGTAAATCAATACAAAAATAATAAATGAGCCAAACCTGACTTCATGAAGCGGGTGTTTGCCAAACCAACATAACAATAAAAACACGGCCTAGATCTCCCTCTCTAGGACCTAGTAATAACGATCATCAACGTGATTCACCGGAGAACATCATGTCCGATAATAAACGCAGTACGATAGGCAAGTTTGCCCTACTGTCTATGACCTTCGCGGCGGTATACAGCTTCAATAACATCATAAACAACAACATCGAAATTGGCCTTTCCTCAGCTCCGATGTTCTTTTTAGCAACCATCTTTTACTTTGTGCCATTTTGTTTGATCGTGGCCGAGTTTGTATCATTGAATAAAGACTCTGAGGCGGGTGTTTATTCTTGGGTTAAAAGCTCTCTAGGCGGTCGCTGGGCATTTATTTCAGCTTACACCTACTGGTTTGTTAACCTATTCTTCTTCACCTCTCTGCTGCCTAGAATCATCGCTTATGCGTCGTATGCTTTCTTAGGCTTCGAATACATATTTACGCCGATAACCACGGCGATCTTAAGCACCATTCTATTTGCTGTTGCAACGCACATTTCAAACAACGGTGCGAAGCTACTTGGCCCAATCACCTCACTAACCTCGTCACTGATGTTGTTGCTGACTCTGTCTTACATCCTGCTTTCAGGCGGTGCTTTGATCGGTGGTATCGAGCCAGCTGACCCAATCACCATTGAAGCGATGACACCAAGCTTTAACTGGGCATTCCTTGGGGTAATCACTTGGATCTTCATGGCGGCAGGCGGTGCTGAATCGGTTGCGGTTTACGTCAACGACATCAAAGGTGGACACAAGTCTTTCGTTAAAGTGATCATCATTGCCGGTATCTTTATCGGTGCGCTTTACTCAGTTGGCTCTGTGCTTGCGAACGTATTCGTTGCTCGCGAAGAACTTAAGTTTACTGGTGGTTCGGTGCAGGTATTCGAAGGGCTAGCAAGACACTTTGGCCTGTCTGAAATCTTGATGAACCGTTTCGTTGGTGTGGTTTCATTCACTGCGATGTTGGGCTCTCTACTGATGTGGACAGCGACTCCGGTTAAGATTTTCTTTTCTGAGATCCCTAAAGGAATCTTCGGTGAGAAAACGGTCGCTCTAAACAAACAAGGCGTTCCAGAGCGTGCAGCTTGGGTTCAATTCTTCATCGTGATTCCACTGATGTTCATCCCAACGTTGGCGTCGGACACCGTACAAGACTTGATGAGCACCATCATCAACATGACCGCTGCAGCCTCTATGTTGCCGCCACTGTTCATCATGATCGCTTACCTTCACTTGCGTGTGAAACTCGACCATCTCCCACGTGATTTCCGAATGGGTTCACGCCGAGTGGGTATCACAGCGGTGTCGATTCTTATCGCTATCTTTACGGTTGGTTTCTTTGCATCAACCTTCCCAACTGGCGCAGACATCATGACCATCATCTTCTACAACGTAGGTGGTATTGTGATCTTCCTTGGCTACGCATGGTGGAAATACGGTCAATACGAGAAAAGCTTATCTCCAGAAGAGAAGAAACTAGAAGCAAAGCCGGAAACTGCTAACGCCTAGTGTTCTCCTTACCTTGGTCTTAATCTTGATTTGAACTCTCTTAGGCACTCACTATTTGGCGAGTGCCTTTTTATTCGCTTCCCTTTTTTCTTATCGCTGCGCCTTACATCCTATTTACTGAGTTATTCCTTTCATCAAAAATAGATTCACAACACCGATATATCCCTCGCCTGATATTTGTTTATAAATTCAACTAAAACCCAAAATAAATTAACAGTAAACTTTTACTAAAAATAGATCACACTTTTAAGCTTATTTAATTTTAAACACAAAAATAATCATTAATATTGGTTTTGCGATCGTAAGTGACCTGACCATATACGCCTTGAAGAGCACCCCATATTAGAAGTCAGAACTGCTTACGAAGCTTCATTTATAACCCCGACACAGAAGTGAACAAAATGAAAAGTAGTTTTACTAAAAAGACTCTTATTACAAGTTGTATTCTTGCTGCCCTTACGGCTAATGCGCACGCTGATGAAACCGCAGCTAACCACGGCGACACTCAGCCCCCTAAAACAGAATCAGAAACGCTGTTTAACTTTTACGGTGAGCTTGGCCTTGGTGGTCATGTGGCACTCGAAGGTGATGATAAAGGTCGCTACGCAGACGGCACTTACATTGAAGCGGGCTTAGCTATCGAGCACGGTAATTGGTTTGGTCTTGCTTACATGGAAGGCTGGACAGTACAGGCCGATGACGAAGGTAACGCTTGGGCGACTGGCCACGGCTGGGGTGGCTTCGAAGGTGGTTTTAACCGCTTTTACGCTGGCTACCGCACCGACGCAAAAACAGAATTTATTGTCGGTCGTATGGACTCGTCACTGGATGACGTTCAATGGTGGGGTGACCCTACAGTTGAGTACGGCTACGCAATCTCAAACACGCGTGACGTACATCTTGGTGTAAAGATTCAAAACCTAGAAGGCAAACTTCGCTACAGTGTTTCATTCGCGCCAGAGTCTGACTTCTCTGAAGACGATGCTCTCGTTCACTTCGGCAAATACGACAGCTTCGCAGACCAATGGAAAGATAAGAACGCCATGGTCAATGGTTACCTTCAATACGATCTGACCGACGACCTAACCCTGATGGGTGGCGGTGAAGTTCGTAACAACGATGGTGGTGAACTTCTACTATTAGGAGCTGAATACAAAAACTTCGCCACTCGTGTTTGGCATGATACCGATAAAGGCAACCAAGAATCTTTCGGTAGCGAGTCAGGTATTCAAACCAGTGCGTGGTACGAAGCAGCACAAGGCGTTTACCTATCAGCAGCCTACAACTACGCAAACTTTGACGGTGACAATGGCGACAAAGAGATCACCTCTTACATCAATGCTGGCGTTTGGTACGAATACGGAAACGGCGCATTTGCGACTGCTTTCGACAGCCGCTTTGGCGTAGGCAGCGACACTGAAATCGGCGACGCGCAAGTGTTCGCAATGCAATACTTCTACTGGTAATAACAGGAACTCATCATGAAACTGAATAAATCATTCGCAGCTCTCGCTATTGGCGCAGCACTTGTTGTTACTGGCTGTACATCAAATACAGGCTCTGAAGAACTTCAAGCCAACCAATTTAAAAACGTTATCGACCGCACTGGCTCGCCAGAATACATGCGAGATTACGACTTCGATGACCACCAGCGCTTCAACCCATTCTTCGACTTAGGTGCATGGCACGGTCACTTGCTGCCAGACACAGCTGAAGGCATGGGCGGCTTCCCAGGAACGGCACTGCTTACTGAAGAATACATCAACTTCATGGCAGATAACTTTGACCGCCTAAGCGTGTTCAAAGATGGCAAAAAAGTCGCATTCACCATGGAAGCTTACAGCCTACCGGGCGCATTGGTTCAGACACTAAAATCTGACGATGTAACGGTAGAAATGACGATGCGTTTTGCTTCAAACCGTACCTCTCTGCTAGAAACCAAAATCACTACCGACTCGCCGGTTGAGTTAGTGTGGGATGGTGAACTGCTAGAAAAGACCCATGCGAAAGAAGGCGTAGCACAAACCGACAAAACAATCGCTGAAACTTACCCTGAGTATGACCGTCAAATCGTCGCAACCGACGATGGCCTAAAGGTCACCTTTGGTAAAGTGCGTTCAACGTGGGATCTGCTGACTTCAGGTGAGTCTGAGTACCAAGTTCACAAATCGATTCCAACGCAAACTACAGTTGATGGTTTAGCGTTTACTTCAACGGCAAACATTGAAGCATCGACAACTATCTACACCACATACTCACATGTTCTAACGGCAGAAGAAGCGCAAGCAGAACAGCCAGAAATCAAAAAGATCATGGCAAACCCTACCGACTTCTTAGCGGCATCAGCAGAACGTTGGGAAGGCTATCTTGAGATGGGTTTAACCAACCCGAACGCGACACCAGAACAAGAACGTGTTGCGGTTAAAGCGATGGAAACCCTAAACGGTAACTGGCGTGGCGCTGCAGGTGCGATGGAGTTTGATTCAGTGACGCCATCAGTGACCGCACGTTGGTTCTCAGGCAACCAAACTTGGCCATGGGACACATGGAAACAAGCCTACGCAATGGCTCACTTCAACCCTGACGTAGCGAAAGACAACATCCGTGCGATGTTCGCTTACCAAATTCAGGCTGACGACGCCGTTCGCCCTTGGGATGAAGGCTACGTGCCCGATTTATTGGCTTATAACCTAAGCCCAGAACGTGGCGGCGACGGTGGTAACTGGAATGAACGTAATACTAAACCAAGCCTAGCTGCATGGGCAGTAATGGAAGTCTACAAGACCACCAGCGATGAAGCTTGGCTCGAAGAGATGTATCCAAAGCTCGTGGCTTACCACGATTGGTGGCTACGCAACCGTGACAACAACGGCAACGGTGTACCTGAATATGGCGCAGCACGCGACAAAGCACACAACACACCTGAAGGTGAAATGTACTTCACTGTGGTTCGTGGCGACAAACATGAAACCGTCGTAGGCCAAGCAGCACTGGATAAAGTTGTGGCTGAAGGTAACTACGATTACATCGAAAGCCCAGCTCAAACAGCCGCATCTTGGGAATCAGGTCGTGACGATGCAGCCGCATTTGGTTTCATTGATAAAGACCAACTAGACGCGTATGTGGCGAATGGCGGCAAGCGCAGCGATTGGGATGTTGAGTTCGCTCAAAACCGCGCTGAAGATGGCACGTTATTGGGTTACTCACTGCTACAAGAGTCTGTCGACCAAGCAAGCTACATGTACAGCGATAACAAGTACCTAGCAGAAATGGCTGACATTCTTGGTAAAGACGCAGAAGCGAAAGAGTTCCGTGAAAAGGCTGAGCATCTGTCGAACTACATCAACACCTGTATGTTCGACGAAGGCACTAACTTCTTCTACGACATTCGTATCGAAGACAAACCACTAGCCAACGGCTGTGCAGGTAAACCGATTGTAGAGCGTGGTAAAGGCCCTGAAGGTTGGTCACCATTGTTCAATGCTGCTGCCACTCAAGCTAACGCTGATGCAGTTGTCTCTGTAATGAAAGATACAGAAGAGTTCAATACCTACGTTCCACTAGGCACAGCGGCGCTTTCTAGCCCAGCATTTGGCCCAGATATTTACTGGCGTGGACGCGTTTGGGTAGACCAATTCTACTTCGGTCTAAAAGGCATGGACAGCTACGGCTACCGTGACGATGCGATTGAAATGGCAGGTGCATTCTTTGATCACGCCGATGGACTAGTGCAAGACGGCCCTATCCGTGAGAACTACAATCCACTAACCGGCGAACAACAAGGCGCACCAAACTTCTCTTGGAGTGCTGCTCACCTATACATGCTTTACAACGATTTCTTTACTGACGCAGAGTAAATCAAACCTATACCTGTCTTCTGGAATTCAATGAAAAGATAACCTCATAAATTTCAGGCTTTGGCACTCAGTATCTCGCTGAGTGCCTTTTTTACACCTGAAGCCAAATAAGCTAACAAACAAGCACTTAGACTATTTGGCCTACTATGATCCTTTTACTCTATTCGCTGTACTTTGACCGTTCTCACCACAATAGAAGCGCACCTGATAATGGTAATGCTCTTTCAATAGTTTGTATTCATCATGAACACTTGGTGTCCATGAGTCGTCACCGCCGACGCCCATATGAAAGCCATCGATATATACAAACAACTGTTCTTGCTCAGTTAAGTCACAAGTATGTTTGGCCTTCTGTAATTGCTGTTGTCCAAATCGACTGACAGAAAAATGGAAGTTTCCTTTCACTTCAAATTCACCAATCTTTGCCTCACGAACATCACAACGTAAGCCGCTGTCTGAAGGGAAAATATAAGGAGTGTGCATTTGCTCAATGCTCTGCTGATATCTCCCCATATGCGCTGACATCTTTCGGTCTGGGTAATTTTCATGTGGCCCACGACCAAACCACCTCACGCCATCAGAAACGTTTTTCAATGCGAAAGTTAATCCCACTCGTGGTAAAGACGGTAAACCTCTCGCCGCTTGCACATCCACATCTAGCTTGACCTCGCCATCAGCATAAAGCTGATATTGCCAACAAGTAAGCAACCTCACCTGCCCTTCAACTAAGTGAGCAATTCTTGCTGTCACCGATACTGAGTTTTGCTGAGTGAAGTGGGAAAATTCAATACACTCAGGAGTAAGTGAATCGAGCCCCATTGCCTGCCAACGTGCTATCCATGAATTGGGGTCTACTCGATTGGCCTCGCTTACACCAATATCATTGTCTAGTGGTGCTCGATAGAAGTTATCTTTTAGGCCACGGGTTAACTGTTCAACTCCCTTCACTAGCCAACTGTCTAAGGTCCCTGTTAACGCATCAAACTCAACTTGGTAATCGTCGCCGATAACCGTTAGCTGTTTTTCAGTTTCAATAACTTGCGGCAGATTTTGTGAAAGGTTGGCGTCCAAAACTAATTGCGGTTGAGTAGGTAAACTCAGTTGTTCAATGGCCGTCACATGACCTTTGTCAGCCCACGCCGTATTGGTATTCAACACCACATCGAGATTAAGGAAGTTGAGCGCATTAGCCGTGTTCGGGATAGTCACACCATCAAGCTCAATCTGTACACTGGATTGAGCTTCAACAAGCAACTCAATACTGCCATGACATTGAACAATTCCATCTTGAGTGATATTCCAATTAAGCGTTTCGACAGACTCAGCATCAAATAAATACTCACTAGTAATCTCAATCACCAGTGGAGATGCAGAAACCAGCTTGAATTGATAAAACTGCTGTGCTTTTTTCACTTCATGTAAGGTTGGATGAACCGTTCTATCTGGGAATACCAAACCATTAATGCAGAACTGGCGATCATTAATATCGTCACCGAAATCACCACCGTATCCCCAGTATGTCTGTCCGTTCGAGTCTGTTTTGGTTATCCCCTGATCGACCCAATCCCAGATAAAGCCACCTTGCAATCTAGGGTTATCTCGAAAAGCTTGCCAGTATTTATCAAAGCTACCAAGGCTATTGCCCATTGCATGTGCATACTCACACAAGATCAGCGGACGCTGCTCGTTGGGTAGAGCGATAGCTTTACGAATACCCACTCTAGGAGTAACTTCAGATTGGCTCTCAACCACAGGTAGATCCCAATCAACACGAGCGTACATTGGGCACAAAATATCAGTCGCTGCGGTATCTGCACCACCGCCTTCATACTGAACAGGTCGGGTTGGATCGGCTTGTTTCACCCATTGATACATCGCATGGTGATTACGCCCAATACCTGACTCATTGCCTAGCGACCAAACGATCACACTGGCGTGGTTTTTATCGCGCTCGACCAGCCTTGTCATTCGCCTCATGTACGCATTCAACCACGACGAATCATTGGATAGTCTACACATCGGAAACTGGCCGTGGGTTTCCACATTCGCTTCATCAACCAGATACAGGCCATACTCATCACATAGTTCATACCACAATGGATGATTGGGATAATGGGCGGTTCTAACGGCATTGAAGTTATTTTGCTTGAGCAGTTTGATGTCTTGAATCATCCCTTCACGAGTCATGGTGTGACCCAATTCAGGATGATGTTCATGGCGATTCACACCGCGAATCAGCAACGGCTTACCGTTAATTTTTAGCAAACTATCGGTAATTTCAACACTTCGAAAGCCGACATCGTAAGCCTCACAATCAATGAGCTCATCTTGCTGATTAAGTAACGACACCACACAGCGATATAAGTAAGGCGACTCGGCACTCCACTTGTTCGGATTAACCACTGAAATGCTGTGTTCAGCCATTTCAGACCAAGGCCCTTTCTCATCCACCACTCGCTCACCCAAGCCAACGATTTGAGGCTCAGAGATAAGTTGCCCCTGCACATCAAACAGCTCGACTTTAACTCGGTTTATTTGTTGAGTTTGGTTATCTTGAGCTAATGGATTTGGTTTCGATATTTGTGTCGACACCTTCAAACACGCATCTCGATAACAAGCGTCCAGTTGAGTTTCAACCCGCACATCTTCAATGGCGATTTTCGGTTTTCTCAATAAAGTGACGTCGCGGAAGATACCACTCAGCCACCACATATCCTGATCTTCAAGATAAGAACCATCGGACCAACGCAGCACCATCACAGCTAAGGTGTTGTCTCCCGCCTGAAGGTAGTCAGACACATCAAATTCAGCCGGTAGTCGGCTGTCTTGTGAATACCCAACCCATTTACCATTGCACCACAAATGAAATGCCGAGTTAACGCCATCAAAGGTGAGCCTATGGGTATCCAAAAGCGCTTGTTCGGTACAATTAAAACGCGTGCGATACAGCCCCGTTGGATTGTCGGTTGGTACAAAAGGCGGCTTGTCATCGAATGGGTATTTCACATTGGTGTATATCGGTTTATCAAAACCCTGCATCTGCCAATTGCTTGGTACTTCTATTTTCTCCCACAGTGAATCATCGAAATGTTCAGACACCGACTCTTCCGACACTAATTCAGGCGCATCAAACAACTGAAATTTCCACTCCCCATTAAGGGAGACCTTGTGTGGTGAATGTTTAGTGAGTGCTTGTATGAGCGAACTGTAAGCATTGAGAGGGGCGTGAGCCTCAATGACATTGTGGTGAGTTATATGTTGGTTTTCCCATTCACGGGCAGAGATGACTTGAGAGAAAGTTCTCATGGAGTGTTCCTTACGATAAACCGTTCAAAGTGAATCATTGCAAGTAGTACTTAGTGTTGAGTGCTGAGTACTTAAAGCGCTCTTAGGACACGACAAACGCCAACGAAATAACACCAGCAATGACAAACTTAGAAAAAGTAGAAGCCGCAGCGAGAACCGCTGCGGCGAATAACACATTACTTAAAGGCGCGCTTACTCACCTTATCGAGTTTCTTTAAGATTTTTTCGATTCGATCAGGGTGAACCATAAACTCTTGGAAGCCCTTCATGCCTTCTTTAGCCATTGCAGGATCGGTATCGCGGTCATAGAACTGGGCCGTACCATCAGTAGAAGCCAGCATTGCTACGCCTTTGTCTAAGAACGGATCAGACTTCGCCTTGGCTTTATTGTTGGTTGGGATCTGTAGCAGCATCTCATTGATCAGCTGTTGATTTTCCGCACGTGCAACAAACTCTAGGAACTTACGTGCATCTTCCTTATTTTTCGCTTTTGAAGGAATGTGTAACGTATCCATAGGCGCATCTTCAGACATAGGAACACTTGGGTCGATCACAGGGAATTGGAAGAAATCCATCTTGCCATCTAATTCAGCCGGGAAGTTTGGCGTAATAAAGTTCCCCATGAGGTACATCGCCGCTTTGCCGTTATATAAGAATGGCTGAGCTTCTTGCCAAGAATAAGAGGCGTGATTTTCTAGATAGTAACCAGGCTCAACAAGCTCAGCCCAGTTCGCAAATGTTTTCTTCACACGCTCATCAGAATAAGGCACCTTGCCTTCCATCAACTGAATGTGGAAATCCAAGCCGTTGGTACGCATGTTGATGTAATCAAACCAGCCTGCGGCAGTCCACAAGTACTTAGTACCAATCGCAAACGGTGCCACACCATTTTCTTTAAGCGTTGCCGATGCCGACTTCAAATCTTCCCATGTTTTCGGTTCAGCAATTCCATATTGCTCAAAGATGTCTTTACGGTAGTAGATACCCCATTGGTAATACGTGTATGGCACACCAAATTGCTTGCCTTGTACTGTCATCGCAGGAGCGGCAGCCGCAAAGTCTTGCTTCATATTGTTGTCAGTCCAAATATCACTCACATCTTCGAACAGGCCACGATCAACAAAGGCTTTCATTCGGTTACCCGCATACCAAAAAACCACGTCCGGCGGCGAAGTGACCAACCAATTACGAATCGTTGTTTTGTACGACTCGTGATCGTACAAGTTGTACTTCACCGTAATATCTGGGTTTTCTTTTTCAAAGCGATTGATGATCTCACCCCACGCTTCTTTTGGCGCAGGATCGGAAGCATCAGAGTTGATGACTAAGGTTCCTGCAAACGCTGTTGTAGAAACGGAGGCAGCAAGCACTGCCGTAGCAGCGATATGTTTCACGTATTTCATATTGAGGTCCTTGTTATAGAGCTAAGCTCACTAAGTCCAATTTTTATTGTTTTGTCTCGTAGGGTTGTGCGTGTTTTAGTTTCTCTTCAATGATTCATCCATTCGGGATGCCGGTAGCAATAACGACTTTAAGCCGTCGCTATCGCTAGATTCGTGTATCTATTCTTATCTCGTTATTTACCCTTTGGTCGCACCTAATGTCAGGCCAGCAATAAAGTGTTTTTGCATGGTGAAGAACAGTACTACCGGTGGGATAGCCGCGACCACTGCTCCGGCAGACATAAACTGCCAAGACGCCAACCACTGGCCTTGCAGTGAACTCAACCCCGCAGTTACAGGGCGAACGTCATCACTCTGCACCAATACCAACGCCCAGAAGAAATCATTCCAAATAAAGGTAAACACCAATACTGCTAGCGCAGCTAAAGCCGGGCGAACCAAAGGCAGCACCACATGCCAGAATATTTTCCATTCACTCACCCCTTCAACACGCGCCGCTTCAATTAACGCATCGGGAATGCCAACGATAAAGTTACGCATGAACAAGGTACAAAAGCCGGCTTGAAAAGCGATATGGAAGAAAATCAGCGCCCAATGGGTATCGTACAAACCGAGTCCAATCGTTAAATCACGCACTGGAATCATCAAAATTTGGAACGGAACAAAGTTGCCCGCGATAAACATCGCAAAGATCCAAACGTTGGCTTTGAAGTTATATTTCGCCAAGGCATACCCGGCCAAAGTAGAAAGAGCGACAGCCCCTGCGACTGCTGGCAATGTAATGATCAAACTATTGATTAAGTACTGCCCCATCGAAGTCGAAGTAAAAACTTGGGTGTAGTTCTCAATGAACTGAATCTCGCTCGGCCAGCCCCAATAATTACCTTTGTTGATGTCATCCATCGAACGAATCGACGTCATCATCACGGCGATAAGCGGTAACAACCACATCACGATCGAGATAGGTAACGCGACTCGGTAGCTGATATTAGTAAATCGACCGGCTTTTTGAATTGGTTGCGGAAACATTATTTTTCACTCCTTAACATGCGCCACAAGAAGTAAGCGATATAGATATCCATAATCAGAAACAGCACCACTGAAACCGCCGCACCGTAACCCATTCGATAGTTAAAAATAGACTCTTCATACATTTGATACGCCAGTACCGTCGAGCTTCCCCAAGGTCCACCAGCCGTCATGGTTGCCACTAAATCGAAAGAACGAAGGGCACCAATTACAGTCACGACCACAGCAATAAACGTCGCGGGTCTTAATTGAGGAAGCACCACATACCAGAGCATGCGCCATTTCTTCGCACCATCCAGTCGCGCCGCTTCTAATTGCTCTGGGTCGAGGTTATTCAACCCCGTTAGATACAAGATCATGCAGTAAGAGATTTGTGGCCATAGACCAGCGGCAATGATTCCGTAGGTCACATAGTCTTCGTCAGCGAGTATTGATATGGGCTCAAAACCGAACGCACCCAATACCATATTGAAAAGGCCAAATGAGGGGTCGTAGAACCAAGAAAATACGAGGCCGACCACCACTTGAGAGATAACAAAGGGGAAGAAAAATAAGGATTTAACGACACGAATGCCTTTCACTTGTTGGTTTAAGAAAAGAGCAATCGCCAAGCCACAAGGTGGCGCGAGCATAAAGAAGATCAACCAAAGGAAGTTATTCGTTAACGATGTGTAGAATGCATCGGAATCAAACAGTTCGCGATAGTTCTCAAGCCCTACCCACTCTTTCTCACCTAGCCCGTCCCACTCAAAGAAACTGAGCCAAATGCTGTCTAAGATCGGATAAACAACATAGAGAGAAAAGATGGCGATAGCCGGTGCCAAGAACAACCAAGGCGATACCTTAGAACTAATACGTCTTTTCTTTTTAGTCGATGGGATGCGATTTTCTGGGTATATCGTTTTCACAGATTGCTCCATTTCCCGAAATTCCTTGTCTTCAAAGCTTCATTTACTATTTGATAAATTTCCACCTAGATTTCTAAATTCAATCTAGCAAATCAGCATTTATGGTGATTACGTTCAAATATTAGGCTTATTGATAATATTACGCACAGTTATGTTTTGATTTTGTAAACGTTTCCACAAAAATCGGTATGATTTGTAAAATTTATATGACCCCGATCAATAATTCATTCGAGGCATCTAACAAATTTCTGATGAAAGCGTATGTTTTAAAGGCAAAGTGATGTAGTCCAACGAAGCAAGGAGAGAACATGGCTGATATCAGCTTAAAACAAGTCATCAAACGATATGGTGATGTTCAAACGATCCATGGTGTTGATCTAGAAATAAGTAACGGCGAATTCGTAGTATTCGTTGGGCCGTCTGGTTGCGGTAAATCAACCCTCTTACGCTTAGTTGCTGGCTTGGAAGAGATTACTGAAGGTGAGATCCATATTGGCGATGATCTGGTTAACGATGTCGATCCTGCCGAACGTGGTGTCGCGATGGTATTCCAGTCCTACGCCCTTTATCCGCATATGACGGTTGAAGAAAACATGGGCTTTGGCCTGAAAATGAACGGTGTAGCTAAAGAAGTCGTTGAGAAACAAGTCACCAGTGCAGCGAAAACGCTTCAACTAGATCCTTTGTTGAAACGTAAACCTAAAGAGCTGTCAGGTGGACAACGTCAGCGTGTTGCTATTGGTCGAGCGATTGTTCGTAACCCAAGAGTGTTCTTATTCGACGAACCTTTATCAAACTTAGATGCTGAACTTCGTGTCGATATGCGCTTACAAATCGCAAAATTGCACCAAGATCTGCAAAACACCATGATTTATGTAACACACGATCAAGTCGAAGCAATGACACTTGCAGACAAAATCGTGGTACTGAGAGATGGTCGAGTTGAGCAAGTGGGTTCACCTCTCGAACTGTATCATTCTCCTCAAAATGAATTTGTGGCAGGCTTTATTGGCTCTCCGAAAATGAACTTCTTGCCATGTGTGGTCAATAACACCTCGGACACCCATGCTCAACTTACTGTCAATGGCCTCAGTAAAATTACTCTGCCATTACCAAGTGATGGCCTTACCGAAGGACAAAAGCTGACTCTAGGCATTCGACCAGAACATCTAGAGATCAACGGCGAATCTGATATCACGATTGAGTTCCAAAGCGAGGTCGTAGAAAGGCTTGGCAACAGCACTTATATGTTTGGTCAATCTTGTGGTGTCGATAGCTTCAAGGTTCATCTACCCGGCGATCAGGAAGTCACCCGCTATCAATCGCTCAATTTAAATTTCTCATCAAAAGATTGCCATCTGTTTGATGCTGAAGGTCAGCGAATTAACTAAGTCGTTAAAAACGGTAAAGCTAGATATCGCTAGCTTTACCGTGTTATTTCAAACCCGATTTTCATATCATTCCACACAGCCACAACCCTCGCCCCCTTGTTCCTTAATTTATGAAACTGCTTTTAAAATTTCATAACTCGTCCCTAAATGTTGTCTTCTGAAGACTTATTCGAAATTAATTTATCCTTAAGAGTCTTCCGGACATTAATTTGATAGTCGTTTACGCAATAATGGCTAAACTATAGTGTCGCCTACCCCTTTTTTGAGAAAACCTAAATGCCTAATGCTGATTCCACCCTAAACAAACGCATGGGAATCGTTGCGCTCACCTGGCCAATTTTTATCGAAGTTCTTCTAAGAACCGCACTCAACACCAGCGATGTATTCATGTTATCGGGATACTCAGACAAAGCCGTGTCCGCCGTTGGTGTTATCTCTCAGATATCCTTTTTTCTGATCATCGTATCAACCATGGTCAGCAGTGGCACTGGCATCCTAATTGCTCAATACAACGGTGCCTCTCGTACTCAAGATAGCGCTCATGTGGGTGTGGCCAGCATTATCTTGGCCATTATTACGGGCGTATTGCTCAGTATTATTGCGGTTCTTGGCGCTGAATATTTTATCCCGCTCTATCAGCTTGAGGCTCAAGTTGAACAGTACGCACAAGAGTACCTGTTCATCAGTGGCGCACTCACCTTTAATGTCACGATAGGCGTAGTACTTACCACCATTCTACGTAGCCATGGTTATTCAAAATCGCCGATGGTGATCAATTTGATTGCTGGTGTTATCAACGTATTCGGTAACTATTGCGCACTCTATCAACCTTTTGGACTGCCCGTTTACGGCGTGCAAGGGGTGGCTACCGCAACTGTGATCAGCCAATTAATCGGCATGTTTATCTTGATTGGTGTGGTAAGAAATAAAGGCATTGATCTGCCGATGAAGCAGTTCAAATCTGTACCGAAAGCTATCTATCAAAAGATCATCAAGATTGGTTCTATGAATGCAGGAGAAGTGCTCTCTTACAATATGGCGCAGATCAGCATTACCTTCTTTGTGGTACAGATGGGAACGTCTTCACTGGCTGCGTTTACTTACGCACAAAATATCGCTCGCCTCTCTTTTGCTTTTGCCTTAGCTATCGGTCAAGGTAGCCAAATCCAAACCGGATACTACATCGGCAAGGGTTGGATAGATGAGATAGCCAATCGTGTACAACGCTATTTTGTAGTTGGCTTCATCGCCTCTATCAGCATTACCTGCGTGGTCTATATTTTCCGATTCGATATTTTGGACTTATTCACTCAAGATCCAGAGATCATCGCACTCACCGCAGCACTGATTGCAGGCTCTATCCTGTTAGAAGCTGGCCGTGTATTTAATTTGATTTTCATCTCTTGCTTGAAAGCCGCAGGCGATATTAAGTTTCCGATCAAAATGGGTATTCTCAGCATGTGGGGCATTGGCGTTGCTATGAGCTATTTGCTTGGCGTGCATTGGGGTTATGGCGTATTAGGCGCGTGGATGGCGATCGCGATGGATGAATGGTTCCGCGGAATCATTATGGCGTATCGTTGGAGAACAAAAAAATGGACTCGTTTTTCTTTGTAAGTAGTAAGTAGTAAGTAGTAAGTAGTAAGTAGTAAGTAGTAAGTAGCCAAACAATAACCAGTTATAAAAACAATATGTTAGGCATCTCATTCATTACGATTGAGATGCCTTTTTAGTTATTGGCCTACTATGATCCTTTTACTTAGCAAGCTCATTCTAAAAGAACGAATGGCAGGCTCTGTGAAGGTTATGCGGCAGCTTCAAGTGCTTTCTTGCGCTTTGCCAACCGTGCTGCGATTCCGAACAACATCACAATGCCACACACGCCGTACACTTGCATGATAGTTGGATCATCAGATACAAAACCGACATCAGAGAACATCACGTAAGCACCTAATACCATGTAGAGAATGATAGCCGAAGCTTCGAAACGGAATGCCCAAGGCGTAACATCAATGTTTTCATTCACAGGCATCACATAATCATCTTCACGTGGCATAAAGTAGCCAATGATGAACATCAGCGCTGTACATACAACAAACAGAATCGCCAATTGGTGTAAGAAGTGAATTGGCGTTTTGAACACTAATTGCATTGCGGCGTATGAGCTTACAAACACCACCAACGCAACTTTAGCCGCCACAGCAGGGACACGTTTAGAGACATAACCAACAAACACAATCGTAAAAATTGGCACGCTGAAGAAGCCCGCTACCATCTGTAGGTATTGGAACAAACCTTCAGGGGCATACATGATGAACGGTGCAATACACACAGAGATAATCGCAATCACAACGCCGAAGATACGGCCTTTACCCACCAGCTCTTCATCCGTTTTACCTTGGCCAAACAAAGGCTTGTAGACATTCAATGCAAACAGAGTGGTCGAGCTGTTAAGCACGCCGTTGAAAGTACTTAGGATGGCACCAAACATAACCGCGACGAAGAAGCCGACTAATGGTTTAGGCAATACTTCGTTTACCAAGCGCGTGTACATGGTGTCTGGATTACCAGCATCTGCACCAAACATGTGGAATGCAATGATGCCAGGAATGATTAGGAACAACGGAGAGATAACCTTAATTGCCCCCGCAAGAATCACCCCTTTCTGGCCTTCTTTTAAGTTCTTAGCACCCAACGCACGCTGGATGATTGATTGATCCGTACCCCAGTAGTAAAGGTTCACAAGTAAAAGACCAGTAAACAAGGTTGAGAACGGCAGTGGATCGGTCTCTGTACCGACCGATTGCAACTTCTCAGGAGCAGCGTACAACAGCGTATCTAAGCCTGCACCAAAACTGCCATCACCTAGTGCCATCAAGCCAAAAACAGGGATCATCAAGCCGCCAATAATAAGACCCACACCATTAATAGTATCGGCAATCACGACCGCTTTGAGTCCACCATAAATCGCGTAAAAGAAACCAAGTAGACCGATCGTCGCTGAAATTAGGGCAATAGAGCTGAATTCTGAAATATTAAGCAGAGCTTGAACATCAAAGATCTCACCGAGAACAACGGCACCGGCATAAAGTGTGGTTGGCAAAATATTGATGACGTACTGGCATAAGAAAAGCAAGGTAACGAACTTCTTCACCGACATGTCATAACGGCTCTCTAAGAAGTCTGGAATCGTCGTGATCCCTTGCTTGAGGTAACGTGGTACCAGCATCAGAGCAATGATCACTAAGGTGACACCAGACGCCACTTCCCAACCCATGACACTCATGTTGTGGGTATAAGCTTGTGCACTCATGCCAACAAAGCTAGTCGCGCTCAAGTTGGTTAAAATTAGGGAGCTGGCAATCAAACCACCGGTTAAGCTTCTTCCACCGAGAAAGAAACCGTCTTGTGAGGTGTTCTTGTCATTTTTAACTTTGTTGTAGGTAAACGCGACAACAAAACCAGTAAATAACAAGAATGACAGCAGAACTGTAATAGACATTTTGTTTTCCTTAAGTTTAGTTATTGCGGCAGCAATTCCTCGCTGCCGATTATATTTTTATATTTAGAATTTTATGTAGGAGTACTCAGAGTTAGCGCTTCATATCTTTTTCAGATGAACAATCAAGGCTGACTCCGGGTCTAGAATCGGTAAGGTCAATCCAATTTCCTTGAGGTTATCGCCACTCAGGGTTAACGTTTTGTCGAGCCATTGGGGGCGTTGTTTCATCAACTGGAAACTGGTTTTTGGCATGTCCACTAACTTCACTTGATACATCGCGTTGTCTTCCACGCAGCTAATACGAAGTGGCGAAGGCAGAGCATATTCAGGCATCGCTAATTGGCACACGGTGATCAGCATTTCATCGTCATTTTCAACGCCATAAATGTTCTGATTTTTGTCCGAAGGATCCATTCGGAAACTACGGCCAGAATGCAAAACATGACGAAATTGCTTGTGCAGTGAAATGTAATGTGAGAATGCTTGTTTCTCTTCAGGTGACTCTTTAACAGGGTCAAGCTCAACCCCCATATGCCCCATGAGTGCGGTTACACCACGCATATTGATGCTATGACGACGGTTGGTTGAGTGGCATTCAGCTGGGCCGATGTGCGCCCCCATCACTTCTGGTGGGAAGAAGTAACTCATGCCTTTCTGAATGGCTTGGCGCTCTAAGGCATCATTACAATCTGATGCCCAGAAACGATGGGTTCGTTTTAGAATTTCAAAATCGATACGACCACCACCTGAAGAGCAAGATTCAATCTCGACTTCTGGGTGCGCTCGATTTAACTCATCAACAAGACGGTATAGCGCTTTAGTCTGACCATGCACCGCAGCTTTACCTTGATGCCCAGGTTGAACCAACTCTCGGTTCATGTCCCACTTAAGGTAAGTGATGTTGTATCGAGTCAAAAGCGCATTGAGGCGTTCATACAAATAGTTAAAACACGCTTCATTTTGTAGGTCTAACACGTACTGCCAACGACCAGATGGTTGATGATACCCTTGTAAACCAAGCACCCAATCCGGATGGTTTCGATAAAGATTAGAATCTTGACTTACCATCTCAGGTTCAACCCAAAGGCCAAACTCCATACCCTGTTGGTTTACATGTTCAATCACAGGTTCTAAGCCATTTGGATATTTCACCTCATCCAAATACCAGTCGCCCAGTGCGGTACGTTCACCATCACGGCCCACAAACCAACCATCATCAATAATGAAACGTTCAACGCCCATCACGCCCGCTTCCGTTGCCATCTTCATGATGTAGTCAGGCTTGTGATCAAAATAGATCCCTTCCCATGTATTCAAGTGAACGGGACGAGGTTTATCAGTTGGAAATTGAATAATATTGTCGCGAACAAATTGCTGAAAACGCTGAGCAATACCGTTCAAGCCAGAATTGCTGTAACAGCCATAGAGCCAAGGTGTCTGATAAGTAGCCTCTGGTTCTAGAATCGATTCACCCGCTAGCAATAACTCTCCCGCTTGAACAAAGCGGCGGCCATCACTACGAACATCCGCGCGCATTTGGTGGTTACCGCTCCAACCCAAATGAAATCCCCACACCAAACCGCTCTGCTCTGAGAACCCTTGAGTGCCTGCAAACATGCCAGGGAAGTTTTCATGTGAAGTACGACCGCGACGGTTCTCTTGCATGAAGCCGCCGTGTTCAAAACGCTGACGTTGCGTTTGAAATTCATGACACCAACGGCCATGGAACGTCATGAGTTCGTTGGCATGATTCGGCAATGGCAACGTAGAAGAAAGCTTATTCAGGTAGTATTTATTGCTGCCTTTATTGGTGACGGTTACACGCTTTTGGACGACGTCAGATTCGAAATCCAGTTTGATCTCAACCTTAAGATCCAGTTGAGCAACCTTGTCTTCAAGGAAAAAACTCACTTCTTGATCGTGAGCATCGTAACGAACGGTCTTAAAGACGGGAGCCCAATCACGCCCTTCTCGATGACCTTCAATGCCAGGAGCGTTAAAATGCCCACTGCCTAACTCAGGGCAAAGAGAAAGTGGCACATCCACATCAAGTCGAGCTTGAGAAATCGGTCTCTCTGTCGAAAGCAGAAGATCTTCATCAATACTTGCGATCTTTGCTCCCCAATGCAAAACCTCTGGAACGCGCCCTGATTTAATGATCAAACTATGATTTTTACTCTTTAAATGAATAAACTCGTTCATTACTAATCTCTACTGTTTTCGTAAACATAATATAGAAATAATAGTGAACCCATCACGTCAAATTAGTATCCAACATCGACAAAATCGTGATGTAAATTGGCTTTAACATTCAAAAAATTTGCACAAGATCGACTGTTTCCGGAAACATTTCTAATGTTTTAAAAGACATTTATTTGAGAGTGAGCAGAGTTTAGTTTGGTAAATTTCGGTAGGCTTATTTCACTCTAAAATATTCGATGAGCAGACCGATGAGTATCACCTTTAAAGACGTAGCAAAACTGGCAGGGGTATCCACCCAAACGGTATCTCGAGTAACCAATGGCTCACAAGACGTCGCGGAATCCACCCGCAACAAGGTTAACGCCGCCATAAAGCAACTTGGTTATGTACCCAATAAAGGTGCTCAAATGCTCAGTCGAGCCAAGTCCACCAGCGTTGGTTTAGTCACTCTCGATATGGCACTGCATGGCGCAGCAATGATCGCAAATGGCGTACGAATGCAGGCTCATGATATGAGTTATGGCGTCGCTTTCTCTGTTGTTTCCGAGCCCAATCTCGCGAATACCCGTGAGGCAATCCGAGAATTGATGGCTCAACAGGTCGACAGCATTATTCTAAACGTGCCTTTAAAGAGCGCCGATGCAGAATTGTTAGTGGAACAATATCAGCACCTTAACCTAATCTTCATTGATGTCCCTTCTAACAGCCAAGTGAACTATGTTTGTGGTGATCATGCGGAAGGAGCAAAACTGGCGGCTCAACATCTACTTGAGAGCGGACGAACGGACTTCCTGTTGATCACTGGTCCGAACGAATCCAGCGCCTCAAAGATTCGTCACCAAAGTTGGTTAGCCGCGTTATCAGATGCAGAGAGTAAGGTGCAGTATCAATATCAAGGAAACTGGCAAGCAGAAAGTGGTTATCTTGGCGTTCGAGAAGCTGTCGCTAAACAAGCCGTATTTGATGCCGTGTTAGTGGCAAGTGATCAGATGGCATTGGGGGCTTTACGTGCACTGCAAGAACTGCTGATACCTGTCCCTGATAAGGTTGCGGTCGTCGGCTTTGATGGAATCGAGGACAGTGCGTTTTTTAATCCACCATTGACCACCATCAAACAAGACTTCACCACGATTGGTCGACAAGCTGTGATACTTGCAGAGAAGCTCAACGCCAACTCACAAGATGCTTTACTGCAACAACATATCGAAACTGCATTACTCCCAAGAGAAAGCAGTCAACCTAAGGTGACGGCTCACTATGAAAAACAAGAGATCGAGCAATTGCTAAAAAGGATTCAGACCCTTTTGCCAGAATCGAGATAAAAGAAAAAGCGCTAGGGGGAGCTAGCGCTTTAAGACCAACTAAGTCCGTTTAGCCTGGTAGTTTTTTAAGCTATATCATGAGGATATAACCAATTTTTTTACTTAGGTAAATCAAAAAGCCTATTCTTTACGACTGCTTTGAGTCGTAAGTTAAGTATAGTCGGGTTATGAAAAATGGAAGGCTTTATTTCGTTTATTTTTACCTTAGACACAAGGTTGAAAAGTAGAAAACCAGCTCAAATGAACTAACCTTTAATCATGATAGGAAACCTTGATGAAGGGCTATATGGATTCAGAGACGACCACCGCCAAACCCACTCCTCAAAAAGAACAATCAAACTTATTGTCGTCTTTACTTCATGAATTCAGAAGAAACAAACTGATTTTGTATTATGTCGTTTTCATAGCGATCTTAACCTTATACGTAACTTCGTATGCTCCCCACAAAATGAAATATGATATTTATAGTTATCTCAATGCTTTGATGACAATTTGTTATGTCACTTTTATTGCTTGGGCTACTTATTACTACTTCTCTTTACTTTTTAAACGTGAAAAAAGGCCAACAATACAGTTCTTAAGAAAAATAAAGTCACTATTATTCCCTGTATCAAAACCCATTTTTTTTGTTCTTTTGATGCTTTCTTTAAATGTGTCATTTTCCAGCTACACATTCATTAAGTCCGCAATACCTTATTTCAACCCATACGCATTAGATCTTGATTTCTATCTTATTGATAAATGGCTTCACTTTGGAGTTTCACCTTGGGAGATTACACATTATATATTCCCTAGTGCTTTATGTTCCTTAGCTATCAACATATTGTACAACTTGTGGTTCTTCGTCATGTGGGGAATGCTGTTGTTCTTTATTATCTATAGAGGAAGTACCCTTTTACGTAATCAATTTTTACTGACATTCCTGATCTCATGGCTTTTAATTGGCAACGCCGCCGCTACACTGCTTTCCTCTGTTGGACCTACATTCTTTCATCATTTCAACGACCAGAATCTGTATATTGAATTAATGCACAGGTTAAACATTCAAAACTTAGAATTACAAGAGTTAGGTGCTTTTCCCCTATGGGCACTTTCGACTCAAGATATGCTCTGGGATAGCTATATTTCTGGTAAAACAAGTAGAGGAACAGGAATCTCAGCCATGCCTAGCATGCATGTAACCATATCCGTTCTGATTGCGATGACATCATTCAAATTGAATAAGAAACTCGGTTACATAGCGTGGATTTACGCCTTCTTTATTCAGGTTGGGTCGGTGCATTTGGCATGGCATTACGCTATTGACGGTTATGTGGGTGCAATACTGGTTGTATCTCTCTGGCACTTGATCGGTTACTTACTCCGAAGGAACATGCCCTCAATTACTCGGCAGTAATAACAATCTCAACAGCTTGAGAAATCACTTTTCTCAAGTGAGTGTTCTTGTCGTCTAATTGCTTTCCCTTACGATAAACAAGCTGTATATCGAAGTCTGGAACTTCTATCGGCGGAGCAACCGCTATCAATGAGCTATCGACATTAGGGGCGTTTCTAGCGACTAGCTTAGGCACAATACACAATAGCTTTCTGCCACTGATCAATCGCTTTACGGTTAAGAAGTTGCTCGATGCGATTGCTACTTTTCTGGTGTAGCCCAATTCAGACAATTTACTATCAACTGCCGTTTTTAAGGCACCACTAGGAGACACTAAGGCGTGCTCCACAGAGACAAATGATTGTAATGACATAGGCAACTCAACATCCAAAACGGATGCATCAAGCAAGCAAACATGTTGCTCGGTATAGAGATGTTCAATGCCATATAGCTTAGGCACTTCACCAAAGCTGCCTATCGCAATGTCTAGCTTAGCCTCTTCAAATACCTGCTGGTAATTGGTTCGATTAACGTTAAGAAATGCAACTTGAGAGTTTGGCGAAGCTTGTTTAATAAAATCGAAGATCATTGGGCCAAACATCTGTTCCGCGTAATCGGTAAGTCCGATCTTCCAGCTGCCTTTATAACTATCAACTTCGAACCTTTTGGACAACAGAACTTCAGATTGAATAGTATTAAGCAACGCATCGACGGTGCTTGATAATTCAATCGCTCGTTCGGTCGCTTCCATCTTGCTACCAACTCGTTCAAATAAAGGATCATCAAACAGCTTTCTCAGTCTTTGTAAGCTATGACTCATCGCTGATTGGCTGACAAAACAACGCTCAGCCGCTTTGCTCACACTGTTCGTTTTATACAGTGCCTGTAGTGCAATCAATAAGTTAAGATCAATTCCTTTCCAGTTAAAGTCAGCCATAAACCAATCCCATATCATTCATAGTTATAATTAAAATAATTAATTTGAATCATAGTCCAACTCCACCTAAATTACGCTAAACATTTATCTGGAATCGATCATGCTTTCAATTTTTAAAACCTTTTTCTGGCTTGGCTGGATTAGCTTTGGTGGACCAGCGGCACATATTGGCTACTTCCGTAAAACCTTTGTTGAGAAACTGAATTGGTTATCCGACGAAGAGTACGGGCAAATTGTCGCCCTCAGTCAATTTCTGCCGGGTCCAGGCTCAAGTCAGGTTGGCTTCGCGGTTGGTTACAAAAAAGGTGGCTTAACCGGTGCGATTGCCGCATTTGTAGGCTTCACCTCCCCTTCTGTCATCCTAATGTTGATATTGGCCTTAGTGAGCAACCAGTTGTTGGAAGCACCTCTTTTCATTTCAATCATCCACGGACTCAAGCTACTCGCGGTCGTGGTTGTAGCTGACGCCACTTTCGGCATGTACAAAAACTTTTGCCAATCAAAGATGGCAACAGCATTGTGTGTGATCACCGCGATTGTTCTACTTTTAGTTCCAGGAATCTGGCCGCAAATCTTCGTACTTCTGTTTGCAGCTATCATTGGCAGTAAGTTCTTAACCTCGCAAGACTTAAAAACAGCGCCTTCGACTCATAAGATATCCATAACACCGCTAGTGATTTTTGTAGCACTACTGGTTGGTTTACCTCTGTTCAGTGCATATTCTCAAGGCATCGAAGTATTTGGGTTATTTTACCAAGCAGGCAGCTTAGTCTTCGGTGGCGGTCACGTGGTTCTTCCGTTGCTACAGAATGGTATTGGCGACCAACTGTCTCAAGATACTTTCCTAACAGGCTATGCCGCTGCACAAGCGGTTCCTGGCCCAATGTTTACATTAGCTACTTACCTTGGTTATGTGTTAATGCCATCGGCACCGATTACAGGTGCACTGCTCGCAACAATTGCCGTGTTCTTACCGGGCTTCTTATTGCTACTGAGTGTACTGAAGAACTGGCAGGCAATTGCGAGTAAACCTTTGGTGGCTGGTGCTCTTACCGGTGTGAATGCTGCAGTTGTTGGTCTATTACTTGCAGCTCTATACCAACCGATCTTCACAAGCGCAGTGAGCAGCGGCATAGACTTCGCTCTGATCATTGTTGGCGTGTGGTTATTGAAAACAATGAAGATGCCGATTGTAGGTTTAGTTGGTACCTTTATCGCAGCTGGTGCGATGCTTAACTATTTATAATTAAGTACTTAGATACCCAACTTTAGATACAAAACTGAGTTACAAATATTAGCCCCTGATAAGGAAACTCATCAGGGGCTAATTCATTTTCGTTATTTACCATAAGAAGAATAACTCTTCATAGAACAACACTATATTGGTGTGCTCGCCTTCATTTCTCTGACCTCTGCTAAGGCACGATTTAGGTTTTCATTGGCGATTTTGTAATACGAAGGTTTTTTGTCGATGGCTTGTTGAAGGTAAGGAATCGCTTCATCAGGTCGTCCCTGAATAATTAAAAAGTAACCGACATTATTCAGAGCTTCCGGCGCATCCATATGACGCATAAACACATTTATGGCTTTTTTCACATCACCTGATGCTAAATAAATAAGTGCAAGGTTGTTTTGAGCTTTCTCATTGTTAGGTTCGATCTCTAAAGCAGAACGCGTGTATTGGTACGCTTCCTTGTAGTTGCCGTACATGTAATGGGAATAACCCATGTTCAGTAGAGCCTTCACTGAAGTCTTATCGATAGTGAGAGACTTTTTAAAATATTCTTGGGCTATCTGATGTTTACCATCTACATCTTCCAAGACTCCGATTCCCATGTAAGCCAAAGCAGGAGACATACTGTCAACTTTCAAACCTGCCACTTCACTTTGACTTAACGCTTGGTAGTTTTTAATCGTTTCACTGCTTTTCAAACGAACTTGGTCGGCGTTGATCGCTTTAAAGAAGTAACTTCGACCTTCATCTGTACGGCGTTGTTTGGTATATAAAACACCTAACTGCTCTAATACTTCAGTATGTGCAGGGTTAAAATCTAATGCAGCCAAATACGCTTTTTCAGCGAGAGCGTAATTACCTCTAGATGAGTGAATTCGACCAATCGTAAATAGCGTTTTGTCATGAAACTCTTGTTCAGGAAAAGACAGAGATCGGATGTACTCATAGAGAGCTAAATCGATGTTGTTGTCTCTCAAAGCGACATCACCACGCATAATTGCTTCTTTTTCACTGA
This sequence comes from Vibrio sp. 14N.309.X.WAT.E.F5, assembly GCF_030397615.1. NCBI lineage: Bacteria > Pseudomonadati > Pseudomonadota > Gammaproteobacteria > Vibrionales > Vibrionaceae > Vibrio > Vibrio sp. 14N.309.X.WAT.E.F5. The sequence continues at coordinate 20,489 of NZ_JAPNXR010000010.1, read as the reverse complement.
CGGGTGGATCGTCACTGGTTAGGGTGTCAATTGGCTTACCCGAATACAATTCGGCATCAAACTGATTAGTTGGCTCATCAGAAGAGGCGCACCCGAGAATCAATAGCGGTAGTAAAAGTAAAACCATTCTGTTCATTCGCATCATAAACTCGCTCCTGGAGATGTCAGTGCATCCATTACAATCATCATTCCGGGGCCAAGAGCAACGATAAAGAAGCAAGGCCAAATGAACAACAACATGGGAAATAGCATTTTGGTGGGGATTTTTGCTGCAATTTCTTCCGCAGCTTGTTGGCGTTTGTCTCGAAAATCTTCGGTATAGTCACGCAAGGTTTGAGCTAAACTTCCCCCCATTCTCGAAGCATGCGAGAGCAAAGAAACAAGGCCATCTAGTTCGTGAAGACCAGTTCGCTCAACAAGTTGACTCAAGGAGTCAGGCATGGTGACACCAGCTTGAATTTTAGCGAAAACCGTATCAAGTTCATCAGCCAATTCAGGTTGAGAAATGTAAAGTTCAGAAGCGACACGCCCTAAGGCTGCGTTAAAACCTAACCCAGATTCAGTACAAACCACCAACAGATCAAGAGCGTCTGGTATACCATTTCTAATTTTTCTTTGACGTTCTTTTTGAAATCTAGACAACATGTAATTAGGTAAAAAAGTACCAATGAAAATACAGGTAATAACTAACAAACCATTGTAACTATCGCCTATAGATAAGTAGTACACGGTAAACGCACACACTATACCTATTAGAGTAGATAAAACCTTTATCGCATAAAACATCGATAGCGCACTTTTGTCATGGTACCCAGCATGCATTAACTTTTCTGAATACGTTTCGTTGTCCTTTTTGTTCCCTCGCCCAATGAATGGCGTCAACGACTCCAAGGTATTAGTGAAGTCGTAAGGTTTACGACTACTCGACTGACTGCTTCCTGAAATCTGCTTTAGTTTTTTATCCAATGGGGAACGAGTACCAACAAAAATAAAACCAAGGGTAAGAGTCAGTAACATAGTGGTCAGCAAAATCATTCCGTACAGCAGAGTTTGACTACTGATACCGAACTCAGAGAGTGTTTGTTTCCATACTTCTAAATCAAAGAATTCCATAATCTATATCTCGATATTTATTATTTTTCTTATCCACAACGCCCCAATAGCCAACAAAATCACGCCGACACTGACCATAGATATACCTCTAGGATCGCTGTACAAAGGCTCGATGTATTCAGGGTTTACGAATTTAAGACCGAAAAATAGGGCGAAAGGAGAAAGCGTCAGTATCCAAGCAGAAAGTCGACTCTCAGCAGAAAGCGTTTTAATTTTTCTTTCTAACTTAAAGCGGGCTCTTAATACTTCAGATACTTTTTGTAGATTCTCGGAGAGGTTGCCCCCCGTTTCTTTCTGCAACATAACCGCACTTGAGAAAGCCAACATCGATACCGTCGGCACTCTTTCCGACATTTGTAAAATAGCGAGCCTTAAGTCATAACCATAGTTCAGTAAGTTATAGGTATTCTTAAACTCAACCCCAATAGGCTCTGGCATCTCTTCGCCAACCTCATTGAAAGACTGAACTAATGGTTGGCCGGCTTGTAAGGCCCTTCTGATAATATCCAAGGCCTCTGGTAGCTGTTCTTCAAAGCGTGCCATTCTGTAAGTCACTCGGTTTTGTACAAACAGATAAGCGATGACCCAAACAAAGACAAAAGCGGCAACACAAATGAACCACACCTGATTGAAAACCAAAGCAATCAAAGCCAATAACGTTCCGCACAAAAATACGATTAATAAGAAGCGGCTTAATGTGAGCTTGAGGCCTGCTAACTCAAGCATGCGTTTTAGATCGGCAAAGAAAGGTATAACAATCAACTTTCGGTCGAGTGGTGATAACTCTTTGTTGTAATGTTCTTTTAAGAGAGACAAGCTCTCTTCATCAATATTTCTTTGCGTCTCTTTTAAGCGACGAGATAACTCTTTGTGCTTGGCTTTTTTACCGGCAGCGGGCAATAACAAGGCTTGTGAAATAAACAACACTGCGACAAACAATAGGGCCAACGATACCGTTACGTTATCCATAATCGGCTCCTCAACTATGAGATTCGGTAAAGAGTTCAAACGGCAAGTCAAGACCACGCTTAACTAACTGGTCGTGAGACTGAGGAACCACACCGGTTGCAGTGTAATAACCTAAGATATTGCCATTCTCGTCTATACCTTGACGCTGGAAGTGGAAGATCTCAGACATAGTGATAACCTCTCCTTCCATCCCGTTGATCTCTTGGATACTTACCATCCGACGCTTACCGTCTTCTTGTCTCTCCATTTGAACCACCAAATGAATAGCAGAAGCAATCTGCGCTCTGAGATTTTTCGTTGAAATATTCCACCCCGCCATCGAGAACATATTCTCAACACGGCTTAGAGCATCACGAGGTGTATTCGCGTGAATCGTGGCAAGTGAACCATCATGACCCGTGTTCATTGCCGCTAACATATCGACAGCTTCGCTACCACGCACCTCCCCGACCACAATACGGTCAGGTCGCATACGCAAAGTGTTTTTTACCAGCTCTCGCTGACTAATCTCACCTTTACCCTCAAGGTTTGCTGGGCGTGTTTCTAAACGAATCACGTGTGGCTGTTGCAGTTGTAACTCTGCGGAATCTTCTATGGTAATAATCCGTTTATCTCTAGGAATAAACCCAGAAAAAATATTCAACGTCGTCGTTTTCCCTGAACCTGTACCACCAGAAATAAGGATATTGAGCTCACCCTTTACTGCAGCTTCAATGAACTTTGCCATTTGTGGAGAGGCTGACTTGTATTCCAGAAGATTATCCATGGTTAGGCTGTCTACCGAAAAACGTCGTATAGAAACGGAAGGGCCATCTAAGGCCAAAGGGGGAATAATGGCATTCACTCGTGAACCATCAACTAATCGAGCATCCACCATCGGCGACGCTTCATCAATCCGGCGTCCAACCTGACTAACGATACGATCAATAATGTTTCTTAAGTGACGATCATCTAAAAACGTATACGGTGTTTTTTCTAATTTGCCTCGGCGTTCGACATAAACACTTTTAGGTCCGTTGACCAAAATATCGGACACCGTTTTATCGGCTAATAATGGTTCAAGTGGACCAAGGCCGAATACTTCATCTTCAATTTGCTTGATGACTCGCTTACGCCCCTCAGCACTTAATGCGTGGCTTTGGTCATCCGCCATTAACTGAACGATCGCTTCATGAAGGTCTACTTTGGCGCGCTCTTTATCCAAACTAGAAAGTAGCCCCAAATCTAATGTTTCAAGTAGCTGTTTATGAAAGTAGTGTTTAATCGACAGTTCCTGCTCTAAGACTTTTTTCGCCTCATTCATCGACTTCTCTTGCTCTTCACTCGCCTCTAAACTCTTAGCTTCATGAGATACGTTAGCTACTTTCTGAATGAGGGGCGATACAACGCCGTCTTCCTCTTGGGAAAACTGTTCTACTTTCTTTTCAAACTCCGGATTAATATTTTTTCGTTTAAAGAACATAACGATCCCTCATATATGCTGTAACAAACGTGTTATGAAAATATTTTTTTAAGCCAACCTTTCTCTTCTTGTTCTGGCGGAGAAAGGATATGGGACAAATCAATAATCGACCGTGTAATCGAGCTCTTTTTCTTCGATTCAACCAACGGCAAACCTAAATTGGCGCTCTCAAGAGCCACCTTAAAATCATTAGGCATTAAATGGATGTCATGCTTTCCAACGGTTTGTTCTATGTCTGTTAGCTTGATGGTTTGTCGCTTTTCATAACGATTCACAATGATCTCGATTGAGTCCTGCTGCAACCCGTACTCAAACTTGAGCGTTCGAATTAATCGATTACTATTTTTAACCGAAACCAAGGTTTGTTGAGCAACAAGTAACACCTTAGTCGCAGGAGAGATAGCCGATGCGAAGATATGATCCAACCCTCGAGAAAAATCGATAATAATGTAGCGATAGAAGCGACGTAATACGGGCAGTAACTTCCCGATTTTCTGAGCATGTTCATAATCATCTGCGTTATTTTCATGCTTGAAACTTAAAACGTGTAGCCCTGATGTGTGCTTATTCACCAAGCTACTCAAAGACATCTCATCCAAATCATTGGAGTTATCGATGGCATCAGAAATACTGTAGGTAGGCGTGATATTCAAATACTCAGGAATAACACCAAACTGGAGGTCAATATCGAGCAACAGCACCTCATTCGGGTGGTAACTTGCTATTTCTACGGCTGTATTGAGCGCTAAGGTTGTCGCCCCCATACCACCTTTAGTGTTGATAAATAAGAACACTTCTCCGTAGCTCGAGTTTTCGATTTTCTCTGCCGCTGTTTTCTTTAGTAAGGGGAGAAGACCAGAAATCGATATATCGTGAGACAGAAAATCCGAAGCACCGAGTCTTAGCGCTATTTTTAATGACCCATTGTCACTTTCATCACCAAACACAACCAAAGATAAATCATGCTCTTCTAACTGCAGATTGTAGCTTTGCAAATCCACCATTTTCTGAGCCCAGCCACCGCTTGCTTCAACAAAAATCAAATCTGGGGCATCAATATTTTTCACATACTCTTCAGTCATACCTAACAAAGAAAAAGACTCAATATGCACGTTTCGACAACGTTTCAATTGCTGTCTCATATGAGCATGAAAATTCTCATTGTTATAAATCAGCCATACATTCAAGTTAGTTTTAAGGCGAATCGCATCGTCTTCATTAGGTAAAATATCAATTGCTTCGCCCATGCTACTCACCCTGTATTTGTTTCGGACATCTTGTCCTAGTATTTGAATTCGCTCTTATCACACCTAAGTTCTCAGACGGTAAAATTGTCTCAAATGCAGGTGCAGCCAAAAAACCATTCGTTCCTAAAAAGCTTAGGTTACTGATCAGTTGAATGCCATAACCTGTCGCTCTTGCTCGTACAAACTTAATCGCACTCAGGTTTGCTTCCAGATCAGAAGTAATCTCAGCGCCTGCAGCATCCAAATACGCAACCTCCAAATTACTATCACTAAAGCCTAATATGGGTATATCTTCTACAACAACCCCTGCAATATTATCGCGATCCAACACGTAACAAACGGTGGCTAATCTTGCTGCTTTTCTTGTCGCTTCGTTCACTATTTGCAGGGAAAATACATAAGCCCCCAAGGCGACAATCAAAAAAATCAGCAAGAATATCAACCAAGAAACAATCGTAAACTCAATGATGGCTAAACCGTTTTGTTTCTTGATTAACTTCATCAGAAAACCCTCATCACGGACGATACGCTCAAAGGAACCGATAAACTTTCCGATGAAAATGGGATAGATAAAAAGTGCGGAACATAGTTGTAATTAACCGTTACTCGCACGTAACTATCACCAGAAGGAGGGGTAATTGTCACATCAGAAGTGACAAGGCTCGAGAGTATTGCAGTACCGACTGTATTCTTCCCATAAACCACTATATTTTGAATTTCTGCAGTAGGCGCTACTGTTCCACCTTGCGTTCCATAAACCTCAGTAACCGCATAACGGGCCCCATTTTGAACAGATTTGGAGATGATGTTGTAGTGGATTAAAATGTTTCCCAGCTCAAGAACCAACACCAAGAAAAAGAGTAACACCGGTGTCGCAATCATCATTTCAATCGCAGCAAAACCTTGCTGTTTTTTGAATTTACTATTCATAACTACGACCCCTCTCCATCAGGATCCTTATACAACACAATCGTATATGGACCTTCAGTGGATGACTCTGAGCCACTAGCGCCACCAGCGACACTGCAAGAGTGTATAAATTCACCAAACACAGCAGGCGTGCCAGAATTGTTTGTTGGCGCTTTTTGCAATAAGAAGAAACACCCTATTTTCTCTACAGTAAAAGTGGTTACTCCACCACTTTTCCCTGAACAGTCGACCATAGGAATTGGGAGGATACGTCGCCATGCAGTGCCATCGGAAACGCAACCAGAACCGTTATTTGCAATGCATGCGTTTGTAGCGGCCTCATATTGCGCATAGGTATAAGAACCATCAAAGTCTATATCGCCCGTTTTGCTGTCTATCGTAATTTTAGAACTAGGTTCTGTTGTTACGTAATCGGAAGGATAATCTGAACTCGCCAATCCTCCACCGTAATCACCAAAACGAGTGTTCAGCCCTTGACCTGTGGGGCCAACCGTTCCTCCGGGCTTAGTTGTGACATCATCGCCAATCGCAACTGAGTAATCATAGTATCCAGCCAAAGCTTCTCTAACTGTGCTCCCTCCAGATCCAAAGTCCAGCAAGTGGTAGTTACCATTCCCCATCTGAGACAGCTTTTTGTCCCCGACTTTAAGCGCCTGAACACTACCGACTTCATAACCAAATACGTTGGTAATTTCCGCGCCAGTAGTATCGTGATAGCCATCTTCATTTACATCATTATCTGAGGTTCCATCACCAATACACACTCCAATCGGTACAATGTTGTTTACGACTTGTTGACCAGAACTTGGCCCTGCAACAGCGGTTGCAGATACACTTTTGGCCAAGCCAAACATCTGAATAAAGAATTCATCCATATCCAATGAACTGACATTGACTCGCACATAAACATCATCGTCAGCGCCGAACGTTGCCACTCCAACAAAATCTTGCGGATCATTCGAGTACTCTACGGTTACTACTGCAGTCGAAAAATCAAATTCATGATTGCCAGAAGACCCCGCCATTGCATTTAATGTTGATGTAACTTCTGTTGATACCGCAGTCTGATTTTTGCTGTTATCTAAAATCGTCGCTGCTGCTAAAGCCGCTGAATCAACCGCATTCTGTAGGCGAGTTTTATTCACTAGCATATGATTTATATCCACCGCTAAGGCAGATACGGCTAGGAAAACTAACAGCGCAATGGTCACAAATATGACCACCAATCCGCCCTGTTTTTTAGGCATTCTTGATACTTGATACAACATAAAGTACCTCCAAACTAATTAAAGCTCTTTAAAACCTGGCTGCTACTTCCGGAGAGTTCTTCATCACCTTTACCTACATACTTATCGTACCCAGCTTGCATGCGCTCTCCGGTACCATCAGGTAAAACCTGCAAGTTCTCTTGAGTCGCATTAGGGTTATACGTTTGTTCTGCTTGCAGCTTAGCAACCGACTGACCCAAAGGTGCGTCATTCGCGCAACCCGCTAATAGAATGACGAGAAAGACCATCATTGTTCTAATCATATCTATCTCCTTATAAATCATGACCAAATGAACCTTCACTGCCACCATCAGTTGGCGCGATTCCTTTGTCTGAATTTGTATTGCTGCTGTCTTCAGAATCAGAAGGCTCAGCAATGTAAGCACTTCTACCTAATAAGTAATATTCCAGGTCATTAGGATCTACAAAGGCATCAGTTGGCAGCGCGATTTTACTTCTATCCACCGGTTTGGCGAGTCGAGGTGTGACAAGAATAACAAGCTCGGTTTCACCCGATATGTATTCCTGACTATTGAAAAGCTGACCTAAAATCGGCACATCACCAATACCCGGCATTTTGTTACTGACATCTCGTACATTCTCACTCAACAACCCTGCGATACCGATAGTTTGGCCATCAGCAAGCTCAAGCGTAGAAGATGCACTTCGACGTGTGATTGGTGGGATAAAATAAGTCGCATTCGTAGAACCAGGATCGATAGTCAATGAACTGCTGTTAGCTATCTCACTCACATCAACCGCTAGGTTAAGATTGATTTTTTTATCGCTGAGTACGGTAGGTATGAATTTCAACCCGACACCGTATTCCTTGTACTCAATGGTAATTCCATCATCGTCGGGAACAGGAATAGGAAACTCACCACCCGCTAGAAACTCAGCTTTTGAGCCACTCAATGCGGTTAAGTTTGGCTCAGCTAATACCTTAGCCACGCCGTTTTGCTTCGCGACATCAAGAGCAAAAGTAAACAAGGTATTACTATCGATGAAAGAACCTAAAATCCCGTAATCGGTAGAGGTTGGGATATCGAAAATTGGCGTTGCGCCCAATACACCAGCAGGGACTGATGAAGCGCCCCACGAAAAGTTAGAACCACTGGTTTGGAAGAAATGGAAGTTAGCATCGAACTTTCTCACTAAGCTTCGCTGAACCTCGGCGACCGTCACTTCAAGCATAACTTGTTGTGCGCCACCAATAGACATCAAGTTGATCACACCCGTTGCGGCTGCTTGCTCACTACCACTCTCTTTAGCATCATCCGCTGCTTGTCCTGCCGCATAAGTTTCGGCAATTCGCATCGCTACATTCATTTTTTGTTGATTACTGATTTGCCCACTTAACAGCAAACGGTTTTGCGCACTATGAACCTCAATCGTCTCATCTGGAAGAAACTCGTATAGCTTTGACTTTAAGCTATTAAGATCATGGGTAACTTCGATGTTAATCGACTCAATCAACTGACCTCGCGAATCCCAAGCCATCAAATTTGTCGCCCCTAATTTTTTACCAATTAAGAACAACTCATTAGATTTCAAAATCACAATATCTAAGACTTCAGGATCACCAAGAGAAACCTTCGCCGCTTTTCCCGACAGCACCACATGCGTAGATTTGTGATGTGGAACCGTGACCGTTTTTCCCGTCTGCAGTGCAGCAACACTGGCTGCCGAAAAACAAATCAGGCTAAAAACACACGCTAATAATATTTTCATATCTCACCTCAATCCTTGACGCGCACACTAGATGTTTCTGTACCTTTGATAATGGTGACACTTGGTCTAGGCACATATCGACGAACCACTTTTTTCTCTACTTCATGTGGATTTCTCAAGGTCAGCTGAATACTACCTTTGCTTTTAGCCGTGAGAAGCTTCTCCGCCTCTTTTGGCGTCATCTCAAGTGTTACCGCACGAACGATAATCGGACTGTTTTCTTTCGTTTTAGCCGTTTGGTCGACGGCTAAAACCTTAATGTCTTTTAATACCGTTTGAGTCGCTGCAGAATTTTTTCCGTAAGAAACGGTATTGAGAATATCAACCTTATTCCCCGGTAATAAGAAACCGGCCACACCAATAACATCATCAACACGTATCGTTACCGCACGTTTATTTTCAGGGATGAGAGCAGCAAGTGTTGACCCTTCTCCTGGCACAGTAAAACGTAACTTGTGAAGCACCTCTCCGGAATAAATAGTATTGGCGACTACTTTTCCGATAAGCTCCGCTTTATCCGAATAGTTGTTTTCATTGATCCAATCAACTTCCATCAACTTCGTTGTTAAATATTGCTCTTCAATTATGGTTCCAGCTTCAATTTCTTGAGATGCCACTACAACCGGATGACGCTCAACTTGCTCGACTTCAATCGTCGGTTGAACTTGATTGTCCATCCATTGTTTAGCGAAAAATACAGCGGCTAAACCGAATACTACGGACAGTAAAAACAGTAGGAAAACTTGACTTTTATTCATTATTCTCTTCCTCGTGTCCATCAGAGGTAAAATAGACTTTCCATGCCATGGCTAGAATGTCGAATGTGATAACGGGTGGGAGTTGCTCAAACGAAAGAATGTCTTTGCTAATACCAACAAGGTCTTTCGGTAAACAAGGGAAAAGCGGTACTTTGTGCAGCGTATGCATTTGAGACAAACGCTCAAAGAAACCATCTTGCAGCTCTATCTCTTTATCAACAGTTACGCTCACCCACAGAGCTTCATAATCTTGCTGATTCAGAGGCTTGAATTCTATTTTGTAGCCCAAGCGACGTAGAAAGGCAGGGTCACTGATCTTTTCAGGATTCAAATTGGTAGAAAATGCGAGCGTTAAAACGAATGGCATGGTGATTTGTTGCCCATTCGGTAATGACAGGTGATCAAAGAAATATTCCATTGGTACGATCCAGCGGTTGAGCAAAGCATCCACCGGCATGGGTTGGCGCCCCAGATCATCAATAACAAAAATGCCGTTATTAGCCATCATTTGTAAAGGTGCTAACCAAACGCGATTGTGCTCGGAGTGATTTACCTCAAGCATATCCATGGTGAGCTCTCCACCCACTTGGATATTAGGACGTTCACAATTGAGCCATCGCTTATCGTATTGATCTCGGAGTGAAACAGTTTGCTCACTGCCATTACGATCTAAAGGAGTATGATGTTGCGCTGAAAAAACCTTAATGACATTCCCTAGCGCATAAACGGCATAGGGGATAAAAACTGAAGTATGAAGCGCATTTACGATACGAGACGCAACAAAAGTCTTACCTGTACCAGCGTGCCCATACAACAACAGCGCCCTACCCGAGTTTATTGCCGGCCCTAAAACGGAGATCATTTTTTGTACGCCGTAAACATCACTCAATGCTGCTTCCACATCAGGGCGAGTAACAAGCTCTGCCCTTAAATCTTGTTGCTCTACAATTTCAGTATATTGTTTGAGAGAAACAGGAACTGGGCCTAAATAAGCATCTCGTTTGAACGCAAGGTCGGCCTCTTCTAAGCCTTTATCTGACAAAGAATAACGGACGTGGCTATGAGAAGACGATTCCAAAGACAAAGCAGAAGTAGGTTGAAATACTTCGATAAGGGATTTATTTCTGAGTACCGCAAGTCCGTTTTCTACAATATGTGTCACCACACACAAATAGTTGGAAAGTTCCAGCACATCTGATTTAGGGTAAGCTGACAGATGCTTGAGCAACAGGTTTTCAACAACAACCTCAGGAACACCAAGCATTTCGATGGAAGTCGGCACCACAGGAGCTGATATTTGAGGCTTTAAATTGCTCGGGGAAGGTATCCCTCTCATATCCATATGTCCTCTCCAACACATCGATTAGTGATTTAGTTTGATCTATGTAAAATAACTGTACATCGCTAAACCTATAACAACTGAAGGAGCAAATGGCATGGTTACTTTATTTGAGTACCGAGAATGCACAACAGGCTTACCTTTAATATCAGGTGAGATCCCGTTAACTAACATTAGTTTTTCTTCATAATATCGTCTAACTGTCATCTCACTATTATTTACTCTGTTATAAAGCAAATATAATGACCCTATCATTCCCGAAGCTACAAGTATGTAATAAGACACATCAAGTAATGAACCCCACCCAATATACAAACCAATAACACCAAGTAATTTAACATCACCTGCAGACATTGCTCTTAGAAAGTATAAAAACAACCCAGCAGAGAAAAAAACTGCAGAACCAGTTAATGATGAAACTAGTGCACTTAATGTGAAATTATCATTTAACATTGATAATAAATATAGAAAAAGAAACAAAATCAGTATCTTATTAGGTATACGATGTTTCTCAACATCGTATACAGCAATAAGAAAAACTAACCCCCAAAATGGCAAAGTCTCAAAAATCATATAAAAACTCTACATACTAGAAACTATCAACGAGAACTTGCTAAATAACGACGCTGACATACCAGAAAACACCAGAAATATAACTAAAACGAGTGAGGCTGCGCCGATGACATATTCAACTACCGTCAGCCCATTCTGCCTCCTCATTCTTTTGAAAATCATGCTCTAAGGTGCCGATGTTGTGCTAATAGCATCAACAATATCACTGAGCTTATCACCCAATACAGTACCAATATTGCCGAAAATACTCGTTAGCCCGAATACAAGCATGGCTGCACCGATGACATATTCAACAACAGTTAAACCTTCTTCATCGTTCATGAATTCTTTGATGTTTTTCAATAGGTTGTTCATAAGAATCTCTCCTTGATTTACGTATCAGGTTTTATTTACCTGTAAACTAAATCTAGAGCTGAACAATATATTCGGTTAGGATTTTCTTGCTATTTACTTGCACTTTTTTGTGGTGCTTCTAATCTATTTAATAAATACCATTTTCACATTAATTCCTTACTGTTTATTTTGATATGACACAGGTTCAATACCAATGGAAATAATAACACCACTACTTTCTGATATAGACAGTGATTTCAACTCAATTATTACCAATAAAATTAGTCATTACTTCCCTATTGAGAACTATAAACAAGATATATCTATAATCAGTAACTTAGATGTAAGGTTAGTATTCTATATATTGAATCGAACGGATGAACTTCAACTACTTACAATGGCACTGTCTATTTGTGAAAACCTAAACAAGCGAATAGTCATTATTTGTTCAGGTAAGATACCTAATATCGTGCGAAATCATAAGAATATATTCTTTGTTATCGAAACGAGCAGTAATCATCTGACCAGTAAGTTCGAAGAACTACAGCGTAAAACGCAACATATCTTCGAGCCTCACTTTGATCTCGACCGAGATACCAACAACAATAATCAACTACCTGCAAAGTTGTTTACCTCTGAAGTCGTTAACTTTGTTATGGACAACATCAACAAAGAAATCAGAGAAACCGAGATAGCGGAAAAGTGCCATTGTTCAACAACCTACTTTTCTAAGAAGTTTCATCTACACTTTGGGGTAAGCTTTAGAGACTTTGTATGCGATAAACGAATCCTGTTAGCCAAAAAGTTAATCGAAGCCGATACCGAATCAAAAATCGCTGTTATTTCTTACCAATGTGGATACAAGGATGTGTCGTATTTTTCAAGAATCTTTAAGAAAAGGACCGGAGTAACACCCGCAAGTTACAGACGTGCCTGCACGGATAACAGAAAACGCTAATTTTACTCCCTAAAAGAAAAAATCATGGTACATTTAACATGATTTTAACAAAAATAACTTAGCGAAAAACATGGAGTTAGACAATGATTCAGCCTAACGAGTTTAGCCAAGAAAAAGCAACAGCTCTCCCTACACCCAATGACATGATTTTAAAATGGGCAGAAGAACGCCCAGATGAAGTCTATTTAAAACAAATCATTAACCGCCAATTTGTTGAATTCACTTATAAAGAAGTGGCCGACAAAGCACTAAAACTGGCGTCAGCATTAGAAGGACTCGGAGCCCAACCCGGCGATCGAGTCGCTCTCGTTTCAAAAAACTGTGCAGAGTGGTTTATCTGTGATCTTGCCATGATGTTAGGAGATTTTGTCAGCGTCCCAATCTTTCCAACAGCTGGGGCAGATACCATTCAATACTGTATTGAACACAGTGAAAGTAAGATAGTAATTGCAGGTAAGCTTGATGATCCTGCAGCGACACAAAAAGTACTCGATGATAATCCGAGCTTAGTCAGTATCTCATTACCCTACGATACTGCGGCGAAGTGCCAACATACTTTTGAACAGCTCATAGAGACACATGAACCATCCACGAAACGACCTCAGCATCACGATGATAAGCTGATGTCGCTTGTGTATACATCGGGTACATCTGGGTTACCTAAAGGCGCAATGCTCACGTATGGTGCCTTTACATGGTCAGTTCAGAGATTAATCGATCACATTGGTATCCAACCCGGCGACCGTCTGTTTTCTTATTTGCCGCTTGCCCATATCACAGAACGAGTATACATCTTTGGTTCGTCCGTAATGGGTGGTGTAGTCACTGCTTTCCCTGAATCTTTAGACACGTTTATTGACGATGTAAAAATGCACCGTCCAACTTTGTTTATCTCTGTTCCTCGTTTATGGACTCTATTCCAACAACGAATCCAAGATAAGCTGCCACAGAAAAAACTGAACTTCTTACTTAAAATTCCATTTGTGAATAACATCATTAAGAAGAAACTGGCTGACGGTCTGGGTTTAGACCAAGCGCGTGTTCTCGGCTGTGGTTCAGCACCAGTATCACCGGCTTTGCTCGCATGGTATGAAAGCGTTGGTTTACACATCACCGAGGCATGGGGAATGACAGAATCATTCGCCTACAGCACGCTCAACTATCCATTTAGAGCAGACAAAATTGGTAGTGTTGGTAATGCTGGTCCGGGTATCGAGCTCAAAATAGCTGAAGACGAAGAGATTTTGGTTCGAGGCAAAGGGCTATTCTCTGGCTACTACAAAAATGATATTGCAACTCAAGAGTCTTTTGATTCAGAGGGTTGGCTACATACGGGTGATATTGGTGATATTGACAGCGAAGGCTATTTAACGATTCGTGGACGTAAGAAAGATACCTTTAAAACCGCTAAAGGTAAGTTTGTTGCTCCCGTTCCAATCGAGAACAAACTCTTTGAATACAGCCGCGTAGAAATGATGTGCTTGATCGGCTTAGGCTTACCAGGTCCTATCCTGCTTGTTGTACCCCATGACTTCCCTAACTTTGATCGAACTCGTTATGAGAAAACGACCAAGCGTGTTATCGAGAAGATGAACGAACAACTCGCCTCACACGAGAAGATCAAAGGCGTATTAATGATTAAGGAACCGTGGAGCATTGAGAATGGCGTGTTAACACCAACGCTTAAGATAAAGCGACATATCCTTGAGCAGAAATATCACGAAGTCGGCCATAACTGGCCAAAAGATAAATTGGTGGTTTGGGAAGAGTAACTAACGACAAAAATACACATAGCATTGAGAGGGAGCGAAAAGCTCCCTCTTTTATTTTTCTAATCTCTCGATTGAGCTCTCTTTAACCTATCAATATGCAAAAGTGCTAAACCAGAAAGACGTTACAAAGTTAAACGGATAATCACATCCAACATCTCGTCGAAGCAAGGGCCTAATGCTTCCTCATCGATGGCATGGCAATACACACCTTCTAATTGGGCAGGGTCATAATCCGCACTTAAATCTGGATCATCCAAAAGCGCACTAGAATTTGCCATTCGTAACAGTAAGTCTTCTCCAAACTCACTATCAGGTCCGGTTGCCGATGTTAATGATGAACCTAACCCTAAGGTAAAGACGTAAATATCTTCTCCTCTTGCAGCCTCAGCAATGTCTTCCACTAAATTACGTGCCACACGATTCACTCTGGTGTACAGATCATTTGCCGAATGACTATCAGGGTCATATTGTGCTACCGGCCGCACCGTATGAGTCGGATTTAAAATATTGAACTCGGTTGCGCTTGAATCATGAGTGGTATAGTAATCGGGCATCTCGCTAATATGGTCATCAATATCACGCCCCTCATAACCTCCACTTAAAGTCGTTGCAATCGAGTCATGTCTCCAAAGCCCTCGAGGTGTACCACTGCTGCCATCACTCGATCGAATAGCTCCCGTATGCGAATCACCGTCCTCAAAGTCAAACGTTGTCGCAAAGGTATTCGGCGCTCCATCTGTGAAGAACACGATCACTTTTAAGTTAGCGGGATCGGTAACCGTTCTAAGCTCATTTAAAGCTCGATAGATCCCCTCTGATGCATTGGTATATTGTGCATTAGACGTACTACCAAAATTAAAGCTGTCTATTTCAGATTTGATAGTACTTCGGCTATGGCCACGAGTTGCATTGAACCCCACTGGAACCTCGGCTCCGAAAGCAAATTTAACCAATGAAATTCGATCAAACCCTTCATGGAAATTTTCAACGAATGACTTAGACCTATCAATGACGTCTTGAGTCACATCACCTATGCTGCCAAGTCTCAAGGAAGTTGTGTTATCAATCACTAACACTAGATCGACAGGGCGACGAATAGATTGTGCTGACACGCCAGGGTTAAATGTGTCTAACCCTATTAAAGGTAAAAAGATTGTGGGCACTTGTGCCGTAGCTGAAATATCAATCGAGATATTACCGAATGAATCATAGGAGAAATTGACTGCGCCCAAGCTAGGTGTTGCAGAATAAAAGTCGGCAGGGATATTTGCTGTAAAATATTTTTGAGCAGCGGCACGCCCTGCATCTTCGCCATTGGCAACCGCTCTTGCAGCGGCAATACTGGCAGCATCGACTGCTGCAAATAATTTCGATTTAACAATATAAGCACGTCCAGCGTCAACAGAAAGCCCGACAACTAACAGAATAAAAGGCAGTGCGATGACTGACATCAAAGCCACTAACCCACGACTGTAACGATATTTGATTGGGGTTCCCTTATCCATTTTAACCTCCCTTACATATATGTTGTGTCGCTCAGAATATATTCCTCATCGAATACTCGACTAAAAACCGGCGAATAGTCATAGAATACTTCTACGCTGTACACGATCTCCCCATCATCAAGCGCAACGGCTAAATTATTAATGAGTGGAGGGTCATCTGCATCCACATCAGAACACTCTCCATCATTTGCCCAATTACTGCAGCTCGACCAAATAGCACTATTTTTACTTAACCCGTGTTGGTTCCATCGGTATTGGCTTTTAATGTAGGGGGAAGCATCTTCTTGCCCAACCACCTCGGTAATATAAATGACACCGTCTTGCGTCAAATCCAATGTTCCCGATGTCGTGGCGATGATGTCCATCACTTCTTGGGGGGTGTCAGTATTACTCCGAGAAATAATGTTTCCACCTTCTCGGCTGATACTAATAATGATGTGGTTGGCTTGAATGAGGTGCGTGATATCGACAGCAGCAACAATAAGCAACATAAACAATGGTGCTATTAACGTCATTTCGATTGCCGCAAACCCTTTCTCAGCGGCTTTTTTTATCTGTAAAGGAAACATCCTGTCCCTCCTTAAAAAGCTTCGTTTTTCATTGCCGCGCTAACGGTAAATTTAAACTTCCCGTCATCAAGCAAAACATACATATAAGGATTTACAGATGGCCACTCGCAATCAAGATGAATAGAAATAATGTCTCCTGAGCCACCAAAGCCAGTGACTGCGTTGCCATAGACATCTTCAACACGTATGTTTTGGACATCCATCACTTTGTCGAGCAAACCGCTCGAGGATTGAGAAATTTTTTCTAATATTGCTGCTTCGCGGTCACTCGACGCGTCAGGATCCAGATCAGAACGACCTGTGATGGCATATCTTGCGCCCTCTCTTGCCGAATGTTGCATGGTCAATTTAACAAACCCATATATACCAAGATCGACAACCGTTAAGAAAAGCGCAAAAAACAGACTCACCACAACCGTAAACTCGATAATAGCGATGCCTTTCATTTTTGATTTTAAACTGCTTCGGAAACGGCTACGCTCCGAAACTCTTAAAATAGATTTCATACAACCCCCACCCTCTCGTCTTTCTATTCACCTTATCTAGCCCAATAGAAAACCTCAGGAGATATAGAAAAACTGAACACTACATATATAGAACTGACAAATGAGTTACACAAGCACTATTCAATTAATCAATTTCAATACTATTAATACGTAGGTGGATTCAAACTGTTTTTTATTTTATTTAATTTAATTCAATTGCTTATATAAAATTAAAGAATCTAATACTACATAGTAATTTAATTTTCATTTTTTAATCCCCAAAATAACTGTCTGTTTTATATCCATTAGACAAAGAAAGAAAAAAACATTACGACGCTTGTTTCTATATAAATCAGAGTTGCAGTCTCAAAAATAAGACAACATAAATTGAAAACTAAGCATTTAGTTTAGTAGGAATAGGGTTTTA
The DNA here is from genome assembly GCF_030397615.1 of Vibrio sp. 14N.309.X.WAT.E.F5. Taxonomy (NCBI): domain Bacteria; kingdom Pseudomonadati; phylum Pseudomonadota; class Gammaproteobacteria; order Vibrionales; family Vibrionaceae; genus Vibrio; species Vibrio sp. 14N.309.X.WAT.E.F5. The sequence continues at coordinate 3,050 of NZ_JAPNXR010000010.1, read as the reverse complement.
TAAGTACTCGATGATTAATGGGTAAAGTCAGCCTGGATTAAGCGAGTACAAATGAATATTGTGGCTGAGATAGAACCAACGAGACTAGCCTTCGCGCTAATGGCTACATAAGTCATGGTTATAAATATTTAGTATAATCAGTTGCATCGTTATTTTCATATTCTAACCCTATGTCTTCTTTCACTCGACGACTCAGCTGTTCCGCACATAAAACCTTATTCTGTTTCGCCTTAACTTTACCTACTCTTATCTTCTTATTTTTAAATAATTTAGTACCATAAAATCTCGTCCAACTGATTAATACTTCCATAATTACTCTCTTGTATTTGCCATCGTTCTGTCGTTATTATGAAAACAACTTGTTCGATAAGCGAACAACCATTTCTAACAAGAACTATAAGCAGACGTTATGGACAATAGACTACGCCACCTTTCCGGACTTCGTTACTTCGAAGTCGCAGCTCGCTTGAGTAGCTACAGCAAGGCAGCAGAAGAGCTCTTCGTTAGCCAAGCTGCTGTCAGCCAAAAGATCCGTCAGTTAGAGGAACAACTAGAGTGCAAGCTGTTCATTAGGAAAGGGCGTGAAATGGCATTAACTCAAGAGGGGCGGACTCTCTTCCAACATGTGTCAGATGGATTTAAAGAGCTTGTTGTCGGATTGAATAAGATCCAGTCTGAACCCTTGCAAGGCGTTATCGTTGTTCGAAGTCCTCCCTCTTTTGCATCGCGTTGGTTGCTGCCGAGGCTTTGGAAATTCTCAGTCAAGCACCCTGAGATTCCAATCAAGATCCTCACAGGGTGTGACACACCAAATCTAAAACATGGTGAAATTGATGTCGCGATTCGACAAGGGGAAGATCTGTGCGTTGAGCAAGGTTTAGCACTTGAAGTGCTGTTCAACGAACCTCTATATCCGTTTTGCTCTCCCGAGCTCGCCAGTTCTTTGAAATTCACATCACCAGAACAACTACTAAAGTGTTGGTTGATTCAATTTGAGGGTGGCCTTTTCCCTTGGGAGGAATGGTTCAGACAAGCGAATATTCCAATGCAAGACACCGCAGTTCAATGGATGGAGGTGGGAACATTTGATATGGGGTTAACGACAGTGATGGCAGGTCATGGAGTTTGCCTGGCAACAGATAGCTTAGCCGGAGACTTTATAGAACGCGGCCTGCTTGTTAAACCGTTTAATATTGGGATGACACCTGGCGTTCAAGTTAACTTATGTTTTGATCCTAGCTCACCGAGAAAAGAGCGCATTGCGGCGTTTACTGAGTGGCTACATGAAGAAGTTTCTGATATCTCAAAGATCTAGCATTGGTTTTGGCGTAACTCCTCCTAAAAAGAAAGAGTTACGTTTGATCATCTGAATCACTCCCAAAATGACTTTCTCACCTCTTCATTAGCCTGGCCTCGGGTAATACCAACATCTTCAAGCAAATGATCTGACAGTTCAGCTAGGTGTTTTCTCGTTCTACGGTTCTGAAGATACAGTCTAAATTTAGAATAGAATTTCTTAACTGACAGTGATGAAAAGAATACTTGATGACTATTTGTTCCCGCAGTTATTGTATTCATAACCTTTCTCCTATTGATTATCTGCTTTGTTATGGTCAATAATCGACCAACAACGTACTTACGACAAACGATAGATACTGGCATTCAGTTAAGGAAAACTAATGTGAGAGAGCGAACCCCACCATTCCAAGGGATCTACTATTTTTATACTGCGGCTGAAACTGGCAGTTTTAAACTCGCGGCTGAAAAGCTGTTTGTCACGGCTGCTGCCGTCAGCCAACAAATTCGCCAACTTGAAGAGTGGTTAGGTGCAGACTTGTTTATTCGTCAGCACCGAAAAATAGTACTCACTCATGAAGGTGAAGTGCTTTACCTGCAAGCCAAGAAAGGCTTTGCCCACATTCAAGATGGTGTGAGGCGAATTAACCAAGACCCAAATCCCACTCAACTGTCTATTTCGACCGTGCCATCATTTGCCCAACACTGGTTGGTACCTAGAATTGGTGACTTTCGCGATCGCCACCCTGATCTATCCATGTTGATTGAACCAACCAATAAGCTCGTGACGTTTGAAGACTCTAATGTCGATGTCTGCGTTCGATATGGTCATGGTAGTTATCCAAACATTGAATCACGTTGGTTAATGGACGAAGTGGTTTACCCTGTCTGCCACCCTATCTACCAAGAGAAGCATGGTATTTATGACATCGACGACCTACACAAAGCCGAACTAATTGAAGACCGCTGGCCTGATATGGATTGGAATCTATGGTTAGATGTTGTTGGAGCGAAGGCAGGACGTTCATCACTGCAATTTGATGGTTCGCATTTTGTTTTAGAAGGTGCGCTATCCGTTCAAGGTGTCGCACTGGTTAAGCACAGCTTGGTTTATCGGTATTTGCAGGAAAAGAAGCTGGTACGGATAGGTAACATCGCACTTAAGCCCAAATACAACTATTTCCTATGTGCGCCAGCGGGATATTTTCATCGTGAGAAAATCAAACGCTTTGAAGCTTGGATGCAAAGTCAGGTTCAGTTGTTTGGAAATAAAGGTCGAGAAGAACTTTCTATTATCGAGACAGATTACGAGCTGAAATGGTCTGATAATTCATAAAGCGAAACTGATATACTGAGCTCAAATAAATGGCGAGAACATCTCATGACACAAGAAAATAACCCACTTCACGGTATCACATTGCAGAAGCTACTGACTGAATTGGTTGAGCATTACGGTTGGGAAGAGTTGAGTTACATGGTGAACATCAACTGTTTCAAAAAAGACCCAAGCATTAAATCTAGCTTAAAGTTTTTGCGTAAAACAGACTGGGCTCGTACCAAAGTAGAGCAGATCTACATTGATTTGAAACGCTAGTCCCTCTTTTTAGCTCTATCTAAATTTGTCCCGTATCCACTTAGTACGGGGCTATACCACATGATATGTTGAGCTAATCAACTAACCCCCTGTGTCTACTTTTTAGGGGTCATATCAATCTCGCATCTCGCATCTCGCATCTAGAAACAAGTAACTACAA